>CAYQYG010000041.1:0-32017 GCA_964421485.1 uncultured Polyangiaceae bacterium | reverse complement strand
CCTGGGCGTCGGGCGCGCCGGCGGCGTCGGGCGCGCCGGCGGGGGCCACCGTGGGCACTGCCGCCATTCAATCGGAGGGCGCGATCAGGCCCCCCGAATCGGCGAACGGCGGCGCCCTCGGCGCGTCGAACGCGGCCGCGGCCGCGGGCGCGCTCCCCCGGAGCATGCTCCGGCGCGACGGCCCGGGCCCCTCCGATCCCGCGGGGCCGGTCCCCGCGCCCGCTCCGCTCTCCGATTACCGCCACGACGCCCGCGAGGTCGTGCACCTCGTCTGGTACGATCCCGACAGCATCGCGCGCGTGCGCCGCCAGCCGGCCTGGCGCGGCCTGCTCGGCGATCTCGAGCAGCGCCCGCTCGACGAGGAGCTCGACGACCCCTCGCTCGTCAAGGACCCCGTGGAGATCGAGGATCGCCGGGAGATCTTCGAGATCCTCGCGCGCGCGACCCCGTCCGACGCCGAGGGCGTGCAGGAGGCGCTGCAGGGCGGCGTCCGCGAGGGCAAGTACGTCGCCCCGCTCCGCCTCTTCTCCGGCGACGTCTCGTTCCCGTTCGACGAGCTCGAGACCCTGAAGGCCACGGTGACCACCGTGACCCCGCTGGTCGGCAACGACGAGCACCTCAAGAGCACGCTGGCCGCCGCGCAGGACTTCCTGAAGCTCCCCGATCTCCGCAGCGCCCCCGCCGTCGCCGAGGGCCTCACCACGCGCATCCGCGACGCCTTCGTTCAGGGCAAGCGCGTCGTCCAGGCCGGCTACCTCGACGCCCAGACCGAGCGCGTCCTCCTGGAGCAGCGCCATTACCAGCGGCGGAACGTCTTCGGCGGCAAGCACCTCCGCGCCCTGCTGCAGCCGGCGGGCTCGTCGCAGCAGGTGCCCCTGTACCTGCCCGAGGCCCTCGCGGAGGAGCTGCCGATGTACCAGCGCTTCAAGGCGCGGGTGATCGCCGAGGTGCACCTCCAGATCGACCAGTTCGAGACGCACCCGGCCGCATTGCGCGGCCGCGCGCTCGGCCGGGCGGCGCCGCCCCCCGGCCGGAGGTGACCCGGCTCAGCGCTTCGGCGCGATCTTGTAGAAGTGCAGCCAGACGTCGCCCCTGGCCACGTCGCCCCCGCCGGTGTTATGGAAGGGGCCGTAGGTCTTCGCGATCACCATCTCCTGCGACGCGCCCGGGTGCGTGATCGGCTTGTCGGGGAACGACGACAGATAGAACCACTTCACCTCGACGTCGATCTCCTTGTCCGGCGCGGGGAAGTTCTCGATGCAATGGTAAGGCCGCATCATCCTCTCGATGTTGCCGCTCCCCGGCTTGGCCTTCCGGACGTGGCTGTTGCGCTTGGCGACGTCGTCCACCGCGGCCCGAGCCCGGAGCAGCTCGCACATCTTCTCCTGGTCCCACCTGTCCGGTTTGTAGAGGTTCTCGCGCGTCGGATAGATTCCGGACGTCTCGCCCCATGACACCTCGCTCAGCGTGAGCGTGCCCGTGGTGGTCACGGTGCAGGGCGAGATCGGGTGATCGATCATCCGCACGACATCGAGCGAGCCGCGCGCCAGGGCCTCGGTCAGGGGCGCCCACTCGGCCTCGTCGGGGCGGTTGCCGAAGCCCCTCGGCACCCCCGCGGACGGGGCGCCCGCCGCGGCGGCGCGGAGCAGCTCGCGGTTGCCGGGCTCCGCCGCGAGGCTCGCGATGAACGCCCGCGCCAGCTCCCGGTCCGGGAACCGGAGCCGCTCGCCGTTCGGCGCCGAGCCGCGCGCCGCGATGACGTATCGCTCGGAGCCTCTGTGAAGCACGCCCTGACCGCTCATCGCATGGCCTCCAGCTCCCCCTCGACCCGATCCAGGAGGTACTTGCCGAAATCAGGCGCGAGCGCGTACGCGCCGGCGCGATCCGGGTCCTCCCCGGTATTGATGGCGATGACCTCGGCCTCCGGCTCGCCGGGGCGCACGCGGAGGCAGAAGATCTCGTCGTCCTCGGCGCCGAGCACCACGAGGTCCGGGGGCAGCTTGTCCTCCTCGCGCGCGTTCAGCGTGAACCAGACGCCGTCGGGGACCGACGAGCGATCGAAATCGGCGTCCACGATCCCGTAGATCTCGGCCGCGCCGAAGCTGCCCGCGCCGAGCTCCGCGACGAAGCGCCGGTAGGTCGGCGGCAGCTTGAGCCCCAGCGCCTTCTCCGCGGCGCGCACGAGGATCTTGGGCCGCGGCCCGACGAACGAGGCGAGATCCGTGTGCTCCGCGATGAGCGCGAGCGCGCGCTCCAGGTCCGCCATGCTCACGACGCACCTCCCTCGAAGTCCCCGGCGCGCTCTTTCCAGTAATCGCGCCGCCAGGCGCGGAATTTCTTCCGGTCGATCCCCGAGGGGATGGTGGGCGGGTTGATGTGGATGACCTTGTGGTAGTCCTTGTGGAAGCTCCCGGAGATCTCGGCGATCGATCCCGAGTCGCTCTGGATGAGGTGGTGCAGGTTGACGCTCTTGCCGTCGGGGCCGAGCGGGGCGAGGCCTCGCTTCATTCGCTGCAGGTTCGTGCGGCCGCTCTTGTCCCTGGCGTCCGGATCGATGAGGTCGTCCCGCTGGAACACCTTGCGCCCTCCGACGACCTTGGATCTGCCCCACTTCCTGTCCGTGACGCCGGACTTGCCCTTCATCTCCTTCGCGACCGCGGCGAGGTGTTTCTGCAGCGCGGCCATGTCGACGTCCCCGCGCTCGTCCACGGCGACCTTCGCGTCCTTGGGCTGCTTGAGCTCCTTCGCGAGCGCCGTGCGGGCGGGCTTCGCCTGGCGCGCCTCGCCCGCGCTGCCCCCCGCGTTGATGCGCACCAGCGTGCCGGAGATCGTCACGCCGCCCGCGTCGATGGCCACGAACCCGCCGGGGCCCTTGGCGGTCACGCCCGTGCCGGCCTCGCCGGTGAGCGTCTCGTCGGCGTGGTAGCTGCTCGTCTTGCCGGACGCCAGCGCGAACGAGCCGTCGATCTTCTCGTGGTGGTCCTCCACGACGACGAAGGACCTGTCGTCCTCCACCTGCTCTCTCCGGTCGCCCTTGACGTAGAGGTGCGCGTCCCGCTGCAGCCGCTCGCGCTTGTCCTTCGCGACGATGATATCGATCGTCTTCATGCCGAGGAGCTGGCGGTGGCCCTGGTTCATGACGCCCTTGTGGCCCTTCACCCACCTCCCGCGGTTGGCCCCGACGAGGGTCGTCCGGAGCACGGCGGTCATCTCGGATCGGTTCGCGCCCGTCACCTCGGTGCGGTTCACGCCGGTCGTGTCGGTCTCCATCCGCGCGACGTCCTTGCGCCGGTTGCGCGCGACCGTGATCGTCTCGTTGTTCTTGACGAGGACCCGCTGGTTCTTCTCGGCCTGGTGATAGAAGAGCTCCTGGCCTTTCCGGTCCTCGAATTTGATCTCGTTGAACCCGTTCGATCCAGGCGACGAGTCGCTCTTCCAGGTGCTGATCGTCTTGTGCTCGGGCAGCGGGTAGGGCAGCGGGTTCACCTGATTGTAGAGGCGGCCGGTGATCACCGGCTGATCCGGATCGCCGTCGAGGAAGGTGACGATCACCTCCTGGCCGACGCGCGGGATGGTCATGAACCCGTACGCCTTGCCCGCCCAGCCCTGGCTCACCCGGATCCAGCAGCAGGCGAAATCGTCGGCCTTGCCGTCGCGGTCCCAGGGGAGCTGCACGCGGACGCGGCCGAACTCGTCGACGTGAATCTCCTGCGTCTCGTGCTGGTTCTTGACCCCCACCACGGTCGCCGACTGGATGCCGTGCACGACGGGCTTCGGCGTGATCGCCGGCGGGCGATAGGGGATCTCCGCGGGGACCGCGTGCGCGGTCATGTGCCACGCCTCGGTCGGCGAGCCCTCCATCGAGAAATGCGTCGCGAGCAGCGGGCGGCCGGCGTCCGGGTGCGCGTGGCCCGAGAACGTGAGCAGGGTGCCGGGGCGGACGTCGATCGCGTTGGTGTCGAACGTCACGGCCTGCTTGCCGGCGCGGGCGCCGGCAAGCAGCCGCGTGGCCTGGGCCTTGCCATAACCGACGTCGTACCGGGCGACGCCCTTGTCGTCCGCGTTCGGCGTGCCGCCGCCCGCGCCGATCTCCGCGAGGTACGAGCCCGGCTCGTAGCGGACCTGCTCGTTCCTGTCCTCGGGCGGCGCGGCCTTCGGCGCCTCCTCGGCGAGCACCAGCATCGGCCTGCGGAAATCGTAGTCGCGCAGGATGAACGCGCCCGGCCGGACCTCGCAGCCGATGCGGGTGTTGGTCACGAACTCCCTCTCGGCGGCCTGGTTCGCGTGCTCGAAATAGGGCAGGGGATCGGGGCGGATCGGCCGCGCTTGAGGCTCGTCGCGCAGGACGAGCTGCGTGTCGTCGTCGCCGTCCTCGAAGAGGAACGTGATGCCCGCCTCCTCGAGCAGCCGGCAGAAGAACGTGTAATCACTCTCGCCGTACTGGACCTTGAGCTCCAGCTTCGGGTAGCGGCCGCGGTCGATCTCCCAGGCGGGCGTGATGGTCCACTCCGCGAGCAGCTTGTCGATGATGTCCGGGATGCTGAGGTGCTGGAAGATCCGGTGGCCGCTGCGCTTCGTGAGCAGCCACAGGAGCGGGACGATCTTGACCTGGTAGGTGGAGAGGTTCGGCGCCGGCTCGGCGTCGACCTGGGCCGCGAACGCGCAGACGCCGGCCCAGAGGCGGCCGGGCCTGTGGGCGAACTTGTAGCCGCTCTCGATGCGCAGGGCCGCGGGCTGGCCGACGAGCGCCGAGAGGTCGACGCTCGAGTCCGGGGAGCGGGCCCACACGGAGACCTCGAAGAGCGAGGAGACGGCCTCGTTCACCACGAAGCGTCGCACCGAGAGCGAGCGCTCGCCGGAAGCGAAGGAGAGCTCGAGGAGCGGCATCGGAGCGGGACCTTTCCCCGGCCGCCGCGGTGCGGGGCGGCTCGGTGCACGTCAGCAGAGGTTATCGCTGCGGGCCCGCGGCGAGAAGGCATCTCACGCGGGCCCGCTCCAGGGCTCGACCTTTCCGGAGGCGGTCAGGCGGAGGACCTCGCCCCGGTCGCCCTCGACGAGGAACGCGCGGAGCGGGCCGATGAGGTCCTCGAGCTGCCTCCGCGAGCAGGTGGGCCAGAAGGCCCGGAGGACCCCGGGGTCATAGTAGCGGAAATAGAGGCGCTCGCGCGTCTCGTCGTCCTCGACCAGGAGGAAGCGGCGCAGGTGGCGCCGGAGGTCCCTCCGCGGCACGTCGCCCTCGGCGAAGATGCCCCAGCGCCGCATCCACCCCTCGCGCACGAGCTGCCCGAGCAGCCGCGAGCCGGCGTCGAGCCGCACGAGGTACGGCGCCACGTCGTCGAGCGCCTCGCCCTCCACGCCCTCGTAGAGCGAGCGGTGATCCTCGACCGCCTCGCGCAGCACCTCGAGGATCCGCGGCGTGCGCGCCGCGTCGAGGATCGCGTGGAGGGGCGCCTGCCTCGCGGCGGCCGTCAGGATGGGCAGCGCCTGGGCGACGCCCGCCTCGCGCGCCGCGCGGAGCCGCCGCGCCTCCCGCGCGGCCTGCCGCCGGTTCCACCGCTGCTCCTCGTCCTCGCCGATCGGCAGGTCGCTCTCCTCCCCCTCGGCCTCCTCCGCCGGGAACGGCGGATCGTCGTCCGGCGCCTCCGCGGGCGCGCCGCCCTCGTCGCCCTCGTCGTCCTCGTCCTCCTCCGCGGGCGCCGGCGTGAAGGCCTCGACGTGCACCGTGAAATTGGTCTCCCCGGCCCGGATCCAGCCCCCGTGCGGCACCTCGGCGCCCGTGACCGGCTCGCCGTTCAGCTGCGTGCCGCCGGCGCTCTGGAGATCCAGGAGGCGCGCCCGCGCGCCGTCCCATTGCAGCTCGAAATGGGCGGCCGACATCCGCCCGTCCCTCGGCACCGCGAGGCCGGCGCGCTCGGACCGGCCCACGCGCAGCGCCTCGCCCGGGCGCAGCGCGGCCTTCCGGCCCCGGTCCGGGCCCGCGCACACGGCGAGGATCAGGCGGCGCTCGTCCACGGGGGCTCAGCGCCAGGTGAAATTGGGCGGGAGCGCCCCGATCGTCCGCTTCTCGTGCTGGATCGTCCGGCGCCGCCCGCTCCAGGTCGACCAGTTCCAGGGCATCGCGCCCGTCGAGGTGTGGACGTAGGTCGCCATCCACCGCTGCCGCTCGATCGGGAAGGAGCCGTTCGGATCGTACATGACGGCCCGCCCGCCGCCGTAGATCTCCATCTCGTCGTAGAGCTGATCGATGTTCACGCCGTTCGTCGGCGGCGGGTCCATGTCGACGGTGGACTCGATGCTCCGGAGGTACATGTGATTGCACGTGACGAACGCGATGTGGTTGCGCACGCGCGGCGTCTGGTCCGCGTAGCCGCCGCCGACGTCCGAGTGCACGCCCGTGTACTCCTTGTCCGCGCCGGGCAGCACCGAGAGCGGGAAGTGCTTGCGGTGCTCGTGCCGCGCGGTGAAGTGAGCCCAGGCGTAGCTGTCGCCGCTGTCGAGGCCGGGGTTCATGGACACCTCCTCCTCGGAGCTCCACGACCCGACGGTATCGAAGACGCCGAGGAAGCGGTGGCTGACGTTCTCGACCTCCTGCTTCAGGGCCTGGTTCACGAGGTTCACGAACGTGCGCGCGAGGGACGCGCCGCGGCTGAAGCCGTAGGTGTCGACGAGCTTCTTCTCCGGCGGCTTGTGCTCGTCGCACTTCGCCTTGAGCCAGCGATAGGCGATGTTCAGCCGCTCCCTGCCGCCGCTGCCGCCCTTCTGGCCGCCGATGTTGTGCCAGAAGCCGCCCTCGGGGATGGTCTCGGCGCCCTCCTCCCCCTCCTCGTCGCCCGACGCGGCGCCCGGGCCGATGATGTAGAGCTTCTCGCGGACCCAGCGCTCGTCCGTGAATTTCTTGTAGACCTCGTAGAGGCGCGCCACGTTGCTCTCGGACCCTCCGGCCGCGTCGGCGTACTTGTTGTTGCCGGTCCCGTCGAAGAAGATCCCGGCGATGAGCCCCTTCTCGAGCGGGCAGGTCTCGGTGGACGAGGGCTGCGCGTCCCGGAACGCGCCGGCGTTGGCGTCATTGAGCGAGGCCTGTTCTCTGGCGGGCGACGGCATAAGCGAACCCTCACGCGCGGGCCAATGGATCCGGAAGGACCCGGTCCCAGTAATCGTCGGCGTCGGTCATCCGCGCCGCCTCCTCCCACTCCTCGTCCGAGACGGCGGTGAGGAGCTTCTCCCGCCGCGCGGGCGGCGCGAGCGCCGGATCGCGCAGGATCGCCTGGATCCGCGGCTGCCGGTGGAACTCGGGGTTGATGCGGATCATGTTCAGCACGAAGCCCGCGAGATCGCGCTCGGTCTTGAGCCCGTAGCCGCGCGCCACGTCCACGCCGTGCTCGATCATCTCGCGCAGCGGCAACCGCGTCCGCTCCTCGGGCGTGACGCGGCGCTGGTAGAGGTCCTCGGCGACGACCTCCTCGAGCCGCCCGATGAAATCGGCGTCGCCGAGGGGCCTCTTGTTGTGCGGTCTCAGCCGGAACATCCGCGCCTCCCGCCGCTATCCGCCGCTCCCGGTGATCCCGGTCAGGGCGACGTTCTCGGGCACGGGCTTCGGCGGCTCCTCGATCACGGCCTCCTGCGCCTCGTCCGGCGCCTCCGGGCTCGACCCCTTGCCGGAGCCGGCCGATCCGCCGCTGTTGATCTTCACCATCGTGCCCTTGATGGTGACGCCGCCCGAGTCGATCCGGATGAACCCGCCCGGGCCCTTGAGCGTGAGGTCCTGCGCCGCCTCGATGACCAGCGAGCTGCCGGCCTTGAGGTGGATCTCCTTGCCGGCGTCGAGCGCGTGGTGCTTGCCGACCTTCACGTGCTGGTCCTTGCCGACCAGGAGCGAGTACTTGCCGTCGATCTTCCGGTTCTGCTTGCCGCGCACCTTGAGGTGGCTCGAGCCCTCGACGCGCTCGCGCTTGTCCTGCTTCACGACGATGTCCTGATCGCCGCGCACGAGCACCATCATCTTGCCGTCGGTCTTCTCGAGCTCGTCGCCGCGGACGAGCTTGAGGCTGTCGCCGCCGACCACGGTGAGCCGGTTCGCGCCGGTGATCTCGGTGCGGTTCACGCCGGTCACCTCGGTGCGGTTCGCGCCGGTCGTCTCGGTCTCGTTCGCGAGCACGTACTTCTGCCGGTTCCTGCCGACGGTGATCGTCTCGTCGTTCTTGACCAGCTTCCGGAGGTCCTTCTCGGCCTGGATGTAGACGAGCTCGTTCGCCTTCAGGTCCTCGAACATGATCTCGTTGAAGCCGCCCGATCCGAGCGACGAGTCGCTCTTCCACGTGCTGCGCGTCTTGTGGTCCGGCAGCTTGTAGGGCACCTGCTCCTTGGCGTTGAACACGCGCCCCACGACGACGGGCTGATCCGGATCGCCCTGGAGGAAGCCGACGAGCACCTCCTGCCCGATGCGCGGCAGGACGAGCATGCCGTACCCGGTGCCCGCCCACCCCTGGGAGACGCGGATCCAGCACGACGAGTGCTCGTCGTGCTTGCCCTCGCGATCCCACGGGAACTGGACGCGCACGCGCCCGAACTCGTCGGTGTGGATCTCCTGCCCCGCGGGCCCCACGACGGTCGCGCTCTGCACGCCGATCACGTCGGGCTTCTGCGTGCGCTGCGGCGGCCGGTACGGCTCCGACGCGAAGACGGCGCGGCCCGAGGCGGCCCACTCGCCGTCCGGCGAGCCCTCGATCGCCGTCTCGAGCACGAGCAGCCGCTCCCCCTCGCCGAGCTCCGCGTGCGGGTGATGCCCGATCGTGAGCAGCGCGCCCGGGTAGAGGTCGACCGCGTTCGTATCGAAGCTCACCGCGCGCTTGCCCGCGCGGTCGCCGCCGAGGAGCCGAGCGGCCTTCGCGTTGCCGTAAGCCTGATCGTACCGCGCCGTGCCCTGATCGTCGGCGACCGGCGTGTTGCCCTCCCGCCCCTTCTCGATCAGGAACCCGCCCGGCCTGTACTGGTACTGCTCGTAGAAGTCCTCGGGCGCCTTCGCCTTCGGCGCCTCCGCGAAGAGCGCGAACGCCGGCTTCCTGAAATCGTAGTCCCGCAGCGTGTGCGCGCCGGGCCGCACCTCGTGCGAGAGCCGGACGCGCGTCACCCATTCCTTCTCGGAGGCCTGGTTCGGGTTGTCGACGAAGGGCAGCGTCGGCCGCGCCTCGCGCGAGTGCGGCTGATCGTCGAGCGTGAGCTTCGTCCCGGAGGCGCCCGGATCCGCGTGCACGAACGCGATCCCCGCCTCCTCGAGCAGCCGGCTCACGAACGTGTAGTCGCTCTCCCCGTACTGGACCTTGTACTCGAGCTTCGGGTACGCCCCGCGCGCGGCCTTCCAGTCGTGCTCGACGCCCCATTCCCCGAGGATCTTGTCCACGATGTCCGGGATGTTGAGGTGCTGGAAGATCCGGTAGTTCCTGCGCTGCGTGAGCAGGTACAGCTTCGGCACGATGCGCAGGTAATAGGTCGAGAGCCCGGTGGTCTCGGCCTGCACCTGCTCCGCGTACGCGCAGACGCCCTTCCAGTGGCGCGCGCCCATGCCCGCGGTGAAGCGCGTCCCGTGCACGATCTCGAGCGACGCGTCCTTGCCGACGATGGCCTCGAGATCGATCTCCGCGCTCGGCGATCGCGCCCAGACCGAGACGGTGAAGAGAGACGAGACGGACTCCTGGGCGGAGAACCGCCGCACCGAGAGATCGTCGCCGGAGGCGACCGTGAGGCTCAGCCTGGTCATGAGCTCTTTCCTCGCTTGCGCTTCGCCTCGCGCTCCTTCTTCTTGCGCTCGCACTCCTCGCAGAAGGGCTTGTCGGTCCGGAGGGTCTCCCCCTGCGCCGACGATCCGATGATCACGGTCGGGCACCCGACCACGACGACCCCGCCGTGCGACGTGGGATCCCCGAGCCGCGCCGCGTCCTTGTTGCCGATGACGACGGTCGGCTCGCCGCTCTTGATGGAATCCGGCGGCCCCACGCAGACGAGCTTGTCTCCCACCCGCGCGGCCGGCTGGAACCCGATGAGCACCGTCGGCTCCCCGACGACGACCGGCCCGCCGACGTGGGGCACCGGCCCCGGCTCCACCTTGGGGCAGGTATGCATGTCCGTGATCCGCGCCGCAGGAGGCATCGAGCCCTCTCCATGCCCGGCCGCCGCGAGGCCCGGGCGAGGGACCAGGACATGCAATCGGCGACGATTTGTCAATGGAAAACCAATCGTGGGGATCCCGCAGGCCGCGCGTGGGTCTCGTGCGCTGCTCCTGCGCTTTTCCTGTGTACCTATTATCGCTACCAAGACCAGACCCGCGCGCATACCACCCGCGCTCCAGCTCCAGCGCGCCGCGTCCAGCGCGCCGCGTCCAACGCGCGCCCCGACGACCCCGCGCGCGGATGCCCGGCCTGGACGTGGGGCGCGACGCGCGGGAGCTGGAGCGCGGGGGCTTGACGTGGCGGCCGCGGCGTGGGAGGAGCGCGCCGCGCCGCCCTTCCGCGGCGCGGAGAGAGCCGCCCGTGCAACGAAGAGGGGAAGCTCGCTGGATCGCCGCAGCGCTCGTCTGCCTGGGAGCGCTCGCCGCTCCGGGCGCGGCGCACGCTGACAAGGGTGAGCCCCCCGGCGCCGGTGCGCCGGCCGAGAAGGCGCCCGAGAAGGCTGCGCCCGAGAAGGCGCCCATCGAGAAGGCGACAGCGGCCGAGACCGCGATCGAGGAGGCACCGGCCGAGAAGGCGCCCACGGGCGAGGCCTCGGCCGGGAAGCCTGCGGCCGAGGAGGCGCCGGCCGAGAAGAAGCGGTCGTCGCATTCTCGCGAGAAGGCGCGCGAGGGCGGCGACGCGAGCCCGTCCGGGCCCGGATCGACCGATTCGAAGGCGGCCGATACGGACGTGAAGCGCGTGAAGGCGGGCGCGCACATCGAGGTGCGCGCGCGCGATGTGCGGCTCGACGGGCGCGCTCGGGACCGGCTCTCGCGCATCGCGGCGCGCTATTTCAAGGCGACGCGCCATCCGCTCGTGATCACCGGCGGGACGAGGAGCCCCGCGCGCCAGGCGGAGCTCATGCACGCGAAGCTCGAGAACGGGGAGGACATCGCCGCGCTCTACGAGAACAGGTCCGCCGCCGTCGAGATCCGCGACGTCTACAAGGACGCGATGGCGCGGAAGCTCTCGCGGAAGGCGCGCCTGCGCGCGATCCGGGACCGCATCGTGGCGCAGATCGCGCAGGGCCGCTACGTGTCGAAGCACCTCAAAGCCGGCGCGATCGACGTCCGTTCCCGCACGATGACCCCCGCCCAGGTGGCGGCCTTCAAGGCCGCGGTGGCGGAGGAGCCGGGCGTGGTGCTGCTCGACGAGCGGAAGAGCACCGAGCCCCATTTCCATTTGAGCCTCTGATCTGCCGCCGCGCGGCCGCGGGCCCGAGGACGGCAGCGGCCGCGGTCACGGAAACGGACACGGTGACGGGAGCGGACGCGGGCGCGGACGCAGGCACGGCAACGGAAACGGACGCTGACGCTGACGCTGGAGTCGGGGCGGGCGCCGGCGGCGGCGAAGCTCCGGGCGTCCTCGGCCATCCGAGGGATCGGGCGCGTCCGGAGGAGGCACAGGCGGGCCGGGGCGCGGGCGCGGCGCTTGCCAGGCTTGCGAGGCCCGGGGGGAGCGCCTCATGTACGCGCCACAGACGGAGGTACCATGGCCCTCGACATCATGCAGGAGCGGGGGGTGCCGCTCGATCGCCAGTCCTTCAGCTGGCGAGAGATCGTCGGCTCCCCCTACAGCAAGCTCGACAGCGACGCGTTCACGAGGGTCCGCGTGATCCTGATGAACGGGATCGAGATGGAGAGCGTGCGGTTCAAGCACTCGTTCGCGCGTATGAACGGGGACCTGAGGAGGGTCCTCGCGGACGTGCGGCGGGTGGAGCACCACCAGCAGACGACGGTCAACTGGCTGAACCCGGCGGACCAGTCGACGCTGGAGACCACCATCGGATACGAGCAGGTCGCCATCGAGGTCACGGCGAGCGTCGCTCAGCACGAGCCGGACCCGTACCTCGCCCAGCTCTATCGGTTCGGCCTGCTCGAGGACTACGACCACCTCTACCGTTACACGGCGCTGCTCGATCGGCTGGAAGGAAAGGACTCGCAGAACATCCTCCAGTATTACACCGACGCCACGGCGGGGCGGCCGACGTCGGTGGAGCACCGCGCGCCCGTCGATGACGTGCGGGAGCCGTACGACCGGCGGACCGCGGCGCTCGTCTCCAAGCTGAACGCGCTGACGATCCTGTCGGGGGAGCAGCAGACGTACAATTTCTACGCGAACGTGGGGCCGCTGTACGCGGATCCGGTCGCGCGGATGCTGTACGCGGAGATCGCGTCGATCGAGGAGCAGCACGTCACCCACTACGAGTCGATGATCGACCCGACGGAGACGTGGCTGGAGAAGTGGGTGCTGCACGAGGCGGCCGAGGTGTACAACTACTGGAGCTGCCACGAGCAGGAGGAGGACCCGCGGATCCGGGCGCTCTGGGCGCGGTTCCTCGATTACGAGCTCGGGCACCTGCACATCGCGATCGACTGGTTCCAGCGCGTGGAGGGGCGGGACGCGGCGGAGCTCCTGCCGGACGCGCTGCCGGCGCCGATCCAGTACAAGAGCCACCGTGATTTCGTGCGGCAGGTGCTCCGGGACGAGGTCCACCTGCGCGCGGTCGGGACGCGGATCGTGGATCCGCGCCTCGTGCCGGAGAGCCAGGAGACGCTCGATTACCGCCACCGCCTCAACACGCCGGTGTCCCCGTCCGAGGTGGTCGCCGCCGGGTACCAGTGGACGCCGGGGACCGAGCTCGTGAAGCGCGCCGCGCCCGCGGCGCAGCAGGAGGCCACGCCATGACGACGGAGATCGGGATGAACCGGACGGGGGCGCAGGTGTCCCCGATCGACAGCAAGGAGGCAGAGGAGGCGGCCGTGCGCGTGCCGCCCTCCTCGCCCGGAGACGAGCAGAACGCGGCCGAGGTCCGCGTCGATTACGCGCGGGAGGCGCCGCCGATCGGATCGGTGCCGCCGCCCGGGAGCGTGAGGGGCGTGGTCACGGCCGTGGCGGAGGTCGTGCGCGGCAAGGCGCCGGCGGCGCTGGTCGACAAGCTCGGCGAGCGGCTGGCGTTCGAGCGGAGCGGGACCAGGCTCTACGAGCTCCTGATCGCGAAGCACGAGGCGCTCGGCAGCTTCGCGGGCGGGCCGAGCCGGGAGGACCTCGTGTCGTTCCACGACGAGGAGGCGCGGCACTTCGCGCTGCTCCGGGCCGCGATCGAGCGCATCGGCGCGGATCCGACCGCGACGACGCCCGCCGCCGATATCGCGGGCGTCGAGGCGATGGGCCTGTTCCAGGTGATCAGCGATCCGAGGACCAGCCTGGTCCAGAGCCTCGACGCGCTGCTCATCGCCGAGCTCGCCGACAACGACGGCTGGCGGCGGCTCATCGATATGGCGCGCGCGTTCGGCCAGGATGAGATGGTCGACGAGTTCACGCTCGCCGATCTGGAGGAGCAGCGGCACCTCGAGGCCGTGCGCCGCTGGCTCGACAGCGCGGGCTTCCTGGAGGCGCGCGGGGAGCTGGAGGAGAGGCCCGAGCGGGCGAAGGCGGCCTGAGCGATCACGGCGTGATCTCTGAAAAGCGCCACTGGTGCCAGGGCGTGTCCGCAAACCTGCTACGCGCCCCGAATCGTCGGTCGCGCGCCCTCAAAATACAGGAGTATTCCTCGGTCGCGCTCCCTAGCTTCGGGGCGCTCGCGACGGCTTGCGGACACGCCCTAGATCAGGATCTCGAGCCTGTTCATGAGGTACTCGCGCGCGATCAGGACCTCGTGGATCTCGTCCGGGCCGTCGGCGATGCGCGCGGCGCGGGAGTGCTTGTACCACGACGCGAAGGGCATGTCGTCGCTGTAGCCGAGCCCGCCGTGCATCTGGATGGCGTCGTCGAGGACCTTGCAGAGCAGGCGCGCGACGTGGTTCTTCGCCATCGACGAGTAGGGCCGGGCCTCCCTCGCGAGGCCGCGCTCGAGCATCGAGGCGCAATGGAACGTCATCAGGTTGCCGGCGTGGATGGCGGCCGCGTTGTCGGCGATCATCTTCTGCACGAGCTGGTGGCGGGCGAGCACCTGGCCGAAGCTCACCCGGGAGGCGATGTACCGGCGGCAGAGGCCGAGCGCGCGCTCCGCGAGGCCGAGCCAGCGCATGCAATGGGTGAGGCGCGCGGGGACGAGGCGCTTCTGCGCGAGGCGAAAGCCCTCGCCGACGCCGGCGAGCACCGCGTCGTCGCCGACGCGCACGCCGTGGAAGCGGAGCTCGGCCTCGCGGTGGGCGAGCAAGGGCTCGCCCATCGTGGGGACGTCGCGCACGTGCTCGACGCCCTCGGCGCGGCGGTCGACGACGAACATCGTGGCGCCCCGCTTCGGGTCGTCGCCGGTGCGCGCCATGACGATGAGGAAGGCCGCGTCGCCGCCGCCGGTCGAAAACCATTTGTGACCGTCGATCCGCCAGCCGTCCTCGTCGCGCGTCGCGGTGGTGCGGAGGTTCGAGGGATCGGCGCCGGCGCCGGGCGCGGGCTCGGTCATGCAGAACGCGCTCGTGATCTCGCCGGCGCAGAGCGGCGCGAGCCAGCGCGCCTTCAATGCGTCGCTCCCGGCGCCGAGGAGGAGGTCCATGTTGCCCTGATCGGGCGCGTCGCAGTTGAAGACGCGCGGGCCGACCATGGAGCGGCCCATCTCGCGGAAGAGGGCGCACATGCCCATCACGCCGAGGCCGCGGCCGCCGAGCGCGGGCGGCAGGTGCGGGGTCCAGAGGCCCGCGGCGCGCGCCTCGGCCTGGAGCCCGCGCAGGGTGTCGTAGCGGCGCTCGCGATCCTCGGCGATGACCGCGTCCTCGTTCGGGAGGACGCGGGCGTCCATGAAATCGCGGACCTGCTTGCGTAGCGCGGAGAGCTCGGGGGAAAGCTCGAAATCCATGAATGCCTCTCTTCAATCGTGCTCGGCCGAGGTGTCGAACTTGCGGTTGTAGACGCGGAGGTCCTCGCGCAAGGTCTGCATGACGTGCGCGAAGGCGCGGGCGCGCTGCTGGTCGTCGAGCGCGCGGGCGCGGATCCGGCGCGCGAGCTCGCGGCGGAGGCGGAGGCGCTCGCGGCGGCGGGAGGCGCGCGTCTCCGGGACCTCGTCCGGCCCCGCGCTATCGGGCAGCAGCGCTCGCAGGCGGGAGAGCTCGGCGGCCTCGAGGTCGTCCTCGGCCTCGATCTCGGCGGCGAGGGTGGTCGCGAGGTGGGCGGCGACGAGGGCGCGGAAGCTGAGCCCGGGGTCCTTGAGCGCGGGGCGGACGTCGCGCTCGAGGAAGCGCGCGATCGCGCCGAGCAGCGCCAGCTTGTCCGGTCGATCCTGCATTCAATCCTCCGCGGGCGGCGGTCCCATTTCAATGAGGCGGAGCGCCTCGAACTCCATCTCGAACGCGTGCGCGGGGATGGCGATGAGCTCGATGTCCTGCTCGCCGCCGAGGTAGCGCTCGCCCTGCTGCACGCAGCCGGTGGCCCAGCGGACGTTGCCCATCACCGACCACCAGTGGACGTCGCCGGCGCGGACCTCGCGGCCGCTCGCGCGCGCGTAGGCCGCGTGGAAATCCTCGCGGCGGGCGAGCCCGCCGGCGGGCAGGCCGCGCACGCCGAAGCGCCAGTTGCGGAGCGCGATCCAGGCGAGGTCCTCCTCGGGGGCCCCGAAATGGGCGAACTCCCAGTCGAGCACGCCGGAGAGGCCCTCGGGCGTGACCATGAAGTTGCCCGTACGGAAATCGCCGTGCACCAGCACGACCTCGCGCGGCGAGGGGCGGTGGTCCTCGAGCCATTCCATCGCGAGCTCGAGCGCCGGGCGCGGCTCGGGCAATGCGTCGATATGGCCGCGCGCGGCGGCGAGCGCGGCGGCCGCGGGATCGCCGCCGGGCGGCGGCTCGAGCGCGCCGGCGAGCGCGCCGCCCGGGCGGATCGAGTGGATCTTCGCGAGCTCGGCGGCGAGCGCGGCGGCGAGGCCCTCGCGGGCGCGGGCGAGGCGCTCGTCCCGGAGCACGCGGCGGCCGATCGCGTCGCCGTCGATCCAGTCGAGGAAGTACGCGTGCGCGCCCTCGCGCGTGAGGCCCTCCGCGGGCCAGCGCGCGGCGGGCGTCCGGACCCCGGCCGCGACGGCGGCGCAGATCACGTGGTACTCCTCGCGCCGGCTGATGCTCCCGGGCAGCGAGCGCGCGGCGTCGCTGCGCAGCACGAGCGCGCGCGGCGCGGCGTCGCCCTCGAGCGAGACCTCCACGCGGAGGTTGTCCTGGCACGCGCCGCCCGCGAGCGGCGCGATCGCGGAGACCCTGGCCGCCTTGCCCGTCGCGGTCTCGAGGTGCGCCTCGACGCGCCTCCGGAGCTCCTCGATCCTGTCGTCCACGCGCCGAAGGACACCCAGAACCGGGCCCTTTGTCGAGGGGGAAAATCGCTCGGGCCGCGCGCCCGGGACCCGGAACGGAGCGCGGCCCGTCCAGGCCGGCGCCGCCGGCGTCGAGCCCGCGCCCCACGAGCCGCCGGCAGTGCTCATCAGGCCGCCGGAGCCCCGGGTGTCCACCCGCGCGCTTGTCCTGTCGCTCGGCGCGCTCGAAGGCGATATCCTCGTCATGGAGGCGCACCGTGGACGCTCGGTACATCGTCGTCGCGATCCCGTTCTTCTTCCTCCTGATCGGCGCGGAGCTCGTCGCCGGCCGGCGTCGCCGCGAATCGCTGTACC
The DNA here is from genome assembly GCA_964421485.1 of uncultured Polyangiaceae bacterium. GTDB lineage: Bacteria > Myxococcota_A > Polyangia > Polyangiales > Polyangiaceae > CAYQYG01. Next base: position 15,226 of record CAYQYG010000041.1, on the reverse strand, counting down.
GGTTCCACGACTCGATCACGAGCCTGAGCTGCGGCGTCGGCATGCAGCTCCTCCTGGTCCTGCGCGTCGGGGCCGAGGCCGGCATCTACGCGGTCCTCTACGAGCGCTTCCGGATCGCGACGATCTCGCCCTCCTCCGCGCTCGCCTGGATCGCGCTCCTGTTCGGGGTGGACCTCGGCTATTACGTCTACCACTGGGCCAACCACCGCGTCGGCTTCCTGTGGGCGATGCACATCGTCCACCACCAGAGCGAGGAGTACAACCTCTCGACCGCGCTCCGGCAGAGCTGGTTCACGTCGCTCGTCTCGTGGGTGTTCTACGTGCCGCTCGCGGTGATCGGGTTCCCGCCCGCGATGCTGCTCGCGATGCGGACCTTGAACACGCTCTATCAGTTCTGGATCCACACCCGCGCCGTCGGCCGCCTGGGCTTCCTCGAGGCGTTCCTGAACACGCCCTCGCACCACCGCGTGCACCACGGGATCGATCCGCAGTACATCGACAAGAACTACGCGGGGATCTTCATCCTCTGGGACCGCCTCTTCGGCACGTTCCGGCGCGAGGAGGAGGAGCCCGTCTACGGCACCGTCGAGCCGCTCTCGAGCTGGAACCCGGCGTGGGCGAACGTCGAGCATTACGTCGCGCTCGCGCGCCGCGCCCGGCAGACGCGCCGCCTCCGCGACAAGCTGCTCGTCTGGGTGATGCCCCCCGAGTGGCGCCCCGCCGATCTCGGCGGCCCCGTGGCGGTCCCGGAGGTCTCCCGCGCATCGCAGACCAAGTATCTCTCGTCCACGCCCCGTGGAATGAACGTCTATGTCGTCGTGGGGTTCACCATCACCGCTGTGGCAGTGAGCGCGCTCCTGAGCTTCCAGACCAAGCTGGACCTGCCGGCCCGGGCCGGCGCGGTCGTGATCCTCCTGGCGGGCCTCTCGGTGTGGGGCGGCCTGTTCGAGGCGCGGCGCTGGGCCGTCCCGCTGGAGTGGGGCCGCCTCGCCGCCGCGGTCGCGCTCGCCGCCTGGCTCGCGCGCGGCACGGCCTCGTTCGCCCCCGTGGTCGCCGCCGCGGCGGCCGCCGCGCTGGTCCTCTCGCTGTGGGCCGCGCGCTACCGGCACCCCCGCCCGCCGATCGCAGCGCACGCCGGCTTGACCTCCGGCGGCGCGCCGATCGTGTAGATTGCCGCTCCGCCCGCGATCTCCCCATTCCGCAGCGATCCACGAGGAGAGTGATGCCCCGATTTTCATACGATCAGACCCTGCACGATCTCGGCAATGGCACCTACGCGTACCTTCAGCCCGACGGCTCCTGGGGCCTCAGCAACGCCGGCCTGGTGACCTCGGCCGGGGAGGCGCTGCTCGTCGACACGCTGTTCGACCTGCGCCTCACGGCCCGGATGCTCGACGAGATGCGCGCCAGGGTCCCCGCGGCCCAGCGGATCGGCACGGTGGTGAACACCCACGCGAACGGCGATCATTGCTATGGCAACCAGCTCGTCGCGGGCGCGGCGATCATCGCCTCCCGCGCCGGGGCCGCCGAGATGGACGAGCTCCCCCCCGCCGTGATGGCCGTCCTCATGCGGCAGGCGCGCGCCGCGGGCCCCGCGGGCGAGCTCGTCGTGCGCTGCTTCGGCGGCTTCGATTTCGAGGGCATCGAGCGCGTCCCCCCGACGCGCACGTTCGACGGCGAGCTCACCGTCACGGTGGGCGACAAGGAGGTCCACCTCATCGAGGTCGGCCCCGCCCACACGAGGGGCGACGTGCTGGTGCACGTCCCCGGAGACCGCACCATCTTCACCGGCGACATCCTCTTCATCGAGAGCACCCCGGTGATGTGGGCCGGCCCCGTGGGCAACTGGCTCGCGGCCTGCGACCGGATCCTCGCGATGGACGTCGACACGATCGTGCCCGGTCACGGGCCGATCACGGATCACGACGGCGTCCGCGCCGTGCGTGACTACCTCGTGTACATCCGCGACGAGACCCGCCTCCGCTACGAGGCCGGCCTCTCCGCGATGGACGCCGCCCGCGACATCTCGCTCGGCCGCTATGCGACCTGGCGCGACGCCGAGCGCATCGTGGTCAACGTCCACACCCTCTATCGCGAGCTGAGCGGCGGCCGCCACCCCACGCCGACGCCCGTCCAGCTCTTCGGTCTGATGGCGGAGCTCGCGCGGCGCGCGTGATCCGCCGCGACGCCCTGCTCATCGTTTCATCGGGGCTAGCTCGGATCGCGGCAGCAGATCACGCCGCCCTCGCCGGGGCCGCCCTTGGTGACGAGCCTGGCCTCCTCGGCCTGGTTCGATTCGGTGCCGCAATGCCAGGTCTGGGTGCTGTCGCAGTCCTCCCGGCGGAGGACGCGCTCGAGCGGGGCGCAGCGATCGGGCGGCGCGTTGCCGCCGAGGGTGCCGCAGCCGACGAGGTTGTCCACGGCGGGCGGGCCCTGGCAGGAGTCATTCTGCTGGGCCTGCCGGGTCGCATAGAATCCCTGGGCGGCGGGGTCGCAGCCGCGGCCGCCGGAGGCCATCGCGAGCTCGGCCGCGCTGCCGCAGACGTGCCAGCCGTCCGCGCAGAGATCCACGGCGCTGCAGCCTTTGCCGGAGGGGTCCTGGGCGTCGTCGCCGGCCATGCCGCCGCACGTGCGGGCGAGGCCCTCGCCGGCGGCGACGCCGGGGTGATCGAAGCCGCCGGAGCAGCCGGCGACGTCGGGCCACTGGCTCATATCGACGAAGGCCTCGCGCTCGCCGTCGGCGCAGCCCACGTCCGAGCCGCCGGCGCCGCCCTGGCCCGCGCCGCCGCCCGAGAGAGGCTCGCCGCAGCCGCCGAGGAGCGGGACGGCGGCGAGCAGGAAGATGCGCGAGGATGCCATCATCACCTCCGGCACGTCACATCGGATCTACAGCGGGCGGCGCCGCGCGAGGCTGCGCAGCGACATCGGCGCCCGCGCCGCCGTGGGGATCGACGGCGTGACGCCGGTCCACGCCTCGAGCGCGCCGAGCGCGGCGTCGCGGTCCGCGCCCTCGAGGTCGAGGATCTCCGCCCCGTGGTTCGCGCCCGGCACGAAGAACCGGAATGAGCCCTCCGCGCCCCCGAGCTCGAACGCGGCCGCCGAGTACGGGTCGTTCTCGCCGTAGATGAAGAGCAGCGAACGCCCCTCGGCCGCGACCCAGTCGCGGACGTCGATCATGGCCTCGGGATCGAAGACCGGCTCCTTGCCCGGCCCCGGGACGACGAACGTCGCGGGCACGTCGATCCCGGGGAACTGGAGGAGATCGGCGAGGTGCGACTCGTCGAGGCCGGGGTAGCCGAGCTCGACGCCGGCCTGCCAGAAGTAGGGCTCGTAATCGAGGAAGCCCTTGTCGCTCCAGAACGAGGGGGGATCGATCTCGTCGAGGAAATCCCAGACCTCGTCGTCCGTGGAGGCCGCGGTCGGGACGTCGGGGCAGCGGCTCGCGCCGTAGTATTGCCAGAAGGTGAACGGCAGCTCGAGCACCGCGACCTCGAGCGCCCTGTCCGCGCCGAGCAGGCTGTACTCGTGGTGCTTGAAATCGGCCTGGGCCGTGAGCTTCGCCATCATCGCGTCGCGCCGGAGGAGCACCTCCCGCTGCGCGCCGCGCAGGGCCTCACCGCAGGCGGGGTCGCCGATCTGCGCGACGAAGTCGATGTACCGCGGATCGGACGTGCCGTAGCTCTGCGGCGCGACGTAGGCGACGGTGCCGGCGACGTCGTCCGGGTAGAAGCGGCGGTGATAGACGGACGCCATGCCGCCCTTGCTCGCGCCGCTGGAGATCCATGGGCCGCCGTAGATCGGCCGGAGCGCCTCGACGATCCGGTGGTGGTCCGCGGCGGCCTGCCGGATCGTGAGCCGTGACCAGTCCGCGGGATCGGGGCGCGAGGGCGAGAACCAGCGCTGCTCCACGAAGAGCTGGTTCGCGCCGAGCAGCGCCGCCGGCTCGTCCAGGAAGGGGAAGGCCGGGATCACGAAGTAGCCGCTCGTCCCCAGGATGAACGGCGCGGCGGCGTCCCTGTGGAGCAGCGTCATCCGCTGCTCGAAGCGCACGCCCTCGGGGTGATCGTGATCCGCGGGCTGATCGTACTGGAGCACGAAGTAGCGGTACCCCTCGATGCCGGTCTCCCTCTCGGCGACCTCGAGCCCCTCCACCGACTGGAGCGCGGCGAGGATGTCGACCGGCTGCCCCCCGGGGACCTGCGCGATCTCCTCGTCCTCGGCGCAGGCGGCGAGCAGGGCGGCGGACCAGGCGGCGAGGGCGAGGCGGATCAGGCGGGTCGGCGTGCGCATGGACGCGAGCATAACCCGACGGCGGGCCGGCGCTCGAGGCCCTCGGCCGCGCGCCCCGCGGACGGCGGTATCGAAGGTTCCGCGCCGCCCGGAGTTGGGGATACGATGCGGGGCATGGATCGCGCGCACCTCCTCCTGGCTCTGGCCGCGCTCGGGCCGGGGTGCTCCCCGGAGCTCGGCGACGCGCCATTCTCCTGCGGCGCGGATCAGGCCTGCCCGGAGGGGTACTCGTGCCGCTCGACGGTGTGCGTGCGCGACGGGGCGGACGTGGGCCCCGCGAGGCCGGAGCGGGTCACCTGGATCAACGCGGGCGAGATGTTCTGGCTCGAGCGGCCCGAGGGCGGGGCCGCGCTCGTCGTCAATGACGGGTTCACGGCCGGCGCGCGCGGCATCTACGAGATCGCGGTGATGCCGGACGGGAGCGCGTCGGCGCCGCGCCGGCTGCTCGGTTACGGCGACGGGTCCCCGGTGGCGTCGTCCGTGGTCGCGCTCGAGGACGGGCGGTACGGGATCGCGACGCTGCGCTTCCCCGACGTGGACGGGGACGACATGCGCCTCGAGGTGGTCGCCGTGCGGCGGGACGCCGGCGGCGCGGCCGGCGTGGAGACGCTCTACGAGGAGGCGGAGCCCTACCTCGGCGGCTCGGAGCCGCCGTACCTCGGCGCGGTGGCCGGGCAGGGCGGGATCGATATCGCGTGGACGCGCCCCTCGGAGGGCGGGCGCGTCGAGGTGCTCCGCATCGAGCGGCAGGGCTCGGTGTGGACCAGGACGCGCGCCGCGTCGCAGCCCTTGCCGGCGGAGATCCTCCCCCTCTCGGGCGACTGCGCGCTCTGGCGGAGCGGCGAGGCCGGGCTCGCGGTGCGCGTCGGGTTCGAGTCGTTCGCGGTCGCCAGGGTGGGCGCGGACGGCGCGCTCTCGGCCTTCGCGCCCGCGGACGGCGTCCCGCTCTTCGCGCTCGGCGACGACCTCCTGGTGCTCGAGCACGGCGACTACAGCCCGGCCACGTCGAGCTACGCCGTCCGCTACAAGCTCGTGGGGCCGGGCGGCGAGGTGCTCGGCGACGACGCGGGCGGCGCGCTGCAGGAAGGGACCGAGCCGTACACCGCCACGCCGTTCCAGGACGGCGCGCTGATCGCGCCGCTCTCGGACGATCCCTCGTTCCCTGCCATCGAGATCGGGTTCCGATCGGCGGCGCAGGGGCTCTCGCGCGTGGCGAGCGTGGCGCGCACGAGCGCGGACGACCTCTACTCGGCGCGCGCGTTCGCCTCGGGGGGCACGGCGTACGTGGCGTGGACCGAGTTCCACGAGTCGTCGATGGACCTCTGGGTGGGCGCGGCGCCGATGACGCTCGCGACGGGCGCGCGGGGCGAGGCGGCGGGGCGCGCGCCCGCGCCGCCGCGAGGGCGGCGCGTGATGAGCTGGGGCGCGGGCTCGCTCGCCGGGCCTCGGAGGCGGCCGTGAGGCGCCGGCTCCGCGCCGCGGCGATCGCGCTCGGATCGCTCGCGGGCGCGTGCGCCTCGCCGGAGTACGGCGAGCTGCCCGCGCGCTGCTCGGACGGCGCGTGCCCCGAGGGATACGACTGCGTGCACGGCGTCTGCGCGGCGCCGGGCGCGGCGGTGCCGATCACCGTCGCGCGCATGGACTACCTGCGCGGCATGGACCTCAAGCTCTTGCCGCAGTCGTCCGGCGTGCTGGTCGCGTGGCAGACGTACGCGTACAGCTCCGGCGGCGAGGCGTTCCTGGCCGCGCGCGTGAGCCCGGCCGGGGCCGTCAGCGCGCCGATGGGCCTCGTGACGAGCTTCGTCGCCAACGAGGGCACGGTGGAGCCCTATTACGATCTGCTCGCGATCTCGGACGAGGACCTCCTGCTCGCGGTGAGCGCCTCGCCGCTGCCGGGCGACGAGTCGCCGAGCGCGCGGCTGCTCACGTACCGCGTGACCCTCCCGCCCGCGGGGCAGGAGGCCGAGGGCCCGCGCTTCGAGGCCGCGTGGGCCGCCGAGGAGCGCATGGAGACGGTCGGCTACGGCGCCGTGTCCCGCCCCAGGCTGCTCGCGCGCGGCGACCGCGTCGAGCTCGGCTACCTGCGGTCGCGCACCGACACGTCCGGCGCGGCGCCGGAGATCATCGGCGAGCTCGCGGTCTTCCCGCTCGGCGTGGACGGCGCGCAGCTCGGCGCGCCGCGCCTGCTCCGGGCGCGCGACGGCCTCACGGTCGCGGTCGGCGTCGTCTCCGCGTACGCGCGCGAGGGCGCGGCGTGGTGGGTGCTCGACGACGTCCGCCCGAGCGCCGTGCTCGTGCCCGACGCCGGCGAGCCGGGCGAGGTGCCCCTCGGCCGCCTCGCGGTCGCGGTGGACGCGGGCCCGTCGTCGCTGGTCTACGTGGATCCCTCGGCGCGCGGCGGCGACAAGCTCCCGACCGATCCGGTCTCCGGCCCGGCGTCGCTGCGCCGCGTGGCCGCGTCGCCGGACCCGGCCGGCGCGGCCTGGCTCTTCGACGACGCCGCGCTCGGCGATCTGCCGGCCGTGCGCGACGCGCCGCGCCCCGCGTGGATCGCGCGCGACGGCGAGCCCGCGATCCTCGTCACGCCGGGCGCGCGCGTCGACGCGCCCTCGCTGGGCGTCTACACGGTCGATCCCGGCGGCGGCGCCGCCCTGGTGACGACGATCGATCGGCTGTCGTCGGCGCCCGTCGGGGCGACCGAGGCGGCGGTGGTGGATGGCAAGCTCTACGTGGCATGGATCGACGCCGTCGAGGGCGCGTCGACGATCCGCGTGGCGGTGGTGCCGGAACCCTAGCCCTGGTCCTGGTGCCGCGTGGCAGCAGTCCCGGCGGGGAGGTGGAGAGAAGAATGAAGAGAGGGATCACAGGGAGGCGGGGAGACGGGGAGATCAGAAATTTCTCTTCTGGAGCCGAATGACAGCCCCTGGCAGCCGACACGACTCCGACGCCGCTCCGCCCCCCGAGCGCTTCGCCGGCAAGTACCGCCTGATCCGCATCCTCGGCAAGGGCGCGATGGGCGAGGTCTGGCTCGCCGAGGAGGAGGGCCCGCGCAACTTCCGCCGCCGGGTCGCCGTGAAGCGCCTGATCAATCGCCCCGATCTCGGCGAGTACGCCCCCGAGTCGTTCTTCGCCGAGGCGCAGGTGATCGCGCGCCTCGATCACCCGAACGTGGTCCGCCTGATCGAGCTCGGCGTCGCCGACGGCATGGTCTACCTGGTGCTCGATTACGTGGACGGCCCCGCGCTCGATTCGCTGCTCAAGAAGGGCGGCGGCCCGTTCTCGCCCCGCGCCGTGGCCTTCATCGGCCGCGAGGTCGCGCGCGCGCTCGAGTCGGTGCACGCGATGTGCGACGAGGACGGCCGCAACTACGGCGTCGTGCACCGCGACATCTCGCCGTCGAACATCCTCATCGCGCGCGACGGCCGGGTGCGCCTGACCGATTTCGGCGTGGCCCGGATCTCCGGCCTCGGCGGCGAGAAGACCGAGACCGGCGTGTTCAAGGGCAAGCTCCCGTACATGCCCCCCGAGCAGGCGCGCGGCGACGCATTCGACGGCCGCGCCGACGTATTCTCGCTGGGTGTGACGCTGATCGAGGCGCTGATCGGCCGGCGCGTGCGCAAGGCGGAGACGCAGACGCAGCTCATCATGAAGATCGCGTCCTTGCCCGTGCCGCCGCTGCGCGAGCTCTTCCCGGGCGCGCCCGCGGCGCTGGCCGAGGCGCTCGACGCGGCGGTCGCATTCGACGCGGACCGCCGCACGCCCGACGCCGGCGCGCTCGCCGACGCGCTGGAGAAGGCGCTGTGGGCCCTGGGCCCCACGGCCGAGCAGGACGCGCGGCGCGAGCTCAAGCAGCGCGTGGAGGCGTTCACCGGCCAGCCCGAGCCCGGGACGGGCTCCCACGTGCGCCAGGCGGCGGACCGCTCCGGCGCCTCCGCGCCGGAGCCTGCGGCGCCGAGGCCCGCCCTTCCGCCGATCGCGCCGCCCGCGCCGCCTCCCGATGCCCACGACGCCGGTCCGCCGAGCGCCCGCTCCGCGGAGACGGTGGCGCAGGTGGCGCCCCCGCGCGTCCCGGCCCTCGCGCCGGAGGTGCCCCACCGGCCTCTCTCCGCGACGGAAGCGCCGCCCGCGAGCGTGCCGACCGTGGCGCTCCCGGGCGCGCGCGGCGTATTGCCGGCGGGCCGGCGGCCGGCGCATATCGCGAGCGCGAGCGACATCCATCCCAGGAGCCCGAGCCGCGCGGGCGCCGCGCCGCCCGCGGACGTGCCCGCTGCCGCGCCGCGCGAGCCCGAGGGCCCCGGAGCGCGCGCGGACGCCTCATCTGCTCCGGCCCCCGCGGCCCCCGCTCGCGCCGGAGCCATGACCTCCGCCGCCCCGCCGCCGCAGCGCAATCGAACGGCGCTGCTCGCGCTCCTCGGCCTCGCAGGCGCCGCCGTGATCACGGCATCGCTCCTGTTCGCGGGCAATGGCGCCTCCGGCGACGGCGCCGCGGCCGCGCCGACCGCTCCGGCGGCCGCGGATACGGCCGCGGGCGCGGTCACGGGCGTGGCCGCGGGCGCAGCCGCGGGCGCAGCCGCGGGCGCGGTCACGGGTGCGGCCGCGGACACGGCCGCGGTCACGGGCGCGGCCGCGGCGGCGGACACGGCCGCGACGGCGGCTCCGGAGTCCCCCGCGCCCGCCGCACCGGAGCGCACGACCAGACCCCGGACGCCGGCGACCACCACGACGCCCGCGCAGACCGCGACGACCGAGGCCGACGCGTCGGCCGCCGGTACATTGCAGGTGGTGGTGCTCCCCTGGGCCGACGTGACCGTCGACGGCCGGGGCGTGGGCACCACGCCGATCCCCGCGATCCCGTTGCCGCCGGGCCCTCACACCGTGGTGCTGCGCAATGCGGAGCTCGGCGCCTCGCGGACCCTCCCGGTGGTGATCAAGCCGGGCAAACCGACGCTCCTGCGCGTCGACCTGCGCCGAGCGGAGCAGCCATGACCCGATCCCCCTCCCCTGTCCGCCGTCCTCTCCTCCTCGCGCTCGCGCTTGGCGCGTGCGCCGCGCTGCCCACCGGCGCCGCGCGCGCCGACGATCTCGCCGGCGTCGTCGCCCGCGCCCGGGAGCAGGTGGAGAGCGGCGCCTATGCCGACGCCATGAAGACGCTCTCGAGCCTGCCGGCGGCGGGGGTGCCTCCCGCGCTCGCGACGGAGGCGGCGCTGCTCGAGACGACGGCGGCGCTCGTCGCGGGCGGGCCCGAGGCCGGCGAGGCGGCCTGCGCGAAGGCCGTCGTGGCGTCGGGTTATGATCCCGAGGTGGCGCGCGATCAATCCCCGAAGGTGCGCGCCGCCTGCCGCGCGGCGGCCGCGAAGGAGCGGAGCAAGCGCGTGGAGCGGGCGAAGATCACGCTCTCCGAGCTCCGGGTGGAGGCGCCCGAGGTGGCGTGGCAGCCGGTGCGGATCTCGGCCACTGCGCGCGGCCCGGCCGGCGGCGACGCCGGCGCGCCGGCCATCCCGCCGTGGCTGCGCGTGGTGGCCCGGGTCTCGTCGTCGGCGCTGGAGGGCTCCTTCGACCTGGCGCTGGCGCCGTCGCTCGAGGGCCCATTGCGAGGGACGCTCGATCCGTCGTGGATCCGGCCCAGGGCGAAGATCCGGGTGGAGCTCGTCGCGCTCGACAGATTCGGGGATCTGGGCCCGATGGGCCAATCCAGGGCGCTGGAGGTGCCTGCGTCCGAGGCGATGGTGGTGCTGGGCGCGGTGCCTGCGTCGGCGAAGGTGACGATTGACGGAGCCTCGGTGAAGCCCGGCGCCGGCGGTCGGGCGCCGGTGTCGCCGGGCCGGCACGAGGTGACCATGGAGCTCACGGACGGCGCGTTCGCGCGGGCGAGCGTGGACGTGGCGCGCGGCAGCGCGGCGCGGATCGCGCTGTCGCCGCAGCGGCCGGAGCGGAGCCGGGCGCTCGCCTGGATCGCGACCGGGACCGCGGTGGCGCTCGGCGCGACCGGCGGCGCGCTGCTCTTCAGCGCGGACAGCCGGCGCAATGAAATCGAGGAGCTGTCCGCGCGCCGGGAGGAGGGTTCGAACCTGCCGGCGACGGAGTACAGCGAGCTGCAATCGAAGGACGAGGACCGCCGGACGTTCGCGACCGCGGGCACGGCGCTGCTGATCGCGGGCGGCGTGGCGGGCGCGGCGGCCGTCACGCTATGGCTGTGGCCGGACAGCGGCGGGGCAAAGAGCGACAAGGCCGCCGGGGCGCGGGTATGGGTGCGGGGTGGATTGAGTGGAGCCTCGGTCGGTGGGGTGTTCTGACGGAAGGCCCCGCCTCCGCCCGCACCCCCGGAGAGCTCCCGGTGGACGCATCATGGATCCGCCCCGGTCATTGAAGAAACCTCTTTGTCTGTCCGACCGAAGACGATAAGTTCGCGGATGGGAGGGGAGACCACAGCAGCACGAGGAGGGATCATGGCCGGATTTGGCTACAGCAGGGTCACCGACAGGGCCTTCAGCGCCTTCGCCTACGATCTATCGCAAGGCGCGTGGAAGGACATTTCGATCAAGAAGTACGTCGACGCCGAGGACCGCAAGCCCGCGTCCCTGGTGGACGCGCCGCGCCCCGTCGTCTGGAAGCTCCGCGCGACGTGGGCGGTCTCGGACGTCACCGTCGCGCTCGGCGTCGCCTCGGCCGAGGTGCTGGCGCAGCTCGACGTCGACTGGGACGCGGGCCAGCGCTCGTTCAACAGCTTCACCGCCTCGGCCGAGGACGACGCCGACCCGGAGGTCCGGGCCGCGGCCGAGCGTGTCCGCACGGCGATGCTCGGCGGCGGGGGCACGGCCCAGACGAACCTGGGGTACGACGACGAGGTCGATTACGGCCGCCACCAGATGGTGCTCGCCTCGCAGGAGCCGCTCGCCGCTGATATCAAGAAGATCGGCGCCCAGAAGCACGTGAAGCGGATCGCCGAGACCACGGAGGCCCTGGCGAAAGGCCTGGGCCGCGGCCCCGGCGAGAGGCGCGCCCCGACGCGCTCGAAGCGGCTGCGGGAGGCGATGAGGGCGTGCTCGACCGCGTTCAACGTGATCCACGAAGATCTCGAGTGGCTCATCGAGCACACGCCGCCCGGCAAGCAGCGCGAGGAGCTGGAGAAGCTCCACGCGCCGTTCCTCGCCCTGCTCGAGCGGCACTCGGGCCCCGAGCCTTCGACCGACACGGCCGAGGAGCCCCCGCAGGAGCCGGTCAAGGAGCCGCCGAAGCCCGCCTGATCCGCTCGGCGGCGAATACCTCGCCGCTCCGACCATCCGCCCCTGATCCCGCCTCGCTTTGGTGGACATGCGCCCGGGCCTCCCCGAGGCCCGTGCGGCATGCGCACGCGACCCTCCGAGAGCGCGTGCGGCACGCGCCCGGGCCTCCCCGAGGCCCGTGCGCCTGGCGCACCGGCCACCCGGAGGCTCGTGCGCCACGCGCCCGAGATCGTCCGGAGCCCCTTGCGGCAGGCGCCCGGGCCTCCCCGAGGCCCGGGCGGCAAGCGCACCGGCCCCCCGGAGGCTCGTGCGGCATGCGGGCGGGCCCCCCCGGAGGCTCGTGCGGCACGCGGCGGAGGACGTCCGGAAGCGCGTGCGCCATGCGCCCGGGCCTCTCCGAGGTGCGTGCGGCAGGCGCACGGGACGCCGCGAGGCCCGTGCGCCATGCGCCGAGGTAATGAAGCCGCGCGCCGAGGTGATGAAGCAGCGCGGCGGCCCTACGATCGTCCGGGGGCGGAAGATGCTCTGCAGACGCGCAGGCGGCTGAGCGCTCATGGACCTACCCCAGGATCACTGGTAGGGAGCCGGCGCCGCGCCTGGGGGGCGCTCGCGACCGGCGAGAGGCGGCGGCAGGCATGGCCCCGAGGGAGGAGGCGGACCGATGACGGAGCGACGGAGCTCGCCTTCCATCCCTCCCGACGGGCGGCTCGTGCTGGAGCCCGGCGAGTGGTTCCTCCGGCGGTTCAAGGTGGAGAAGCTGATCGGGCGCGGCGGGATGGGAGCCGTCTACCACGTCACCGAGAAGGAGAAGCCCTGGGCGATCAAGCTGGTGCGCTCGGAGCTCGCGGAGGATGAGCAGCACCGCCGGCGCCTCCTGCGGGAAGGTGAGCTGCTCGTCCGGATCAAGCACCCGAACGTCGTTCAGGTGCACGAGGTCGGCATCACCGACGACAGGATCGTCTGGATCCGCATGGAGCTCCTGGCCGGCATGACGCTGGCGGAGCTTCTGGTCAGGCGGCCGTACGTCTCGATCCCGATGGCGTGCAGGTACCTGCGGGGGGCCGCGTTCGGCGCGCACCAGTGCCACGTGATGGGGGGAGTGCATCGCGATCTGAAGCCCGAGAACCTCTGGGTCCTCCCCTCGGAGGACGTGAAGGTCTTGGACTTCGGCCTGGCGTGTCTCTACGGCACCGCGGACACGCTGGACGCGCAGACCCATGGGACCCCGCTCTGGATGGCGCCCGAGATGATCCGCGATGATCGGATCACCCCCGCGGCCGACGTGTATGCGCTGGGCATGCTGGGGTACCGGCTGTTCACCGGGAGCCATCCCTTCCTGACCAAGGGGGAGCGAGGCTCCGTGCATGCGCTCTTCTGGAAGCATCTGAACGAGGTGCCGGCGCCGCTCCCGCGCCTCATCGTGCCGAGGGAGATCGCGGCGGTCATCCATCGGGCGATCGCGAAGGAGCCCAGGGATCGCTACCAGAACGGGCTGGAGTTCGCGGACGCGCTCGGGGACGCGCTCCGGAGCGTGCCCGAGCCGGACACCAGGCCGGGCGAGCCGCCGGTCGAGGACGTGATGCGTGAGCGCAGCGATCTGGTCGTGTTCGGGACGGGGCCCTCCGAGGGGCCCAGAGCGAGCGCCGCGCCGGCGGCGGCCGCGGCGGCGGTCCCGGCGCCCAGCGCGGAGCCATGGCCGCCTTCGATGACGGTGCCGCTCGCCCCCGATGCGCCGGTGGTGGACCCGCGGCCTCCGCGGCCGGCTGCGCTGCCCCATGTCGTGATGGGTCCGGTGCCGGAGCCGGCGAGGCATGCCGCCGGGGCGACGATGACGCTGTCGGGGGCCGACATGGCGGCGACTCAACCGACGCGGAGGGCTTCGGATCGGTGGCCCGCGGCCGAGGTGCCCGAGCCCGAAGGCTCGACGGGACGAACCGGCAGCGGCGCGCTCGAGGTCATGGCCGGGATGGTGCGGTCGATCCGGGTTCGAGCCCACGCGGCGGCGGAGCGCCCGTTCTGGTGGCTGGCGGCGGTCGGGGTCGGGAGCGGATTGATCGTCGCCGCGCTCGCGCTGAGCGCGGTCCGGGCGGCGCGCGGCGGTGAGGATCGAGGCGCGGCCGAGACCGCGCCCGCTCCTCGGTTGGCCGAGGTCATGGACGCGGGGGCCGGAACGGATGCGGGCGCGGGCGCCGTGGTGAGCGCGAGCGTCCAGGCGGAGCCGGCCGCGACGCGGTCGGCCGCGCCGGCGATCCCGCGGAGCCCAACCTCTTCCCCGCCTCCACCTCCGGCGCGGCGTGAAGGACGCGCGGGCTCGGGCGGGGCGCGCGGCGCGGGGTCGATCTCCTCGCCGCCTCGGCCCAATCCGACGGGTGCCCGGCCCGCGACCCCCAGCGCGACCCCCGCTCCTCCCCCCGCGCCGCCGCCGCCGCCGGCGCCTCCACCCAGCCCGCCGCCCCGTTCCTCGGTGCCCCCGAGGCCGTTCTGAGGAGCCGTTCCATGAGCGCTGCGCGCACCCATCCCGGACAACATCCATGAGAGCAACGAGGAGATCCCGATGAAGACCTTGCCGTTCGAAGTGGATCCCATCCTCGCGGAGATCGTCGAGGCCGAGCTCGCGCCCTACCGGGGCCTGGTGTCGCCCGAGATGCTCGACTTCTTCCGGGAGGAAGCGCTCGTCCTGCTGTCCACCCACCCGTACCCGGTGGCGCTGATCGAGCAGCTCCGCGCGGTGGCGGAGCCGGATACGACCACGAAGCGGACCAAGGATCCCGGCGCGCAGGATCAGGAGCCGAGCCGCCGCTCCGGCGACGGCCAGCGGGGACGAGGTCGATGAGCGGCGGTCACGACGACGAGGACGTGGATCTGCGGTCGCTGACGCCCCGGCAGCGGGAATGGGCGCTCAGCGCGTCCAGGCTCGTGGCGAGCCTGGTGGGGAAGCTCGCCCCGCATGCTTCGGAGCAGGAGCGGGAGGATCTGCTCCAGGACGGCCACGAGGGCGCCTGTCAGGCCGCGCGGCGCTTCGATCCGGCCGTCGGAGCGCGGTTCACGAGCTACGCGCACCCGTTCATCGCGGGGGCGATCGCCGACGCTCTGAAGAAGGAGCGGCGCGACCGGAGGTGGAAGCGCCGGTCGGCCATGCAGGGGCGCCTCTTCGTCGCGGAGACGTCGGACCAGTTCACGGTGGTCTGGGATCCCCGGGAGGTGAACGAGATCCGGCAGAGCTCCTATGCCAGGCAGCTCATCGCGTCGATGATCGCGATGGCGATCCGGCCCGGGCCCCGCCCCGACGAGGCGGTGGAGGAGGCCGAGACCGGGCCGAGGGTGACGGAGGCCGTGCGCGCGGCGAGGCGGGCCATGACCGAGCAGGAGCGGGAGCTCTTCGCGCTGCGCTTCGGCCAGGGGAAGAAGCTGGACGTGATCGCGGAGGAGCTGGGGATCGCGGTCATCACGGCGCGGCGCCGCCACGAGGCGCTGCTCGATCGGTTGGCGGCGTCGCTCCACGCGGGCGGGGTCACGGAGGCGCCCGAGAAGGAGGCATGGCTCCAGGCCTGGGAGGAGAAGATCGATGGCGAAGGCTGACCCGGACGCGCGGCCGGAGTTCATGAAGCCGGGCGACAACCCGGAGCTGGACCGGCTGGTCCGCGAGCTGCGCCGCGACGGCAGGGGCGGCGATCCGTTCTTCCCCGGCGCGGCGCGGCGCGAGCCGGCGCCGG
>CAYQYG010000040.1:18734-32545 GCA_964421485.1 uncultured Polyangiaceae bacterium | reverse complement strand
CGCGAGTCTATCCGAACGGGGCCGTCGTTGGATACGGCCGCGCGTCGTGGGCCGCTTTCCGCCGTGCTCCGCACGCGCATGATGAGCTCCTGCTCCTCCGATGCCGGTTCGGGCGTGCTCCCCCGAACGTGCTGCAAGAGTACCAAAGTCTCCTCGGTCGCGGCACGCTCGTGTGCGTCGTCGGGCAGCTCGCCCGGATCGTCGATCGCCTGCACCACGGGCGGGCCTGCCGCCATCACCCGGAGGAGCAGGATCGCCCGCTCGCCCGGGACCTCGCCCTCACGCCCCGTCCCATCCGCCGGTAGCTGGCACTGCGCGCGATACGGGCAGCCCGCTGCTCTCGCGCGTTACGTGCAGCCCGCCAATTCGCCATCACAAAATTCGACCTCCATGGCGATTTATTGGCTGGTCTGCACTCGCATTGCGATTAGATTCCGCCGCTGCCTGCCGCTCGACCCTGGACCGGCGGGCAGCGGCGCGGACGGGGCCTGTCATGATGCGCAACGTGGTGGACCAGTATATCAAGGACGCATTGTCCACCCTGCTCACGCCTGTCCGGCGGGTCGAGAGGGAGAAGGAGGTGAGCCGGGAGGCGCAGCGCATTGACTTCTACGTCGCTCCGGCGCCGGAGCCGGGCTTGCCGCCGTGCCCGCTCGGGCTCCTGGGGCGGCTGGTGGCGCGCCCGTGCGGACTGGAGCATTTCAGTGCCACGCCGGGTGCCGCCAAGGTGATCGCGTGTGTGAACAAGCACCTGATCCTCTGCCACGAGGTGTCGCCGCACCGGCTGGCGTCGAGGCCGATGAGCTGGGTGCTCTCGTCGGGCGCGCCCACGTCGGCGATGAAGGCGCTCCGCTGCGAGCCCGCGCGGGGGTGGATGAAGGGTATCTACAGCGCTCCGCCCGGGCTGCGGGTCGGGATCGTGGTGCTGCGCGAGCTGCGGGAGACGAGAGACACACTCCTGCTCCGCCTGTTCGCGAGGGGTGCCACGCTGAAGCGCGCGATGGCGGAGCTCACGGCCCTGCCCCCCGAGGCGCCCGAGGTTCAGATCATGGTGCCGATCATGCTACGCTGGCGCCAGGAAAGGTCGAAATGGGAGCGCGACCCGGAGCCCCGAGCGTCAACCGGGCTTCTTGACGGGGAGGCGGGGCAGGACGATCCGGATCGGCTCGGCGGCGGCGGGCTCGCCCCGGTACGGGCAGTGGCGGCAGCCGGAGTTGCAGCAATGCCCGCGCCTCAGGTGGTACTCGGTCGTGAAGACGAGCTTGCCCGCTTCCATGTAGTAATCGACGCCCTCCACGAGCTTCTGGGGCTTCGGGCTCATCGCGCGGCCTGAGATCGATGACCATACCCGCGCGGCCGCCGGGGCGCTACTCCTCGGGGCACACGCCCGAAGGCCGTGCCCGATCATGCGAACCCGACACCTCCGCCCAGCCTCATCCTGCCCACGCCCCGCGCTCGCCCCGCTCGCGCTGCTCTCCCTGGCCGCGGGATGCGACGGGTGCCCCAGCTCCAGACCGTACACGCCGTTCACGATCGACGACGCCGGCGCGCCCGCGGCCTCCGCGCCGGTCGATGGCAGCGGGGGCGGAGCAACGGCCGCGGTGGAGGACGCGGGGGTGGAGGCAGGGCCGGCGTTCGCCGCGGTGCCGGGCGTCGCGGCGCCGGAGGGCGGGAAGCGGTGGGAGCTCGAGGGCGGCGCGGGGGTGGACGCGCCGGTGGGGAGGGCGTTCGAGACGGGGATGGTCATCGACGCGGACGGCGACGGGACGCGGGATCTGGTGGCGTGGGCGCGGGCGCCGGATGGGCTGCGCGGGGAGCTGTGGTTCGCGTCGGGGAAGCGGCCGGCGGAGGGGCGCGCGATCGCGGGGCTGCCCGGCGATCTCGGCGCGCGAGGGTGCTCGCCCGAGGTGCGCCTCTCGCAGGTCGGGCCGGCGACGCTGGCGCTCGACTTCAATCCGCGGTGCGGCGCGCGGCTGCGAGGGAAGGCGACGCGATGGATCGCGGTCGTGGGGCTGGGGCGCGCCGGGGCCCCGGACGGCGCGGGGGCGCCCGAGGTCGCGCTCGAGCTGCGCGTGCGGGAGCCGGCCGCCGACGAGGCGATCGAGGTCGTGCTCGACGCTTCGGATCGCGACGCGGATGGGCGGGACGATCTGACGGCGATGCTCTCGCTGGCGGGGATGCCGCGAGGGTTCGGTTCGATCGCGAGAGCGGGAGCTGTGACGGGAACGGTCACAGGCACGGACACGGTCACGGGCACGGGAGCGGTCACGGTCACGGGCACGGTCACGGTCACGGGCACGGGCACGGGCACGGGCACGGGAGCGGTCACGGGCACGCGCACGCGCACGGTGACCGGAACGGTCACAGGAGCGGACGCGGGGACGGGAGCGGGGTTCGCGGCGCGGGTGCCGCTCGTGTTCTTCGGGCGACCGGCCGGGCTGTCGCGGGATCCCTCGCAGCCGGGCGAGGCGCTGAAGGCGCTCGCGGCAGGGTTGCTCGCGGAGGCGCGGCGCAAGGACGCCGCGCCGGGCGTCGCGGGCTCGGCGCTCATGCTGCGGCGGCTCCACGCGCTCGTCTGCGAGGGATCGAGCGGCGCAGGCGAGCCGATCGTCGCGGCCGGCGGCGGGTCGATCCGCTGCGGAGAGCCCGGGATCGACGCGGCGATCGCGCACGCCGAGGGCGTCGCGGCGAGCACGTCGGGGGATCCGATCGCGGCGATCGCGGCGCTGGAGCGGGCGCGGGGGCGATCGAAGGACGTCGATCGACTCCTCGCGAAGCTCGCCCCGCCGGCCACCGCGCAGGTCGCGCGCCGCGTCGCGGCCAGGCCGGACGCCGCGGAGGGGTGGGGGCCGCTCGCGTTCGATGCGAACGGCGATCTGCTGGTGCGCACGGGCGAGGGCGTCGTGCGCGTCGATCACGCCACGTTCGAGGAGGCGCCGGCGAGCGCGGCCGCGTGGCCCGCCGCGCTCGTCGCGGGAGGCTCGGAGGTCACCGGCGTCGAACGGCGCTGCGATGCGCCCGCGCTCGTCGCGCTCGTGCGGCGCTCGGCCGCGAGCGGCGGCGACGCCCCGGCCGGCGCCGAGCAGCGCGCCGTGCCGCTCCCGATCCTCGCCGCCGCGGGCCGCTGCACCGACCCGGAGCGCGTCCCGTTCGCGCCGCTCGGCGCCTCGGAGCGCGCGATCGATCTCGCGATCGGCGCCGCGCTGATCTCGATCGATCTCGGCGGCGCCGCGCCTTCGGCCCGCCGCGCGGCGCTCCCGCTCGCCGAGCCCGCCCCGCAGGGCGCGGCCCGCTCGCCGGACGGCGCCACCCTCGCCGTCCGCGCGGCCGGCGGCCTGCTCGTGTCCGCGGCAGGCGGAAGGGCCCAGCTCTGGTCAGGCGAAGGCGTCGAGCAGGCGAGCGCGTGCGCGCCGCAGAACGGCGGGCGGCGCGTCGCCTGCGTGTCGGGCGGGGCGGCGGTGATCTACGAGGCGAAGTAGGAGCGGAGACAGGTCAGCGCTTGTTGACGCGCTCCAGGTAGGTGCCCTCGCGCGTGTCGATCTTGATCCACTCTCCCTCCTGGACGAAGAGCGGGACGTTCACGACCGCGCCGGTCGACACGGTGGCGGGCTTGGTGGCGCCGCTCGCGGTGTCACCCTTGATGCCGGGCTCGCTGCTCACGATCTGGAGCACCACGTGCGAGGGGAGATCGACGCCGATCGGCACGCCCTTGAGCGTCGTCACGCTCACGTTCATGCCGTCGCTCAGCCACTTGGAGTCGTCGCCGATCTTGTCGCCGGCGACCGTGATCTGCTCGCCGGTGGCGGCGTCCATGAAGACGAAGTCGCCGCCCTCGGGGTAGATGTACTGGAGGCTGCGCTCCTCCACGTCCGCCGGCTCGAGCTTCTCGCCGGACTTGAAGGTGCGCTCGATGACCGCGCTGCTCACCATGTTGCGGAGCTTCACGCGGGTGAACGCCTGGCCCTTGCCCGGCTTGACGAACTGGAACTCGACGACCACGAAGGGCTGAGCGTCGAGCATGATCTTGAGGCCTTTACGGATATCGCTCGTGTCCATGGCGCAGGGCTTCCTGGTAACTTGGGGGCGGGCGTGTAGCACGGCCGCGGGCGCTTGCACAGGGCGGCTTGCGGGAATCGGAAAATGCAAGACTTCGACGACGAGCTCCGGGAGATCAAGCGAGAGATCGTGGAGTCCCGGGGGCTCATCATCAAGACGAACAACCTGACGAACGCGCTCGCCGCCGATCTGAAGAGCATCTCCAAGCGGCAGATGAGCCACGAGCGGCGCGCGTTCTGGAACAGCGCGAGCGCGAACCTCCTGTTCGTCGTCGTGGTGATCGGGGTCGTGAAGCTGGCGTGGGACGCGCGCGTGGACTCCGTGCAGAACGAGACGAAGGGCGCGCGGGAGAAGATCGCGAAGCTCGAGGCGGACATGAAGGACCTCGTGCAGCGGAACGACGACCGGGCGCGGGCGGAGAGCGCGGCGGCGGCGTTCTACGAGCTGATCCGGGCCGAGCGGCGGCAGGAGGTGATCGAGGGGTTCGAGGCGGTGCGGAAGGAGCCGATCTCCCGGGCGGAGCTGGCGTTCTTCTCGGACGCGGTGGACAAGGCGCGGGCGGAGCTGTCGATCAAGTCCTACCAGACGGGGCTCGATCACATGCGCACGGGGCGGTGGCACGAGGCGGCCGTGGCCTTCGAGGACGCGATCCGGCAGAAGGAGACGGCGGCGCACACGCCGTCGGCGCGGCTCCACCTGGCGCGGGCGTACCGGAAGCTCGGCCGGCAGCGGGACGCGATCCCGATCCTGATGACGCTGTCGGAGGCGTCGCCGGATCGCGAGGTCATGGACGACGCGACGTTCCTGCTGGCGGAGTGCCTGATCGACATCCAGGCCTGGAACGACGCGAAGACCACGCTGCGGTCGTTCATCCGGAGGTTCCCGGACAGCTCGTTCATCAACGACGCGCGGATGGCGCTGGCGGACATCTCGATCAAGCACTGAGCCCGGCCGCGCGCCGGGGCGCGATCAGGAAGGATCGCGCCGGTCGGGCGGGCGGCGGCGAGGCTAGGCCTTCACCGCGGCGCTGCTCACCTCGACGAGCAGGTCCTGGATCTTGCGGACGAGCTTCGCGGGCTCGGGCACGACGCCCTCGGCGAGCAGCGCCTGGTCGAAGAGCAGCTCGGCGAACGCGCGCACGCGGTCCGAGCCGGGATCGCGCTTCGCGAGCGCGTCGAGGTTCTTCACCACCGGGTGCGAGGGGTTGATCTCGAGGATGCGCTTCGACTCCTCCGTGCTCTGGTCGATGAGCTTCATGATCCGCTCGAGGTTCGCGCCTGGATCCCCCTCGGCGGCGACCAGGCAGCTCGCGCTGTCGGTCAGGCGCTTCGAGACGCGCACGTCCTTCACGCGCTCCCCGAGCGCCGCCTTCACCGCGGCCACGGCCGCGTCGACCGCGCCGGCCTCCTCTTCCTTCTTCTCGGGCTCCTCGCCGAGGTCGATGTCCCCGTGCGTGATGCTCTTGAGCCGCCGCTTCTCGTACTCGCTCAGCGACTTGACGACCCACTCGTCGACCGGATCGACCATGAACAGCACGTCGTAGCCCCGCTTCCGGAACGCCTCCAGGTGCGGGCTCTGCTCGACCGCGCGGCGGCCCATGCCGGTCACGTAGTAGATCTCCTTCTGGCCCTCGGGCATCTTCTCCACGTACTGCTTGAGCGAGATGTGCTTGCCGGCCTCGGTGCTCATCGACTCGAACCGGCAGAGCTCGGCGATCGCGTCCTTGTTCTTCCAGTCGACGCTCACGCCCTCCTTGAGCACCCGGCCGAGCTCGCCCCAGAACGTCGCGTACTTCTCGGCGTCGGACTCGGCGAGGTCCTTCAGCGACCGGAGCACCTGCTTCACGATCTGCTGCTCGATCTGCGAGAGCGTCCGGTTCTCCTGGAGCATCTCGCGGGAGACGTTGAGCGAGAGGTCCTCGGAGTCCACGACGCCGCGCAGGAAGCGCAGGTAGATCGGCGTGAGCTTGTCGCAGTCCTCCATGATGAGGACGCGCTTCGCGTAGAGCCGCATCGCGCGGCGATCCTTGTGGAACAGGTCCGGCGGCGCCTTCTCCGGGATGTACAGGAGCGCGTGGAACTGCACCGGCGCGTCGATCGAGATGTGCACGTGGTGGAGCGGCTTCTCGCCCTCGTAGCCGCCCGTCACGTGGCGGAAGAACTCCGCGTGCTGCTCCTCGGTGATCTGCGACTTGGGCAGCGTCCAGAGCGCGGCGGAGCGGTTCGCGACCTCGCCGTTGATGGTGATCGGGAAGTGCACGAAGTCCGAGTACTTGCGGATGATCTCCTTGATCCTCCACGCCTTCGTGTACTCGCGCGCGTCCTCCTTGAGGTGCAGCGTGATGCGCGTGCCGGGGTGCTCGCGGTCGCCCTGCGCGACGGTGAAGGAGCCGGCGCCCGCGGAGCGCCACAGGACGGGGGCCGCGCCGGGCAGCATCGAGCGGGTCTCCACGTCGACGCGCGAGGCGACCATGAAGGCCGCGTAGAAGCCGACGCCGAACTGGCCGATGAGCTGCAGCGCGCCGCCGTCCTTCTTCTTCGCGGCCTCCGCGTGCGCCTTCAGGAACTCGAGCGATCCCGATCGCGCGATCGTGCCCAGGTTCTGCACGACCTCGTCGCGGGTCATGCCCACGCCGTTGTCCTCGACCACGATCGTCCTCGCGTCGTCGTCGAGGGTGATCTGGATCTTCGGCTCGCCCGACTGCTCGGCGACGTCCTGCCGCGTGAGCGCCAGGAAGCGCGCCTTGTCGAGCGCGTCGGAGGCGTTCGAGACCAGCTCGCGGAGGAAGACCTCCTGGTTCGTGTAGAGGGAGTTGATGACCAGCGCGAGGACCTGCTGCACCTCGGCCTGGAAGGGGAGCTCGACGGCGCCGGCCGCCTCGGTCGCGGCCGGCGCGGCGGCGGCGTCGGCCGCGGGGGGGGGCGTGGCAGGCTCAGGGTCGCTGGATGCGGGAATAGGCATGTCCGTGCTCATGCCCGCGACGATTGGATCCGATTTTGGAAACTGCAATCCCCCTCTTGAAGTAATCTCGCGCCCCCGCTAACCCGTCTGAGCTCTGGGGCCCCGGGGTCGCCCGGCGGTGCCCCTGCGCCCCAGGCCCGCACCGGGAGCCCAGGCTCGATGCAGCACCCGATCTTCGACTGGAACACCGAGCGGGCGGACGGCGCCGGCGCAGCGTCCGTCCCCGCCCCCGCCCCCGAGGGCTGGATCACGTTCGGCCACAGGGCCCGCGGCGTGAAGCTCGTCGACGAGACCCTCCGGGACGGGCTCCAGAGCGTCTCCGGGGTGAACCCGCCCGTCTCGTACAAGGTCGACCTCCTGCACGCCATGGCCGCGGTCGGGGTCGACGTGGTCAGCGTCGGGCTGCCCGGCGCCGGCCAGCGGCACCTCGAGGACAGCGTCGCCCTCTGCCGCGAGATCGCCTCGGCGAAGCTCCCGCTCATCCCCACGGGCGCGGCCCGCACCGTCGCCGCGGACGTCGAGAGCATCGTGCGCGCCGCCGAGCGGTCCGGGGTCGCGATCGAGGTCTACTCGTTCATCGGCAGCTCGCCGATCCGGCACTTCGCCGAGGGCTGGGACCTCGACTTCCTCCTCCGCAACGTGCGCGCCGCGGTCGGCGTCGCCGTGAAGAACGGCCTGCGCTTCTGCCTCGTCACGGAGGACACGACCCGCTCGCACCCGGACGTGCTCCGCGCCCTGTTCCGGGCCGCGATCGACGCCGGCGCGACCCGCCTCTGCCTCTGCGACACCACGGGCCACGTGACCCCCTACGGCGTCGCGGAGCTCTTCGATTTCGCGCGCCGCGAGGTCGAGGCCACGGGCGCCGGGGACGTCGGCTTCGACTGGCACGCGCACAACGACCGCGGCCTCAGCGTGCCCACCGCCCTCTGGGCCGCCTCGCTGGGCGTCGATCGCGTGCACGGCACGGGCCTGAGCATCGGCGAGCGGGTCGGCAACACCAGCCTCGAGCTGCTCGTCGAGAACCTCGGCCTGCTCGGCGCGCGCCCCCGCGTCCCGCGCGAGCGCCTCGTCGAGTACTGCGAGCTCGTCGCGCGCGCCCTCTCCTGGACCATCCCCCCCGATCACCCCATCGCCGGCGCCCGCTTCCGCGAGGAGCAGCGCGGCGACCGCGGCTACCGCGCGGTCCGCGGCGGCGGTGGCGGCAGCGACGGCGGAGGCGGCCATGCGCGCGAGAGGCTCGTCCCGATGTCGATGCGCGTGGGCGGCGCCGACGTCTCGCTGGCCGTGCCCGCGCGGCGCACGCTCCTCGAGGCGCTCCGCTACGACCTCGACCTCGTCGGCACCAAGCAGGGCTGCGACAAGGGCGACTGCGGCGCCTGCACCGTGCTCGTCGACGGCGTCCCGGTCCTCTCCTGCCTCACGCTCGCGCTCGACGCCGACGGCCGCGAGGTGCGGACCGTCGAGTCGCTCGCGGGCGCGCCGCACGTCGATCCGCTGCTCGACGCCTTCGATCTCGCCGGCGGCGGCCAGTGCGGCTTCTGCACCCCGGGCATGCTGATGAGCGCGACCGCGCTGCTCGAGCGCCGCCCGTGCCCCACGCGCGACGAGATCAAGCTCGCGATCTCGGGCAACCTCTGCCGCTGCACGGGCTACCGCAAGATCATCGACGCGGTCGAGCTCGCGGCGAAGATCCGCCGCGGCGAGGCGCCCACGTTGAGCGGCGGCCAGGGCCTCCCCGGCACCGAGTGCGCGCCCCCGCCGCTCCCGCCGCACACGAAGGCCCAGGGCGGCGGCCGGGAGCGATCGTCATGAGCGATCACGGCTCGGGCCTCCTCGGCCGCCGCGGCCGCGCGCTGCTCGCCCCGCGCATCGCCGGCCAGGTCCGCTACACCGACGACATCCACCTCCCGCGCATGCTCTTCGGGCGCCTCGTGCGCTGCCCGCACCCGCACGCGCGCATCGTCCGCATCGATCCCACCCGCGCGCTCGCCCGGCGCGGCGTGGTCGCCGTGATCACCGGCCGCGACATGCCGGAGCGCTTCGGCATCATCCCCTGGACCCCCGACGAGCACCCCCTCGCGCTCGAGCGCGCCCGCTTCGTCGGCGACGCCGTCGCCTGCGTCGCCGCCGAGGACGAGCGCCTCGCCCACGAGGCCGCAGACCTCGTCGACGTCGAGTACGAGCTCCTCCCGGCCGCCACCGACCTCCAGGCTGCGATCGATCACCCCGAGATCGGCCTCGGCAAGAGCGGCAAGGACAACGTCTCCAAGGACGTCGACCTCGAGTTCGGCGACGTCGACGCCCTCCTCGCCGGCTCCGACGTGATCGTCGAGGGCGAGCACCATTACGAGGGCTCCGCGCACGCCCCCATCGAGACCCATTGCGCCCTCGCCCAGGTCGACAAGAACGGCCTGCTCACCGTCTGGTCCACGACCCAGATCCCCCATTACCTCCACCGCGAGCTCTCCCGCGTCCTCCGCCTGTCCCCCGCGCGGATCCGCGTGATCCAGCCCCCGATCGGCGGCGCCTTCGGCGGCAAGAGCGAGCCGTTCTCGCTGGAGTTCTGCGCCGCCAAGCTCGCGATGGTGACCGGCCGCCCGGTCAAGATCCTCTACACCCGCGAGGAGGAGTTCTACGCCCACCGCGGCCGCCACCCCATGCGCATGCGCATGAAGGTCGGCGCCTCGCGCGACGGCGTGCTCACCGCGGTCGACGCCCGCACCGGCATCGACGGCGGCGCCTACTCCTCGTTCGGCCTCGTGACCGCCTATTACTCCGGCCAGCTCCTCACGCTCCCCGCGTTCGCCCGCGCCTACCGCTTCCATTCGACCCGCTATTTCACGAACAAGCCCCCCTGCGGCCCGAAGCGCGGCCACGGCAGCGTCCAGCCGCGCTTCGCCTTCGAGGTCGCGCTCGACAAGCTCTCCGAGCTGCTCGCGCTCGACCCCATCGAGCTCCGCCGCCGGAACCTCGTCCCGCCCGGCTCGACCACGCTCAATGGAATGCGCGTCACCTCCAATGGCGCCGCGCAGTGCCTCGACAGCGTCGAGCGCGCGAGCGGCTGGAAGGAGCGCCGCGGCAAGCTCCCCTACGGCCGCGGCCTCGGCTTCGCCGCGAGCGCGTACATCAGCGGCACCAACTACGCCATCTACCCGAACGACATGCCCCAGAGCGCCGTGCAGCTCAAGGTCGACCGCTCCGGCGTCGTCACCGTCTTCTCGGGCCAGAGCGAGATCGGCCAGGGCTGCGACGCCATGCTCGCCGTGCTCGTCGCCGACGAGCTCGGCCTCGACCTCGGCGCCGTGCGCGTCGTCTCCGGCGACACGGATCTCACGCCGGTCGATCTCGGCGCGTACTCGTCCCGCGGCACCTTCATGAACGGCAACGCGTGCCTGCACGCCGCGCGGCAGATCAAGGAGAAGCTCGTCGCCGCCGTCGCGGAGGAGCTCGGGGCCGCGCCCCGCGAGATCCTCGTCACCCGCGGCGCCCTCTGCGTCGCCGCCGACCCCTCGCGCGGCGTCCCCGTCACGGAGGCCATCCAGCTCGCCGAGGGCAAGTACGGCACGCTCGGCGCGGTCGGCTGGTACAACACCCCGAAGCTCGGCGGCGATTACCGCGGCGGCACCATCGGCGCCTCGCCGGCCTACTCGTTCACCGCCCACGTCGCCGAGGTCGAGGTCGACCCCGAGACCGGCCGCGTCGACGTCAAGACGATCTGGGTCGCGCACGATTGCGGCAAGGCCATCTGCCCCACGATCGTCGAGGGGCAAATGGAGGGCTCCGCCTACATGGGCGCGGCCGAGGCCCTCCTCGAGGAGCACATCATCGGCGCGGACGGGCTCCACAAGGGCCCGAACCTCCTCGATTACCGCATCCCCACGAGCCTCGACGTCCCCGATATCGTCCCGCTCATCGTCGAATCGAACGACCCCGAGGGCCCGCGCGGCGCGAAGGAGGCGGGCGAGGGCCCGCTCCACCCCTCGATCCCCGCGATCGCGAACGCCATCCACGACGCGGTCGGCGTCCGCATCGACCGGCTGCCGTTCACCCCGGCGCGCGTCCTCGCCGCATTGCGCGAGAAGGCCCGCCTCGCCCAGGCGAAGCAGCCCGCCCCCGTGGCCGCCGCCGAGTAGACCGACCCATGCTCCCGCTGCCCATCTTCGAATACCACCGGCCGGCGACCCTCCCCGAGGCGATCGCGTTGCTCCGCGAGCTCGGCGACAGGGCCCGCGTCATCGCCGGCGGCACCGACGTCCTCCCGAACATGAAGCAGGGGCTCCTCGATCCCGAGCACGTCGTCTCGGTCAGCCGCCTCGAGGAGCTCCGCGGCATCCGCATCGAGCCCGGATCCCCCGAGCGCCTGCTCGTCGGCGCCGGCATGCGCCTCGCCGAGATAGCCGACAGCGTGCTCGTCCGCCGCGCCGCCCCCGCGCTCGCCGAGGCCGCCGCGGCCGTCGGCGGCCCGCACCACCGCGCCATGGGCACGCTCGGCGGCAACATCTGCCTCGACACCCGCTGCCGCTATTACAACCAGACCTATTTCTGGCGCAAATCTCTGGGCTTCTGCCTCAAGAAGGACGGCACCGAGTGCCACGTCGTGCGCGGCGGATCGAGGTGCGTCGCCGCCGCCTCCAACGACTCCGCGCCCGCGCTCATCGCCCTCGGCGCCGACATCGATCTCCTCGGCCCGAAGGGCGCCCGCCGCGTCCCCGCGGCCGATTTCTACACGGCCGACGGCGTCCGCAACACCGTGCTCGAGCCCGGCGAGATCGTCGTGCGCGCCATCGTCCCCGTCGTCCCGGGCCGCCGCAGCGCATTCGAGAAGCTCCGCCGCCGCGGCGCCATCGATTTCCCGTTGCTCTCCGTCGCGGCCCGCGTCGATCTCCAGGACGGCGCCGTCGCCGCCGCCGACGTCGTCGTCTCCGCGCTCGGCGCCCGCCCCCGCCGCATCCGGGCCGCCGCGAAATGGCCCGCCGGCTCGCCGCCCGACCGCCTCCCCGCCGAGCTCGCCGACGCCGCCTTCGCGGAGTGCAAGCCGCTCACGAACCTCGACGAGGACGTCGAATGGCGCCGCGAGATGGTCCGCGTCCTCGTCAAGAAGGCCGCCCTGCGCGCGTCGACCGCCGCGTGATCCCCGATCCGCGCTAGATTGGCGCCATGCCCCGGCCCCACCGCCCGCCGCGCGCCGCGCTCCTCGCCGCGCTCGTGCTCGCGGCGGCCTGCAACAAGGACAGCGCCGGCAACCCCGCGCCCACCGGCCCCCGCGCGCCCCCGATCCTGCGCTTCGAGGGCCTCGCCTACGTCGACGCCGGCACCTCCGATTTCAAGATCCTGGAGCGCGTCCGGCAGGAGACCCTCTCGATCTTCCCCGGCCTCCGCCGCTCGCGCGTGATGGTGAGCCGCCGCGACGTCCACGGCGCCGACGTCGAGAGCTTCAGGAGGGAGGTCGTCACCGTCGCCGGCCCCGGGGATCAGCGCCGCCCGGCGCTCCGCGTCCGCTTCCGTTACGTCACGATCGCGGACGTCGCGCCCGATATCCCCGGCCAGCTGGAGATCCCGATGGCCGCGCTCCACCGCAGCCGCGGCGTCGACACCGCCCGCATCCTGCGCGAGTGCTCGACCGCCTCCCCCGACGACCGCCAGGCCTCGAGCGCGCTCAACCTCGTCTTCGATCCCACGCTCGACTCCTGCAAGGCCGCGATCCAGGCCGAGCAAGCCGCCATCGACGCCGCCCGCGAGGCGCTCCCGGGGGGCTCGACCGACGTCGTCCCCGTCGAGGAGGTGGAGCGCCTCTACATCCCGATCACGATCACGCTCGCGGCGATCCCGCCCGGCGCGTCCGGCGAGCCCGCGCCCCGGGCCCCGGGCCGCTACCCGCGTTACGAGCCCTTCGACCCGGAGATCGCGGCGAGGCAGCTCGACGAGCTCCCGGAGGAGCCCCCGGCCGAGCCGCCGAAGGAGATCGTCGACCCGGAGGAGAAGCGCCGGCGGGACCTCGAGCACGACGGCCCGCCCGCGCCCGATCAGCCCGGCGGTCAGCCTCCGGCGGCCGCGCCGCGGCCGGCGGTCGGGCCCGACGGCAAGCCGCTCCCGGCCCCGAGCGCCGCGCAGCCGCAGACGGACGCGGAGGTGGCGGCCGCGCGCAGGGAGATGCGCGAGGAGCGCTTCGAGATCTCGTGGGACATCTTCGCGGATCCCCGGTTCCTCGTCGTCTGGCTCAGCCTGCTCATGGTCTACCCCATCCTCCGCGGCGAGCGGAAGAAGAAGGCCTGAGCGCTATCGCTCCTCGCCCGCGTCCGGGTCCGGCGGCAGCTCCACGATCTCGAACCAGTAGGTCCCGAGCGCCTGCATCACGGCCGTCATGCCGCTGAACGTCACCGGCTTCGAGATGAACGAGTTCACCCCGAGGTCATAGCTCCGGTAAATGTCCTCCTCGGCCTTGGAGGTCGTGAGCACGATGATCGGGATCCGCCGGAGATCCGGGTCGCCCTTGATCTCCGCGAGCGCCTCCCGCCCGTTCTTCCGCGGCATGTTGAGGTCGAGCAGGATGATGCCCGGCCGCGGCGACCTCGCCGGATCCGCGTACTCCCCGCGGCGCCGCAGGTAATCCATGAGCTCCTCGCCGTCGTTCACGAAATGGAGCTCGTTCAGCAGCCTGCTCTCCTCCAGCGCCTCCTTGACGAGCAGCTGATCGTCCGCGTCGTCGTCCGCGTAGAGGATCGTGATAGGTCGTCTTCTGGTCGTCATCGCGTCGTCATCGCGTCGTCATCGCGTCGTCATCGCGTCGTCATCGC
>CAYQYG010000040.1:6147-18634 GCA_964421485.1 uncultured Polyangiaceae bacterium | reverse complement strand
GTCGTCATCGCGTCGTCATCGCGTCGTCATCGCGTCGTCATCGCGTCGTCATCGCCTCGCCGCGGCCCTCGTGCCGTGAGGGCAGCGTGACCACGAACGTGCTCCCGCGCCCAGGCTCGCTCTCGACGACGATATCACCGCCGTGCCGCTCCGCGATCTTCTTGCAGATCGCGAGCCCGATGCCCGTCCCCTCGTACCTGGCGCGCGGGTTCAGCCGCTCGAACACCGTGAAGATCCGCTCCCGGAACCGCGGCTCGATCCCGATCCCGCTGTCCTCGACCCGGATCTCGACGGCCGGCGGCCGCCCGCCCTCTCCTCTCGGCGCCCCCCACACCTTCACGCGCGGCGGCGCCTCGGCCCTGTGGAACTTGAGCGCGTTCTCGATCAGATTCTGGAAGAGCTGCCCCATCTGCGACGGATCCGCGTCGATCACCCCGATCTCCCCCACCTCCACGCTCCCGCCTGTCCGCTCGATCAACACCTCCAGATCGGACACCGTCGCGAGCGCGATCTGCCGCAGATCCACGCGCTCGAACCCCCGCGCGCGCGTGGACAGGCGCGAGAATTCGAGCAGGTCGTTGATGAGCAGCTGCATCCGCTGGGCCGCGGACGTCATCCGCTCCAGGTAGTCGATCCCGCGCTCGTCGAGCGCCGGCCCGCACCGGGATCGCAGCCGGTCGCCGAACGCCACGATCTTCCGCAGCGGCTCCTGCAGATCGTGCGACGACACGTACGCGAACTGCTCGAGCTCCCGGTTCTTCCGCTCGAGCTCCCGGTTCTGCCGCTTCAGGCTCTCCTCGAGCTCCTCCAGGTGCCGCGCGTACGTGCGGAGCTGCTCCTCCGACCGCCGGATCTCGGTCATGTCGCGGATCGCCGCCGTGATCAGCAGCCCCGACGCGGCCTTCAGCGGGCTGAGCTTCACGTCGGCCGGGATCTCCGACCCGTCCTTGCGCCGCGCCACGATGTGGAGCGCCTGGCCCATGGGCCGCGTGCGCGGCTGCTCCGCGTACCGCCGCCGGTGCCAGAGGTGCGCCTCCCGCTGCGCCTCGGGCATCAGCGCCTCGACCAGCGCCCCCCGGAGCTCCTCCCGCGCGTACCCGAAGAGCTTCTCCGCTTCCGCGTTCGCGTACACGATCGCCCCCTGCGCGTCGATGACGAGCATCGCGTCCGGCGCCGCCTCCAGCACCTGCGCGGAGGGCACCTCGCGTCCGATCCGGTCGTCCGCCGCCGCATCGCCCGGCATGCCGGGCTCCGGGGCGCGCTCCACATCATGGCGCGTCCTCTGCCCGACGCCCTCCTCGCCCGCCTGCGCCATGGCGCCGACCCTACGACTCCCGCCCCTGTTTTTCAACCGGGGGTTCGGGGCGCAGGGCGCCGCCAGGCGACCCGGAGCCCCGAATGTTCAATCGACCTCGCCTCGCCGCGCCGATTGCGGAGCCGCCCCCCTCCCGGTAGAGTCACCCGATGATCCGCGTCGGTGACATCGCACCGGATTTCAGCGCCCCGTCCTCGACGGGGGCCGCGGCGCCGAACAGCTCGCTGGTCCGCCTCTCCGAGCGCCGCGGCCGCTGGGTGATCCTCTACTTCTTCCCGAAGGCCTTCACCGCCGGGTGAACCTACGAGGCGACGCGGTTCCGCGACGCAAATAGCGAGATCACCGAGCTGGGCGGCGAGGTCATCGGCATCTCGGTCGACCCCCCGGAAATGCTGCGCGACTTCGCGGCCAGCGTGAAGGCCCCCTTCCCGATGGCGAGCGACGAGGACCGCGCGATCAGCAAGCGTTATGGCGTCCTCTGGCCCCTGCTCCGCCTCGACCGCCGGGTCACCGTCCTCATCGATCCCGAGGGCGTCGTGCAGGGCGTCTTCACCCACGAGGTCCAGGTCGGCAAGCACGTCGACGACTCCCTCGAGGCGCTCCGCCGCCTCGCCCGCCGCCCCACGCGCTGACCCCGCCGACCGGGCGAGCGCTCTCGACCCTGGTAATCCTCCCCGAGCGGTGTTCTACTCGCTCCCTCAACCGGGGCGCGTGCAGAGAGGAAAGCCCCCGTCCGAGGAGCCCGACAATGAGCAGCACACGCTTCATCGCCAGGATGGCCGCGATCATCCAGACCAAGGGTGGCACGTACAGCGCCGACGACTGGGGCACGACGACCCTGTGGCCGGGCGACCGGGTCTGGGGCGGCGTCCCGTTCCCCACCGAGTTCTTCATGGACTGGGGCACCGTCGCCGAGTTCTCCGAGCCCGGCTATGCCCACGCGCTCTGGGATGCGCTGCAGGTGTCCTCTTACAACAACACCGTTCGCGGCGGCGTGGCCGAGTACGAGGTGCTCTACGGCGTCTCCGTGCCGTGCGGCCGCTGCATCAGCAACCCGAAGTTCGGCACCGGCGGAGGATTCCAGTACATCATCGGGAACCCCGATATGGTCCTCCGCCGCACCGGCGTCGAGATCCGCTTCGGCGACAGCATCAACGGCCTCGCTCCGGCCATGTTCTGATCGGGCAGCCGGAGGCGGGGAGACGGGAGCGCGTCGGCCCCGCCGCGCGCGACCGATCTCGAAGCCGCTTCAGTCCGGCAGGGAGGTGCGCTAGGTTCGGGCGCGTGCGCTGCCCGCCCGGCCCGCCGGTCTGCCTCGCCCTCGCCGCGGCGCTGCTCGCGGCGGGCGCGCCCGCGCTCGGCGACGAGCCGGCCGCGCCGGCGCCGCAGCGGGCGCCGGTGCTGCTCGATCGGGTGGTGGTGCGGTGGTACGCGCCGGAGACGGGCGGGGTCATGCGGCCGCAGTTCATCTTCGAGCGGGAGCTGGCGTTCGAGGCGCGGCTCGAGGCGCTCGCCGATCCGGACGCGGAGACCGGACCTTATCGCGATCGGCACGTGCGCGCGGCGCTCGACAGGCACGTCGCGGAGTCGCTGCTCGCGAGCTTGCCGATCGCCCCGCCGCCGGATCCGCGGGAGATCGCCGCGCGGGCCGAGGCGGCGCGGACGGCGCTGGAGCAGCGGGTCCGGGGGCGGCCCCGGCTCATCGCGGCGGCGGCCGCCGAGGGCGTGGCGTCCGACGAGCTGGATTCGATGCTCCGGCGGCAGGCGCGCGCGAGCCTCTATCTCGATAGAATGGTCGCGCCCATGCTCGAGCCGAGCGAGTTCGAGCTGCGCGCCGCGCTGCGATCGGGGGCCACGCCTTTCAAGGACCAGGCCTTCGAGGCCGTCGAGCCGGCGCTCCGCAGGTGGTACGTGAGCCAGCGGCTGGCGCAGGCGCTCGACGCCTACTACCAGAACGCGCGATCGCGCGTGAGCATCAGCCTGCTCAGAGCGCGCTGAGCCCCGGCGCCCAGGGCGTCCATGGACAGCGCGGCCGCGCGTCCGTTCGGCGCACCTCGGAACGGCGCGCGGCGGCGCGGTGGGCGGCTTGCATACCGGCGAGCCCCGGGGCCCAGGGGAGGGGACATGGAACATCACAACGCAGGCGGGGTCTCGCTCCGGACCGTCGAGCGCATCCGCACGCGGCAGGAGGACTATCTGGTCGATCCGCCGCGGATCGAACGGGACGTGGTCGTGGTCGAGGCCCCGCTCGAGATCCGCGTGGGCGGTGCGCCGTGGTCCGTCACAATGCGCACGCCCGGCGCGGACGAGTCGCTGGTGCTGGGGCTCCTGTTCGTCGAGGGCGTGATCGTATCGATTGATGAGATCGAGCGGGTGACGCCGTCGTGGGCGCCCGGTGAGGACGGGGCGGCGGCGGTGGCCGACGTGCTGCCGGCGGCGGGGGCGCGCGCGGCGGTGGAGCGGGCGATCGCGGAGCGGCGCGAGGCGGCGCCGGGCGCGCTGAAGGAGGCAATGGACATGGAGGCGTCGGGCGCCCGTTCGGGGCGGGGCGCGCCCATTGCGACGGGGACGCGCGTGTCGCCGGAGGTGGTGATCGCCTGCGCCGACCGGCTCCGGGACGCGCTGCCCGAGGTCGCGCGCACGGGGGGGCTGCACGGGGCGGGCGCGTTCACGGCGGCGGGCGGGATCCTCGCGGCGCGCTCGGACGTCGTGCAGCGGCACGCGGTCGACAAGGTGGTGGGCGAGCTCCTGCGGCGGCGGCTGGTCGGCGTCGGGGGTTGCGCGCCGGAGGCGGAGCGGCCGGCGATCCTGGCGGTCACCGGCCGGGCCGGCGTGGAGGTCGTGCGGCGCGGGGCCGCGGCGCAGATCCCCGTGGTCGCCTGCGCGGCGGCCGCGACGTCGCTCGGGGTCGACCTCGCGCGCGCCGCGGGCGTGACGCTCGCCGCATTCGCGCGCGGCGGCGCGCTCAGCGTCTATGCGCGCGCGGACCGCCTCGCCGCGCAGCCCTCGCTGGCCGGCGCGCCCTGATCCCCGCCGCTTTGCCGGCGCGCCCCCGGCGATCCGGGTGTACGATGCGCGCCGTGAGCACGGCATACCGGGAGCAGGCGCTGCGGTGCCCTGGCTGCGGCGTCTGGCTGGAGCCGCAGCCGGTCGACGCGTCGACCGTGGACCTCTGCCCGAGCTGCGGCGGCGTCTGGATCGACTGGTTCGACGGGGAGCTCCGCGCGATGGCGAAGGAGGCGACCCGCGCCGCGCCGCGCCCGGAGGGCGAGAGCGGCGCGGCGGGCGACTCCGCGTGCCCGCGCTGCCGCGCCGCGCTCCAGCCGGAGCGCTACCTCGGCACCCCCGCGGCGGTCCTGCGCTGCGGCGATTGCGCCGGCGCCTTCGTGCCGCGCGAATCGCTGCCGACCCTGCTCCGCGTCGAGATCCTCGCCGGCGAGCCCGCCCCCAGGGGCGCCCTCGCCCGGCTCGTCGAGGCGGTGCGCAGCTTGCTCAAGCTCGACTGAGCCCGCCTCGGGGCGCTC
Organism: uncultured Polyangiaceae bacterium; assembly: GCA_964421485.1. Lineage (GTDB taxonomy): Bacteria > Myxococcota_A > Polyangia > Polyangiales > Polyangiaceae > CAYQYG01. The sequence continues at coordinate 13,795 of CAYQYG010000040.1, read as the reverse complement.
GCGGCGGCCCGCGGGCCCGCCGCGCCGGAGCGCCTCGCCCGGCCGGCGGCGTGGCCCGCCGGCGCCTTCCCCCTCCCGCCGACGGACGGGAGCAGCGCGGTCGACAGCACGGATATCGAGGCGATGGACAGCTTCATGGGCACCGGCCCCTCCGGCGCGCCGGGCCCGCCCGGTCCGGGAGGGCGGTCAGAGCGCGCCGCGTCGACCTCATGCTCAGTAGAGATACGGCACCACGAGAGCCCGCTGCAATCGCATTCTCACGCAGAACTGCGTTTTTCTTGGATTGTCGATTGGTGGCAGGATTTGCCGGTCCGGCGCAGATTTTTCCTCTGTCCGCCCGAAGCGTCCTCCCCCACCGGTCTCCGGCGTCTGTCCTGCGCTGCGCGCTCGGGTGTCGCGAGCCCTTCTCAGGGCTCCGGCGTGTCGGACGTGGCCGCGGCGACGCTGACGAGGGCCACGCCGTCCTCGTCCTCTCGATAACAGACCCCATCCGTGACCCTGTCGCGGCGCTTCACCCACAGGCGGAGCCACTCCAGCCCCGTGCGCTCCGCGTGTGCGAGGTCGTAGGTCGCGGGGACGGGGCCGCCGAAGCCGTTGTACGTCACCATGCACGTGCCGACCGGCGCCGCCGCCAGGGCGGCCACCACCCGCCGGACGTCCGCCACGAGGCGCCCCACGGAGAGCTCGACGGAGCGATCCAGCGGGTCGTCACCATAAAAGAGGTTCTCGGCGAACGGGTTGTAGAGATATACCCCGTCGAAATCGAGCCACGGGGTCGTGGTCGCGTCTCCGGCGAAGAACTGGGCGTTCATGACGCCGAGGCGCGCCTTCGCCAGGCGCGCGGCGTCGACGAGGTGGGGGCGCTGCTCGACGCCCGTGAGCTCGATCTCCGGGCGAACGCACGCCGCGACGAGGCAGAGCTTGCCTGGGCCCGAGCCCACGTCCAGCACCCTGCGCGCGCCCTGGCTCGCGAACAGCTCGGCCGCGCGGCGCGCGACCGCCACGGGGGTCCAGAAGCGCGCCGAGCGCTCGCGGATCGGGGTCGCGTAGAGGCGATCGAACGTCTCGTCGTCCACCGCGCCCTCCCGCAGATCGCGCCGCATCCGGGCCAGCCTGTCGTCATTGCTCATGGAATGCGATTCCTCCGGAGGTGGGCGGCATGCCGGCGCCGCTGGGAGGTGCTATGGACCGGCCCGTGAAGGGCTCGAGGCGACAGCTCGACGTGGTCCTTGCGCCGGTGATGAGGTCGGCGAGCATGCGCCGGCTGGACGGGGTGCTGAAGGTGGTCGCGGCGAAGGACGTCGCCGTCACCCTCATCGGTGAGAGCGGCACCGGCAAGGAGGTGCTCGCCCGTCGAATCCACGAGCTCTCGCCGCGGCGGAGGGGGCCGTTCATCCCGATCAACTGCGCCGCCATCCCGGAGGCGCTCTTCGAGAGCGAGCTGTTCGGGCACGAGCGGGGCGCGTTCACGGGCGCGGTGGAGCAGACGAAGGGGAAGATCGCGGCGGCCGAGGAGGGGACGCTGTTCCTCGACGAGGTCGGCGAGATGCCGCTCTCCGTGCAGGCCAAGCTGCTGCGGTTCCTCGAGAACCGCCGGTTCATGCGGGTCGGCGGCGCGGCGAAGATCCAGGCCGACGTGCGGCTCGTGTTCGCCACGCTCCGCCCGCTCGACCAGGAGGTCCGCGCCGGGCGCTTCCGCGCCGATCTGTACTACCGGATCCAGGGGATCACGATCGACGTGCCGCCGCTCCGCGAGCGGCGGCCGGACGTCGCGCCGCTCATCGCGCAGTTCGTGGCGCAGCTCTCGGCGCGCCACCAGACCGCCCCCCCGCGGCTCTCGCGGAGCGCGAAGGCGGCCCTCCTCTCGTATGCGTGGCCGGGCAACGTGCGCGAGCTGCGCAACACGGTCGAGACGCTGTGCCTCTTGCGCGCCGGCAAGCAGGTGCGCCTCCGCGACCTGCCCGCAGGCGTCCAGCGCGCGGCCCCGGACGCGGCCGGGGGGAGCGAGCCGCCCCCGGGCGGCCGCCTCGCGGTCGATCTCGACCAGCCGCTCGAGCGCATCATCGAGCGGGTGATCGACGCGGTGCTGGCGAGCGAGGGAGGGAACAGGTCCCGCGCGGCGGAGCGGCTGGGCGTCAGCACGAGGACGATCCAGCGCCACCTCGCGCGCCGGGCGGGCCCCTGACCCGCGCCCGCCCGCTCCGCCGGGCGCGCTCACGCGGCGAGCTCGCGGGCGAGCGTGAGGGCCGAATCGAGATCGTCGGCCATCCGGAGCTCGCTGTGCTTGCCGTGGAGCTTCGCCCTCTCGAAGATGGTCCTCGGGCGCGGGAGGGGGCCCGCGAGGATCACCGTCTTCTTCCTCTTCATCAGGACCTCGATAGCGCTCTCGAGCGCCGCGAACCCCGTCGCGTCGATGACCGGCGTCCTGCCGAGGTGGAGGATCAGGACGCGGAACGTGTCGCCGCGGCTCGCGTGCAGCGCGTCCATCGCGTTCTGGGCCGCGCCGAAGAAGAGGGGGCCGTTCACCTCGTAATAACCGACGCCCGGCGGCAGGGCGACCTTGCCGTGCTCCGCCGTGTTGTCGATGGCGAGCTTCGTGTCCGTGATCTCCGCCATGCGCCGCATGAAGAGGATCGCGGCCAGCACGAACCCCACCGACACCGCGACGACCATATCGAAGAAGACCGTCAGGAGGAAGCAGGTCACCAGCACGAGCACGTCGCTCTTGGGCGCGATCCTCGCGACGCCGAGGAAATGCTGGATCTCCGACATGTTCCACGCGACGAGCAGGAGGAGCGCTGCCAGGGAGGCCATGGGCACGTACGCGACGAGCGGCGCGAGGAACAGCATCGCGAGGAGCACGACGAGCGCGTGGATCACGGCCGCGAGCGGCGACCGCGCGCCGGCCCGGATGTTCGTGGCGGTGCGCGCGAGCGCGCCGGTCGCGGCGATCCCGCCGAAGACCGGCGCGATCAGGTTGCCGAGGCCCAGCCCGATGAGCTCCGAGTTCGGGTCGTGCTTGGTCCCGGTCATCCCGTCGGCGATCACGGCCGAGAGGAGGGATTCGATCGCGCCGAGCATCGCGATGGCGAACGCCGGCGGGAACAGGTCGCGCACGAGCTGCCACGAGAGGCCGGTCCCCCAGGGGAGCGCCGGCGACGGCAGGATGGAAGGGATCCCCGCGACCTCGACGCCGCCGACCGTCGTGTGGAAGCGGCTCCCGATCGTGGCGACGGAGACCGACGGGGAGAGCGCGTGGAGCGCGGCCACGCTCGCCGCGACGGCGGAGATCGCGATGAGCGGCGCCGGGATCCGCTTCGTGACCCGCGGCAGGACGAGGAGCAGCGCGAGCGTCGCGGCGGCGACGAGGAGCTCCTGCGAGCTCGCCGAGCCGCGCGCCTCCCAGAGGGCGGCGACCTTCTCGACGTAATGCTCCGGCATGCGCGGGACGGACAGCCCGAAGATGTCCTTGATCTGGAGCGTGGCGATCACGGCCGCGATCCCGGTCGTGAAGCCCGTGGTGACCGGGTGCGGGATGAACTTGATGAGGCTGCCGAGCCGGGCGGCGCCCATTGCGACGAGCATCACGCCCGCCATGAAGCCCGCGGTGAGGAGGCCCGAGAGCCCGTGCCTGGTGACGATGGGGGCCAGGATGACGATGAACGCGGCGGTGGGCCCTGTCACCTGGAACTTGCAGCCGCCGGCGAGCGCCACGGTGGCGCCGGCGACGATCGCGGTGTAGAGGCCGTGCTGCGGCGGCGCCCCCACGGCGATCGCGAGCGCCATGGACAGCGGCAGCGCGACGATCCCGACGACGAGGCCGGCGAGCACGTCCGCGCGGAGCTCTCTCGCGCCATAGCCCTTCCCGAGCGCGCGGCGGAGGGCAGAGGCGATGGGGAAGCCGGCGCCGCCCCTGTCCGCCTGCGAGCGGAGGCCGGCGCGCGGCGGCATGGACTCTTGATCGATGTGAGTAGTTTCTGGGGGCATGCTTTCTCTGTGGCTACCTATGAGCTCACCGCGTGATCCCGGATCGCGTCGAGGATATCCCAGCCGAAGGTGGGCCTTGGGAGGACGATGGGGCGTGGTGAGCGGTCGTCGTCGTGTAGAAAGGATTGGTATCGCTTCGGCGCTCGTGTGACGAGCAAGGTCAAGAGGCGCGGGCGCTCGCGGCGGAGGTCGCCGACGAGCCGGAGCACGATGGATTCGTCGAAGTCGTCGGGGAAGATCACGGTCGCGGTCGCGCCCTCGGGCGCGACCGTGCGGAGGTCGTGCACCGCGCGCGTGCAGCGCGAGGTGACGCCGGCGCCGGCGAGGTAAGCGTGGAGCGCGTCGAGCGTCTCCGGGTTGTCGGAGACGATCATGACGTGCATCGGGCGAGGCGCCGGTTTCCTTGACGTCGGCATGGGCCGGGCCCCCTGGGCAAGCCGCGTGCCGCCCGCGAGCTCCCGCGCTCCGCCGCCGGATCCCCGGCCGAGCGCGCGCGGATCCGCGTCAAGTGACAAGATGTCGCAATAAATCTGTGTGATCTTCCGTGGGTGCGACGCGATGGGCGCCACATGGGGCGCTCCGGCGGCCTCTCGCGGCGGATCGGCGCTCACCCCTTCACCACGCCCATCGGCCGGAGCCGCGCCACCTTCCGGGCGATGCCCGCGCGGTGCACCACGTCGACGACGCGCTCGACGTCCTTGTAGGCGAGCGGCGCCTCCTCGGCGAGCTCGGCGTTCGAGGGGCAGCGGACCACGATGCCGCGCCGCTCGAGCTCCTTGCGCAGCTCGTGCCCTGCCACCTGCCGCTTCGCCGCCCCGCGGCTCATGGTCCGGCCCGCGCCGTGGCACGTGCTGCTGAACGAGATCGCCGCGGACGCGTCGGTGCCGAGCAGGACGAACGAGGCGGTCCCCATGCTGCCCGGGATGAAGACCGGCTGCCCCAGCCCTCGATATCGCGCCGGGATCTCGTCGCTCGAGGGCCCCAGCGCGCGCGTCGCGCCCTTCCTGTGCACGCAGACCTCGCGGCCGCCCAGGCGCTCGATCTTCGCCGTGTTGTGGCCGACGTCATAGATGAGATCGAGCCCTCCGTCGCCGAGGACGCGGGCGAGCACCTGCCGCGCCCGCTCGGCGATGACCTGCCGGTTGGCGAAGGCGAAGTTCGCCGCGGCGCACATGGCGGCGAAGTAGCGGCGGCCCTCCGGCGAGGACAGGGGTGCGCAGGCGAGCTGCCGGTCGGGCAGCTGGATGCCGAGCCGCGGTGCCGCCTCGTCCATGATGCGCACGTAATCGGTGCACACCTGGTGGCCGAGGCCGCGCGAGCCGGTATGGATCAGCACGGTCACGCTGTCCCTCGCCAGCCCGAGCCGCTCGGCCGCGGCCTCGTCGAAGATCTCGTCGACGAACTGCACCTCGAGGAAGTGGTTGCCGCTGCCGAGGGTGCCGAGCTGATCGTGGCCGCGCTTCTTCGCCCGGGAGGAGACGTGCGCGGCGTCGGCGCCTGGCAGGTGGCCGCCCGCCTCGATGACGTCCAGGTCCTCCGGGCGGCCGAGCCCGCGCGCGCGGAGGAGCCAGGGCACGCCCTCGTCGAGCACTCGATCGAGCTCGTCCTCCGAGAGGGAGAGCGGCCCCCCGCGCCCGGTGCCCGTGGGCACGCTGCGGCTGAGCTCGTGCACGACCGCCTCGAGGCGCGGCGCGAAGGCCGCCCGCGGGAGGCGCGACGCGAGGAGGCGCACGCCGCAGTTGATGTCGAAGCCGATGCCGCCGGGCGAGATCGCCCCGTGCGGCAGGGCCGTGGCGGCGACGCCGCCCACCGGGAAGCCATACCCTTCGTGCATGTCCGGCATGCCCAGCGCGGCGCCGACGATGCCGGGGAGGGTGGTGACATTGACGAGCTGGGCGAGGCTCCTGTCGCGGCCGATCGCCGCGAGCTGCTCCGGGTCCGCGAAGACGCGCGCCGGCACGCGCATGTCGGCCCGGTACGAGGTCGGGATCTCGTACTCATAGGGGCCGATCGGCGTGAGCGGGATATCGGCGGCGGGCAGGTCAGACGTCGAGGACGACGGATGCGGATACTCCATGGGTGGTCTCCGTGACCTCGACATCGTGCAGCGTCGCGGCCTTGACCAGGGTCCGCGCGCCGGGGGCCGGGGCGCCGCGGATGCTTGCCTCGAGCTCGCGGTCGGTGAGGCGGTCGAAGCGGAATTCGCTGAAGACCTTGCCCTCGGTCTCGGCGCGGAAGATGAGCTCGTTCAGCCAGTCGACGAGCAGGGCGCCGCGATCGCGGGACCGGAGGCTGACCGGCTGGGCCTCGCCCTCCGGTCCGGGCAGCGGGGCTTCGCCGGACGCGAGGAGGGCGAGGGCGCGGCCGGCCTCGGCGAAGAGCTCCGGGACCGAGGGGGCGCCGACGCGGAGGCGCAGCTCGCTCGTGTGATCCTCGAAGCAGTGGGAGGGGGCGCCCGTGGCGGTCGGCAGGCTGGCTCTCATCGGAGGTCTCCCCGCCCGGGAGAAAGCATCGCCCGCGCCTGCGCGGAGCTCTCTCGTCGCGGTCCGGCCGGAACAGCTGCGCAAGCTCGATCGGAGCACGCACATATTCATGAGGGGGAGCGCGGTGAGGTGCCCCGTCGGGGGGGCGGGGGCTGGAGGTCCATCCGGCCGCGGTGCAGGCGAGCGGTGACGACGTCGCGGGAGATACCGAGCGCGCGGGCGATCTCGGAGACGGAGTCGCCGAGGGCGAAGCGTTCGAGGACGTAGGCGATCTCCGGCGGGAGGCGGTCGAATCCGCGAAGGAGCTCGCGTGCGGCGATGCATGGCTCGGGTGAGGGGACCTGGGGCTCGGCGGCGCCGAGGGCGAGGGCGAGGGCGGCGGGATCCGAGGAGAGGATCTCTTTGTGGTGGTACACGCGCTCCAGGGCGTGTGTGGCCTGCCAGCGGGCGATGCCCGTGAGCCACGCGCGGACGGCGTCCGGGATGGCCTGGTCGCGCGCGACGCGGAAGCGGCCCGCCAGGATGGCGTTCCAGGCGCCGAAAAAGACGAGCTGGGTGATGTCGTCCAGGTCCTCCTGCCGGATGCCGCATCTGCGGAGCGTCGAGTGGACGGTGGCCGTGTGCTTGAGGAGCTCGCCGTCGTCGATATAGACGGTGACGAGGTCCGAGCCGGATGGATGCTCGGGGCGAGGGGGTTCCCGGCTGTCGTCTTGCGGCAGGTGGTCGGGTCGGGTGGGGTCCGGGAGGCTGGAGGCTGTCTTGTCGGGAGTTGAACGGGGCTTGCGCACCATGAGGTATTGCCTTGGGTGTGAGGGGTGGTGGGCACCGGACGGGGCCGGTGCGGGCCGGTCGAGCGCCTCACGACATCAATGGGTATGGCGGTCTCCCGGAATGGCCGAACGAGCAATTCAACGCCCTTGGGCATCTCCGCGGTGATCGTCCATCGCACCCGGCGGAGCCCGGCGTTGAAGGACGAGTGCTCAACGCCTTTCGGCATCACGGCCGGGATCACCTCATGCTCCGGGAGCCGAGGCGGAAGTTCTACTGGGGATGGGAGGGGATGGGAGGGGATGGGAGAGAGGGATCACAGACCGCGAGCGCCGGGGCGCACCACCCGGGACGAGAATGCGGTGCTGGATCCGAGGTCGTGCGGGGCGACGACGTCCGGCCCCGGGGCC
>CAYQYG010000040.1:0-6047 GCA_964421485.1 uncultured Polyangiaceae bacterium | reverse complement strand
GGCCCCGGGGCCTCCTGCCGGTCGAGAGGTCGGTGGGGGCATTCTGATGGCGGGGAGGCGGGGACACCATCGGAGAAGAGCCGCCATCAACGCCTTTCGGTATCACGGCGGGGATCACGGCCGCGCTGCGCACGCACGAGATGAGCGCGAGGTAGTGCTCAACGCCTTTCGGCATCACGGCCGGGATCACGCGGGCGGCGACGGCCAAGACGGCGTCGCCGTGATGTGCTCAACGCCTTTCGGCATCACGGCCGGGATCACTGGTCTGGGCGGGGGCGGCGGATCCCATGGCGTGGTGCTCAACGCCTTTCGGCATCACGGCCGGGATCACGCGCGCGGCGCGCGGCGGCGCGGCGCCGGTCGTCAAGTGCTCAACGCCTTTCGGCATCACGGCCGGGATCACAGGCCATCCAGGCGGAAGGCTGTCAGCGACCCACGAAGTGCTCAACGCCTTTCGGCATCACGGCCGGGATCACGGCGTAGACGACCTCGGAGCCGCCGTTGCCGTCAGTGCTCAACGCCTTTCGGCATCACGGCCGGGATCACGTGGTCGCAGGACGGGACGATGGCGCACACCGATCGGTGCTCAACGCCTTTCGGCATCACGGCCGGGATCACTTCCTGTAACGAATTCCTGTAACGAAGGAGGATCTGTGCTCAACGCCTTTCGGCATCACGGCCGGGATCACATCAGCGACTCAGCTTTGCCATCCCGCCCCACGTTGTGCTCAACGCCTTTCGGCATCACGGCCGGGATCACAGGCCATGGCGGCCGCGTCGGAATCGAACCGCCGGTGCTCAACGCCTTTCGGCATCACGGCCGGGATCACATGGCGGGCCAGTGCGCTCGCTGTGGTACCGGCTGTGCTCAACGCCTTTCGGCATCACGGCCGGGATCACATGCAAGGTCTATCGGCTGGCGATCCCCGCGACGTGCTCAACGCCTTTCGGCATCACGGCCGGGATCACTACACGGACCCGCTCGGGGAGATGACGTTCGTTGCGTGCTCAACGCCTTTCGGCATCACGGCCGGGATCACCCTAGGATCGCGGGTAGATTGGTTCGCATGTGCGGGTGCTCAACGCCTTTCGGCATCACGGCCGGGATCACGCGCTGCGCTCACGCGATCCGATGCCACTCGGCATGTGCTCAACGCCTTTCGGCATCACGGCCGGGATCACCGCGCCGGGCGCGTTCGCGCTGCGGGACGTGGGGGGTGCTCAACGCCTTTCGGCATCACGGCCGGGATCACCGTCGCGGCGCGGTCCGGCGGGACGCGCGGCGAGGTGCTCAACGCCTTTCGGCATCACGGCCGGGATCACACTCGGACCCGCCGTGGGGGCCCGGGAACCAGCAGGTGCTCAACGCCTTTCGGCATCACGGCCGGGATCACCGTCGGCGCGCCGGTTCAGCGCAGGCGGCTGGCGTTGTGCTCAACGCCTTTCGGCATCACGGCCGGGATCACCTCATCGCGGCGGGCGGCCGCCTGGACGAGCCGTACGTGCTCAACGCCTTTCGGCATCACGGCCGGGATCACACCTGCGCGCGGGCATCGCGGACTCGGAGTGGGTGTGCTCAACGCCTTTCGGCATCACGGCCGGGATCACCACTGCTGGAGGACTTCAACGTGGGGTCGGGGAAGGTGCTCAACGCCTTTCGGCATCACGGCCGGGATCACCAGGTAGGCGTAGGGGCGAGCGGCGAGGGGAGGAGTGCTCAACGCCTTTCGGCATCACGGCCGGGATCACCGATCGTCCCCAGCTTCACGACACGTTTCATCATAGTGCTCAACGCCTTTCGGCATCACGGCCGGGATCACAACCAGACCAGCGTGCGCAGGCTCGGCGCGCCCTGGTGCTCAACGCCTTTCGGCATCACGGCCGGGATCACCCCAACGGCGCACGGATTCCGGCATCGGAATGGAATGTGCTCAACGCCTTTCGGCATCACGGCCGGGATCACACGCCCTCCCGGTTCGCGGCCGCGGAGGGCGTTCGTGCTCAACGCCTTTCGGCATCACGGCCGGGATCACGACCGACGCGGAGGCGCTGCACCGCTTCACATGGTTGTGCTCAACGCCTTTCGGCATCACGGCCGGGATCACGGCACCGGGCCGCTCGTGGAGAAGGGCTGCTATCAGTGCTCAACGCCTTTCGGCATCACGGCCGGGATCACCTGGTGTTCAAGGCCGAGTCGCCCGGCGCGGCGTACAAGTGCTCAACGCCTTTCGGCATCACGGCCGGGATCACTGGTCCTGCGCTGTGATGCCAGGCTCGGAGTGCAGGTGCTCAACGCCTTTCGGCATCACGGCCGGGATCACGGCCTCGTCGATGCCATGCGTGACACCGGCTATTTGTGCTCAACGCCTTTCGGCATCACGGCCGGGATCACCACGAAGCCGGACAGGTCGCCCGCCGCCACCTGGTGCTCAACGCCTTTCGGCATCACGGCCGGGATCACACGCCATCGCATCGAGCGCACGCCGTCGGAGCCTCGTGCTCAACGCCTTTCGGCATCACGGCCGGGATCACTTCCCCGAGACCGCGGACCTCCGGCAGGAGCTGCGGGAGTGCTCAACGCCTTTCGGCATCACGGCCGGGATCACGCCTCTAGCCGGTCCCGCGTCTTCTCTTGATTACCGTGCTCAACGCCTTTCGGCATCACGGCCGGGATCACCCGACCGGCGACGGCTTCGAGGTCGGCTCCAACTTGTGCTCAACGCCTTTCGGCATCACGGCCGGGATCACTTCAGCGCTTCGCTGACATCAGCCTTCACCTGGAAGTGCTCAACGCCTTTCGGCATCACGGCCGGGATCACGTCCTGTGGATGGCCGAACACGACATCTGGCCGCTGTGCTCAACGCCTTTCGGCATCACGGCCGGGATCACGTACGGCTATGCGTTCGGGGATCCGTTTCCGCGGGTGTGCTCAACGCCTTTCGGCATCACGGCCGGGATCACGGACGACCCGAAGCCGCTGGTCGATGTGACACTGAGTGCTCAACGCCTTTCGGCATCACGGCCGGGATCACCTGCTGATCCGCACGTACACGGACTCTGGCGTAAGGTGCTCAACGCCTTTCGGCATCACGGCCGGGATCACCGGTGACGCGTCCGTCGCGGTTCCGACGGACGCGAGTGCTCAACGCCTTTCGGCATCACGGCCGGGATCACTCCAACACGATGCACAGCCAACCGCCAGTCTGACAGTGCTCAACGCCTTTCGGCATCACGGCCGGGATCACTTTCACGGCCGCCGTAATCGACGGTTACAACATATGTGCTCAACGCCTTTCGGCATCACGGCCGGGATCACGCGCCGATCTCCTCCTCGGCCACGCCCTGCTCGATGTGCTCAACGCCTTTCGGCATCACGGCCGGGATCACAGGTGACCTTGCGGCCGCCCTTCACCACACACCCGTGTGCTCAACGCCTTTCGGCATCACGGCCGGGATCACAGGTCGATTCAGCGTGGGAGGATATGTAAATGTATATGTGCTCAACGCCTTTCGGCATCACGGCCGGGATCACATCGTCGAGCGCTACAAGCTGGGCCGCCCCGACACGTGCTCAACGCCTTTCGGCATCACGGCCGGGATCACCGGCAGGCCTCGCGCAGCGCCACCTCGGGCAGCGTGTGCTCAACGCCTTTCGGCATCACGGCCGGGATCACCTCCTGGTCGGCGGCGAGCGCCATGAAGCCGAGGGCGTGCTCAACGCCTTTCGGCATCACGGCCGGGATCACGCCGATCCTAGGCATCGCCAATCTCCCGCTTCAAGTGCTCAACGCCTTTCGGCATCACGGCCGGGATCACGGCGATGGGAGCGGCGGCGCGGCCGGCATGCGCCACGGTGCTCAACGCCTTTCGGCATCACGGCCGGGATCACACCGGGTGTGCCTCCCACGCCTGCACGAGGGCGGTGTGCTCAACGCCTTTCGGCATCACGGCCGGGATCACCCCTGCGACCCACGCGGGGCCGCGCCTCGGTCTGGCTGTGCTCAACGCCTTTCGGCATCACGGCCGGGATCACCAAACGTCACCACCAACCCGCACAACCTGTCAGTGTGCTCAACGCCTTTCGGCATCACGGCCGGGATCACACCACGACCCTGAGCTTCAACTTCACTGGTGAGGCCAAGCCGTGCTCAACGCCTTTCGGCATCACGGCCGGGATCACTGGCCAGGCGAACGGACGTGACGCGGGGTCGAGGGTGCTCAACGCCTTTCGGCATCACGGCCGGGATCACTGTACGGGTCGACAGATCGCGATACGTACCACTGCGGTGCTCAACGCCTTTCGGCATCACGGCCGGGATCACTCCGTGCTGGCGACCACTGCATAGCACTTCGGGCAGTGCTCAACGCCTTTCGGCATCACGGCCGGGATCACAGTCCCGTGCGATCGTCAAGCAATCGCATCAGATGTGCTCAACGCCTTTCGGCATCACGGCCGGGATCACCCCGCTCCGCGTCCACCGCGGCAAGCTCCTCCTCTAGTGCTCAACGCCTTTCGGCATCACGGCCGGGATCACGCCACCATCGCCACCGCCTGAGCCTTGTTCGTCTTGTGCTCAACGCCTTTCGGCATCACGGCCGGGATCACCGCGAGTGGGTCAGTCAACGCACCAACCGCGTCAATGTGCTCAACGCCTTTCGGCATCACGGCCGGGATCACTCTGTCAGCCCAGTAATAGTAAGAGTGTGCGGGTCGTGTGCTCAACGCCTTTCGGCATCACGGCCGGGATCACCCTCCAGCGTCATGAGCGCTGTGGACATCGCACCGAGTGCTCAACGCCTTTCGGCATCACGGCCGGGATCACGCGTCGGAGCGGAGGAGCCGCGCCAGCGCATCGACGTGCTCAACGCCTTTCGGCATCACGGCCGGGATCACGATAACCTAGGCGTAGAGGTTGCGCTCGCCGCAAAGTGCTCAACGCCTTTCGGCATCACGGCCGGGATCACGCCTCTTTCCACGCCGGCTGGAGCCCCGCGTGATGTGCTCAACGCCTTTCGGCATCACGGCCGGGATCACAGTCGGTCACTACGAATCGCGCCGGCTAGAACGGGTGCTCAACGCCTTTCGGCATCACGGCCGGGATCACAGATCGATGCAATCAGCCGGTAGTCCGGAGATCAGTGCTCAACGCCTTTCGGCATCACGGCCGGGATCACGCGGTTGCGCATCGAACTGGAGGCGACGTGGATCCGGTGCTCAACGCCTTTCGGCATCACGGCCGGGATCACTCCTCGGGCGTCCGCACGACCACGCGACCACTCAGTGCTCAACGCCTTTCGGCATCACGGCCGGGATCACTCGGGCTCGATTCGGATCACGAGGCTGCGCTGCGCGTGCTCAACGCCTTTCGGCATCACGGCCGGGATCACCCGGAGCGCCCGTCTTCTCCCCCGGACCCATGAGCGGTGCTCAACGCCTTTCGGCATCACGGCCGGGATCACAGGTGTGATGTGAACGAAGAGACGAGGGCTTTTCTGTGCTCAACGCCTTTCGGCATCACGGCCGGGATCACATAGGCGACAGCCCCACGATACCCTCGTCGCCCATGTGCTCAACGCCTTTCGGCATCACGGCCGGGATCACTACTCTCCGAACATCTCGTAATACCGCTGTCCGCACGTGCTCAACGCCTTTCGGCATCACGGCCGGGATCACGGCCGGCACGACCCGACCGCCGCCCGGGCCGATCGGTGCTCAACGCCTTTCGGCATCACGGCCGGGATCACGACAAGGCAGGCAACGCGCACCCGGCGACGGAGATGTGCTCAACGCCTTTCGGCATCACGGCCGGGATCACGTAGGCGATGAGCTTGCGCTTGTTCGCGTCATCGGGTGCTCAACGCCTTTCGGCATCACGGCCGGGATCACGACACGCCTTTCCACTTGTACACTTTTTGGTGAATGTGCTCAACGCCTTTCGGCATCACGGCCGGGATCACCCATCGAGCTCGACGGGGAGCGCGCGGCTGCGTGCGTGCTCAACGCCTTTCGGCATCACGGCCGGGATCACCCCGCCGCTGTAAGTGG
>CAYQYG010000039.1:0-32672 GCA_964421485.1 uncultured Polyangiaceae bacterium | reverse complement strand
GGAGGCGGCAGCGGGGCCGGTGCCCCGGGCCAAGGCGGCGGCGGGGCCGGCGGCGCGAGCGGAGACGGCGGCAGCGGGGCGACCACGACCTGCGACGCGGCGGGCGATGAGTGCTGCTCCGAGCTGCTCGTGGAGGGAACGCTGCTCGATCCCTCGAACCTGCCGGCGAATGTATTCGAGTGCGGCAGCGCCACGGGCACGGAGATCACGGTCAAGCCGCTCGATAACTACCAGAGATACGTGGTGGCGGTCGCGGCGAGGGATGAGGCGCTGAACCTCGGCAAGCTCTCGGCGATCGGCTGCCAGACGCCGCAGCCCGTCGACGATTTCTACGAGCTCTACCGCAAGGCCGGGGGAATGGCCGGCGGCGGCTACTGTTCCGTGAACGGCGTGCTCGGCGGGCCCGGATCGATGGCGATCCTCGCGGGCCTCGCCGGCTGCGCGGGCGGCGCGCTCGCGCTGCGGCGGCGAGCCCGGCGGCGGGCGCGGCCCATGAGCTCGCAGGAGGCCGAATGAATCGTTCCCCTGGTCGTCTCGGCGCGGCGGTGCTCGCCGGCTGCGCCGCGTTGCTGATCGCGGGCGCCGCGTCCGCGCAGTCGAGCCAGCGCGGCAACTGGCGGCAGCTCAGCCGCGGGGGCAGGAGCGACGAGCGCGCGAACGCCTCGCCGCAGAGCTTCGCGTTCGAGCTCCGGTTCGGGCCGTATTACCCGCAGGTCGACGAGGAGCTCGGCGGCGAAGGGCCCTACGAGCGCGTGTTCGGGAGCGATCCCCAGTTCTACTTCGGGCTGGAGGTGGACTGGCTGCCGCTCCGCATCCCGTGGGTGGGCGCGATCGGGCCCGGCTTCGGCTGGGGCTACACGAGGACCAGCGCGAAGGCGAAGATCGAGGGGACTGAAACCGACTCGGCGCAGGAGACGTCGCTGACGATCATGCCGATGCACCTGTCCGCGGTGGTGCGCCTCGACGAGGTGATGCGCCGGACGGGGATCCCGCTCGTGCCCTACGGGAAGATCGGCCTCGGGCTCGGCCTGTGGAGCGCCGGCTCCGGGGACGAGACGGCGCGGTACAACGGGGACCTCGGCCGCGACACGACCTGGGGGATCCACTCGGCGATTGGTCTTTCGCTGGCGCTGAACTTCCTGGACCCGCGGGCCTCGGTGCAGCTCGACGAGTCGGTGGGCGTGAACCACGCCTACCTGTTCTTCGAATGGATGAACGCGAGCCTCGACGGGCTCGGCTCCCGCCCGCAGATGCACATCGGGTCGTCGAGCTGGGTCGCCGGGCTCGCGCTCGACATGTGAGCCGGCGCCCCTCGGCCCTCACGTCTCCGTGGGCGCGCGCTGTCTCGTCAAATAGGTGCGATGGCGCGTGTACATCCCCTGCCATACTTCGTACCGAGCCCGATCCCGGAGAAGCCGCTAGGTCTACTCCGCATCCCGGCAGCATCGAAAGCCGACGAACGCAGAGCGGATATCGACAAAGAAGTCAATCCGGGTGTTGCAGGAGTTTTCGCTATCGGTCCACCACCCCCGCCGACGGTCGGGCAGGCTGGCGTTGGACCGACGTCGAATTCGCAACTGTCTGGCGCCAGATTGAACGTGTATGTCTTGCTTGACCCGGCTACCACTGACACGTAGTTTGTGAGCGTCGGTACATAATCAATCGTGGGCTGGGGGCCAACGATGATGGGCTCTGAATAATCGAGATCGAAACCGATGATCTCCTGACGCGGCTTCTCGCCGGACGGATGCGTGAAGCTCAAAGTGTGCGCTGTGCCGGGTGAATCGGTAGAGGGGGGCTGAGGTCGCGATGAGGGAGTGCGAAGGTGTGATTGTTGTCGACTACATGTGAGGCGGTCCCGGAAGGGCTACTTAGTAATGATGTTTCCGAGGGGATAGACATCTCCACAACTGCTCGGGCAACCGCTCACGATGAAGGTCAAAATGACAGAGCAAGTCGATAGGGTCAGGTGTCGGCGCTTGGTCTGTGGGGCCATTGGAATCATCCTTATCCGGCGTACTCTATGCTTCAGGCGCAGGATGGGTCAAACGCACGCAAGGCAGCGCAGCAACAAGGTACCCACGCACACGTGCAGATCGGGGGGGCAGGCATGGGCCCACAGCCTACCCGCATCGCGGGCGCTCGCACACCAAGATCGCGATCTCGGAGCGCATCGGGGGCGCCCGGTTCGCGGGGCACTCGCGCGGCCGTTGCGCGCTGTTCCGCGATGGGCAGCGCGTCCGTCCCGGCGCGTGCTGGGGTGCGCGCCGCCGCTCGCGGCGCCTACCGCCCGTTCGGAGGGTGCTCGCCGCTGCCCGCCTCGCCCACGGCCGGGCCGGAGGGTGCTCGCCCGCGCCGCGAATTCAAGACGGCCAAGGCCGTCGTGTTATGACTACCGGATGCGTCGTGGTTGCGGTGAGGAGGATCCTCGAGCCGACCGGACGCTCGGAGGGTTGCGGTGAGGAGGATCCTCGAGCCGACCGGACGCTCCGAGGGTTCCGGCGAGGAGGATCCTCGAGCCGACCGGACGCTCGGAGGGTTCCGGTGAGGAGGATCCTCGAGCCGACCGAGCGCTCGGAGGGTTGCGGTGAGGAGGATCCTCGAGCCGACCGGACGCTCGGACGGGGCCGAACATCGCCTTGACGGCCGCGCTGTACAAGGAGGCCGTCCCCGATGGCTTGAAGCCCGTCGACGATTATATCCCGGTCGAGAACCGATATTGCCGGAATGCGCTCCGCGTGCTCCGGGATCCGGTCAACGCGGAGCTGGTCGCTGCCATCGAGCTGCCGGCGAAGTGGCTCGATGACTGGGCGAAATGGCTCGATACGAGCGATTCGCTGTTCGAGCAAGTCGGCGACGTCCGCAAGAGGAAGAGCTCCCACGTGGAGGGCGGTCAAGACGCCGAGGCGGATTTCGTGGAGACCTGCGTGCGCCTCCGCAGGTACATCGGCAGCCGCGCCGGCCGCAACGATAAGGCCCTGCGCGCCGAGGGGCAGGAGATCCTCGGCCCGCTGAACGATGCGCTCCAGAAGCTCGACGCCGAGGCCATGCTCCGCGCCGCCAAGAAGGCGGCCGAGAAGAAGGCGGCCGAGAAGAAGGAGGCGAGAAGAAGGAGGCCGAGGTGGGGAAGGGGGAGGCGGGGAAGGGCGGGGAGCCCAAAGCCGAGGTGAAGGCGGAGGTCGAGGCGCCCCAAGGCGAGGCGCCGAAGTAGTCTCGGCGTGAGGAGCGGGTGCCTGGCCGTCGTGCACGCGAGCGTCGCGCGGCGCGCTAGGCGACGACCGGCAAGACGCGAGGCTCCGCTCCGGCCTGGGCGCTCCCGCGGCTCGCCGGGATCGGCTTCCATGCCCCGGTGCGCGCGACCGCGGGCACGGGCGGCGGGAGCAGGCGGCTCATCACCGCGTGGCGCAGATCCTCGCCGAGCCGGGAGAGCATCGACCTCGCGTGGCCGTGCAGCGCCATGATGGGGTCCGACCGCATCTCCTCGCCGCCCGAGCGGTGCTCCACGCGCAGCAGCCCCGGCTGCTGGAGCACGCCGAGCCGCTCGGTCGCCTCCGTGAAGAGGCCCAGCCCGAGCGCCAGCGGGGACATCACCCGGTCGGCGAGCGTGCGCGGGCCGGTCTCCGCCAGGAGATCGCGCTCCAGCGCCTCGGCGCGCCGCTTCGCCTCGGGGCTCGGGAGCATCCAGCGCGCGGCGGCGAGCGTGGGCAGCACGGTGCGCGCGTTCTCGCGAAGCCGCCCGGCGCGCGCGCGGAGCAGCGAGCTGGGCGAGCCGGCGAGCGTCGCGGCGCCGCGGAGCCACGTGCGCGCCAGCCGGTGGATCGACGGGCCGAGCCGCCGGTAGTCCTCCCGGTAGAGCTCGCGCTGCAGGGCCTCGAGCCGCTCCGGCGTGAAGTGGGGGTGCTTGAGGTGGAGGGCGAAGCCGTCCCAGCGGCGGAGATCGGGGTCCTTCGCGTACTGCGGCAGGAAGCGATCGTCCCTCATGACCTCCTCGAAGAACGGCGTGCCGGGGAAGGCGAAGTAGATGAGGATCTGCGCGAGCGACGGCTCGAGCGCCATGAGCTCGGCGAACTCGGCGCGGATCGTGGCCTCGTCCTGGTAAGGGAAGCCGATGATCATCGAGGAGAGCAGGCCGACGCCGTGCGCCTTGAGGTCGTCGTAGAGCTCGCCGATCTCGCGCCCCCGGAGCTTCTCGTAGCCGGAGCTCCGGCCCTCGAAGGCGGTCCACACGAGGTCGAAGCCCATCTCCGCGATCTCGGCCGCGGTGAACTGGGAGAGCCCCTTGATGCTGCCGAACCCGAAGATCGACAGCGACCTGCCGCCGCGGCGCACGGCCTCGAGGAACTCCTCCGCGCGCTTCTTGTAGAGGAAGAAGTCCTCGTCGATGAGCGCGTACGATCCGATCTCGTACCCCTCGCGCTCGGCGCGCTCCCGGGTCTCCATCATCGCGTCGTAGATGTCCGACCCGCTGCCGCTGAGCTTCACGTAGCGCCGCTTGAAGAAGTGCGACGTGCAGCAGAAGTCGCAGCCGTTGGCGCACCCGAGGCCGGCCGTGACGTGCCCGACGACGGTGGGGACCTGGTAGCCGAGCACGCGGCTCGCCGGGACGAGCGAGTGCGCCGCGCGGATCGGCCGCCCGACGTCCTCGCCGAGCAGCCGGCGCATGTAGCGCACGCCCTCCTCGCGGCAGAGGTGGTCGCCGTGGGCGAGCAGGAGCTCGTCGGGCAGCACGGTGCCGTAGCCGCCGAGGATGATCTTCGCCCGCGGCGCGGCGCGGCGGATCATCGCCGCCATGGCGCGCACCTTGTGGAAGGTGGCGACCACGAAGTTGATGCCGATGTGCGTGTACGCGCCCGTCCGGACCTCGCGCTCCAGCTCGGCCATCGAGGGGTAGTGGAGCACGACGGTGGGGGCGTCGATGTTCTCGGCGATGAGATCGAGGCCCCACACGCGGATGACCTGGCGCGGGCTGAACGCCCCCTGGGCGCGGGTCACCTGCGCGTGGAAGAGCTCCGCGCCCACCGAATCGCCCTCACCGGGCCCACCGAACGGCCGCACCACGCTCGTCAGCAGCACACGCGCCATGGATCCCATCTCCTTGTTCGTTCTTCGACAGCGCCGATGCTCCTCCTCTCACGTCAGGATGCGCTCCCCCGATCGTCACGATTGCGTCGGCCCGATCGCGCGCCGGTTGACCATCGTCAATTGACGCGGTGGGATGATGCGCCGCCCTGGGGGTGCGGGTCCGCGCTCGTGGGGCTCACCCCACCTGCACCTCGCGCGGCCGGGGCACCCTCGTCGCGCGCATTCCCGATCGCTCCACGGCGCGGGCGAAGAGGATCGCGTCGCGCACGGCGCAGCCGAGGGCGTCGTTGTTGAAGAACACGTACGCGTCGGCCTCCGGGCCGCGCGCCGAGGCCAGCCGCTCGGCCGCGGCGCGGAGCGCGGCCGCCCCGTAGCAGGGGCTCGGCGCCGCGCGCCCCGCGTGGAAGCGCAGGTAGGCCCACGTCGCCGTGAGGCGGAAGGGCGTGCGGAGCCAGGGGCTGTCGGCGATGCAGAGCGCGGCGTCGCGGGAGGCGAGCAGCTCGGCCACCTCGTCGGTGAACCACGAGGCGTGCCTCGGCTCGACGGCCACGCGGACGTGCTCCGGGAAGCAATCCAGCGCGGCGGCGAGCCGCCCTGCGTCGGCCTTCATCTGAGGCGGGAGCTGCACCAGCACCGGGCCGAGCTTCCCGCCGAGGCGCCGCGCCCCCTCGAGGAAGCGCGCGACCGGCTCGGCCGGATCGCGCAGGCGCCGGAAATGCGTCAAGAACCGGCTCATCTTCACGGCCATCACGAAGTCGTCCGGCGTCCGGGCCGCCCAGTCGTCGAACGTGGAGGCGTCGAGCAGGCGGTAGAACGTGTTGTTCACCTCGACGGACTGGAACCGCGCCGCATAGTGCTCCAGCCAGCGCGACGCGCTCAGGCGCTCGGGGTAGAACCGCCCGCGCCAGTGCGGGTACTGCCAGCCCGATGTGCCGATGAGCACAGGCATGGCGAACGAGACAAGCACGGCCCCCGCCAACCCCTCTGCGTCCCCGCGGCCGAGGCGTCGCTGGTTACTTGTCCGCCCCGCCCCTGCCGCGCATAGTCGGGGACCGATGCTGACGCCCCGAAGCCCGGCGCTTGCCGCGCCCCTGGTGCTGGCGGCGCTCGCCGCCCTCGCGGGCTGCGGCGGTGCCCAGCCTCACTCCGCCGGCGCCCCTGCGGCGTCCTCGCAGAAGGCCGCGGCTCCCCCGCCCGCGCCCGCCGTGCCCCCCGGCCAGGTCCCCCGCGGCGAGCTCGACCGCATCCTGGCGCAGGGCCCCCCCTGGCTCTTGCGCCGCGTCCCCATCGAGGAGGTCATCCGCGGCGGCAACTTCATCGGCTGGAAGCTGCTCGCCCTCCCCGGCGAGTGGACCGGCATCGATCTCCACGCCGGCGACGTGGTCACCAAGGTGAACGGCGGCGCCCTGGAAAAGCCCGACGAGTTCTTCGAGGCCTGGCGCTCGCTGGCCACCGCCAAGGAGATCCGCGTCGCCTACGAGCGCGACGGCGCCCCCCGCGAGATCGTGATCCCGATCGTCGGCGAGCCCTCGAAGGACGGCGCCCGCCCCCTCGATCCGGTCACCCCCCCGCGCCCCGCCGGCCCGCGGCGCCGAGCTACGACCGTCATCGAGGAGGACGACGGCACCCCGCCCGAGGACAACCAGTAACGGGGACGGGAGCGGAAGCGGATCCGGACGCGGGAACGGACACGGACACGGAAGCGGCTCCGGACACGGAAGCGGACACGGATCCGCCCGAGGACGGTCAGTGAATGGGAGCGCCGCGCGCCGCCCGCCGCCCGCGCCGGTCGCGCCGGTCGGCGTGGGAGCCGTCTTGATGATGATCAAGTCCACCCTCGTCCGGCCTGATACTTTGCGCCGCGCTTTCCAGCCCGATCCCACCCCCATGGAGAGATAGATGCCCGAGCCGCTCGACCACCGCGCGCTGTACAGGCTGCCCTGGAACCTCGCCGACAATCCCATCGCGTGGCTGGAGCCGACGCAGGCATGCAATCTGGCGTGTGACGGCTGCTATCGGAAGAACGAGCGCAACCACAAGTCGATCGACGAGGTCCAGTCGGAGCTGGAGACGTTCGCCAAGCTGCGCAACTTCGACGGGGTGTCCATCGCCGGCGGCGATCCCCTCTGCCACCCCGAGGTGGTGGAGATCGTCCGGCGTGTCACGAAGATGGGCAGGAAGGCCATCATCAACACGAACGGCCTCGATCTGACGCCGGAGATGCTGCGCGAGCTCAAGGCGGCCGGGCTCGTCGGCCTGACCTTCCACGTGGACTCGCGCCAGGGTCGGCCGGGGTGGCGGAACAAGACCGAGCAGCAGATGAACGAGCTGCGCTCGACGTACGCGGAGATGGTCGCGAGCGTCGGAGGCCTCTCCTGCGCGTTCAACTCGACCGTGTACGAGGACACGCTGGAGCAGGTCCCCGACGTGGCCGAGTGGGCCGCCCGCAACATCGACAAGGTCCACACGGTCGTCTTCATCACGTACCGGGCGGCGATGCTGACGGACTACGATTATTTCGCCGGCGGCGAGCGGGTGGACATGGGCAAGCTCGTCTATTCCACCGAGCAGCCCCGGAGGATCGACATCAGCTCGCGCGACGTGGCGCGGGTGATCCGCGAGCGGGACCCCGACTTCCGCCCGGCCGCGTACCTGAACGGCACCGAGCGGCCCGACTCCTTCAAGTGGCTCCTGGCCCTGCGCGCGGGGACCCGCGGCCGCATCCACGGATACCTGGGCCCGAAGCTCCTGGAGGCGACCCAGGTCGCCCATCACCTGTTCCAGGGCCGTTATTACGCGTACAGCTCGCCCTGGGCGCTGTCGTTCGGCCGCACCATCCTCCTGGGCTCGCTGTGGGAGCCGGGCGCGCGCGCCGCCGCCGCGAGCTACCTGCGGTCGGTCGTCGCGGACCCGCGGGAGGCTCTGAACGGTGTGCATCTGCAGGCGGTGCTCCTGATCCAGCCGATCGATCTGCTCGAAGACGGCCGCCAGAACATGTGCGACGGCTGCCCCGACATGACGCTGCACGACGGGAAGCTCGTGTGGTCGTGCCGCCTCGAGGAGCTCCGGCACTTTGGCCGCTTCCTGGATTCCGCTCGCAAGGCCGACGCTGCTCAGGAGCAGGCGGCCGAGTAGACCTGCCGGACGGCCGAAGCTGTCCGGCGGGCCTCCTGCCCGGAGTCATCGGGCTCGCCGCTTCGCCGGCGCCTTCCGGCCGCCGGTACGCGTCCTGCGCTCGGGCGGGCTCCTGGTCCCGTCTTTCCCCTCCCCCTCCTCGCGTCCGAGCCCCGCCGTCAGGTCGGCGATGAGCTTGCGACGCAGCTGGACGATGAGCTCGCCCATGAGGTGCACGGCGGCGTCGATCTGCTTCTCCAGCGACGACGTCCCGGTGCGCCCGCGCATGCGCTTCACGAAGAGCCGGACCTCCTGTCCGACGAGGGCGCCGAGCGCGCGCTGGTAGAGCAGGAGGTCCGACGTGGGAAACAGCTCGCGTGTGAGGCCCACGCTGCGCGCGCGAGCGATGATGCCCGCGATCTCTGCGTCGCCCGGCGAGTACTGCACGCCCTCGGGCGTGGAGCGCGGCGTGATCAACCCCAGATGGATCAGCTCCGCGAGGTCTTCCGGATCGATGCCGGTCCTGCTCCGCAGCTCCTCTTCCGATCGATCGGGCATCCTGGGCGTGAGCTCCAGCCCGGACAGGAGCATTGCCTCGAGCTCCTCGATGCCGTCGAACAGGTCGCCGGCCTTCCGCAACTGCCCAGCGATGAGAGACCGGATCACGCGGAGCGGGAGCCGCCGCTCCTCCTGGAGCCGCCGGATCAGCCTGAGGCGCGTGACGAACGACTCGTCGTAGTACGCCATGTTCCGGGACGTCTTCCGGGGCGGCGGCGGCAGCAGACCCTCTCGCATATAGAAGTGGATCGTGGGCACCGAGAGGCCGGTGCGGCTCGCCAGATCGCTGATCTTGAGGGTCGCCTCCTGCTCGCTCGCGGCCTGCTTCGCTTTTCTTCGGGGGGATTCTGCCACCTCGTCCTCCGCCTGAGCCCACGGGCCGCCGCGGACGCTAGCACGCCCCGGCCGCCGCCCGACAGCGGCGCGGATCAGCGCCGGCGCGGAGGTGAAGCCGGATCGACCACGAACCGGAGCCTGCCCGTCGCTGCTTTCTCCAGGATGGTGGCGAGCTCCAGGGGGACGCGGTTGGCTCCTGCATACACGTCGAGCGCGATCTTGATCACGTCCTCGAACGACGCCGTGCGGCGGGCGTGGGCCTCGAGCAGCCGGGGCACGAAGTGACGGAACGTCTGCAGGACGTCGATCCGGGGATCGAGGAGCCGGACCGAGCCGTCCATGTTCGCGAGGCTCTTGCAGACGAGCGCCACCACGGGCGGCGCCTGGATCCCGCATCTGGCCGCGGACCGGAGCAGATCCACGAGCAGCGCGCCGACGTTCAGGCGCTCGAGGCGCATCCCGTGATACCGGGGCAGCAGGCGGCGCACTTCCATGATCCATCCGAGCTCATCGGCGGATCGGGTCGGCTTGCCGACGTCGAGGAAGGCGTGGGCCACGCCGTGGCTGTCCTTGACCACGAAGCTCAGGAGCACCCGGACGAGATCGTCGGCGACCTGCCGCTCGATCTTGCCGATCATGCCGAAATCGACGAGGACCGCCTCTCCCTGCTCGGTGATGAGGATGTTGCCCGGGTGCGGATCGGCGTGGAAGATGCCGTCGACGAAGAACATGCTGAAGTAGGCCTGCGAGATCGCGCGCGCGAGCCGCTCTCGCTCCGGCCTGGAGAGGACGTCGGCCCCTCCATCCCCGAGCGATCGGCCGTGGACGAGCTCCATCACCAGCACGGACTCCGTCGAGAGCCGGCGATGGACCTCCGGCACCCTCACATCCGGAGCGAACGGCGTGAGCGCCTCCGCGAAGTGCGCGAGGTTCTCCGCCTCGTTCAGGAGCGAGAGCTCCTCGGTGAGGGATCGGCCGAGCTCCTCGACCACCCCTGGGATGTCGTACACGTCGCTCAGCGCCCGCTGGAGCAGCCGCCCCAGCACGGTCAGGATGCGCCAGTCTTCCCTGACGACGTCGACGACGCCTCGCCTCCGCACCTTGACGGCCACCTCGGCGCCGTCCTCGAGCCGCGCGCGGTGGACCTGCGCGAGCGACGCGGCCGCGATGGGCCGCCGGTCGAGCTCGGCGAAGGGCAGGGGCCTGCCCAGCGCGGAGGCGTACTCCTCGAGCGCGGCGTCGAGATCGGCGTCCGACATCGGAGGGACGTGCCCGTGCAGCGAGGAGAGCGCGTCGAGGTAGGGCTCGGAGAGCAGATCGGGTCGCGTCGAGAGGAGCTGCCCCGCCTTGATGAAGACCGGGCCGAGCTGCTCGAGCCCCTCGCGCAGCGCCAGGGCCTGCGCCGTCGCGTCCTCGGCGCCGCCGGGCATCGAGCCCCCGATCAGCAGACCGGCCAGGACCTCGGGATCCCGCGCCATCCGCTGCGCCCAGCCGCCGAGGGCGCGAGCGATCTCGCGGGAGCGACGCAATAGACCAGCTCGTGCCATGGAGGTCACGCCGCGAGGCCGCGGGAGCGAGCCTGCGCTCGCCTCCCGCGGCCCGCCGGCTCACTCCTCGTCGTTCTTGTGCTTGCGCGCCTTCGGCGACTCGTCGCCGTCCTCGTCGTCCTCGTCCCGGGCGCGGCCGCGATCGTCGTCCTTGGGCCGGAAGAGGTTGTGGAGGAGGCGACGCGTGTCGCGCTCGAGGCCCTCGCCGCGATCCACGACGTCGTCGACCGTCTCTTCCACGCTGTCGACCACCTTGCGGAACATGTTGAAAATAGGCGTGCGGTGACGGGATTTCCCGTGAGAGCTCGTGCTCGTTCTGGTCGTCATGGTTCCTCCTGAAAAGTGCATAGTAACACTATGCACTTCTCACTCCCTACACGTGGGCGACGCCGCGCGCAAGAACGTTCTGCACGGTCGTCGGGGGGCCCGGCGTGGAGCCGGGAGCCCGGGCGTGGAGCCCATCAGGGACGCCGTCGCGTCCCGGGTTGGCGGCGTGCGGCGTTACAGGTTGTCGTGGGCGATGACGTCGCCGTCGGCCTCGGCGATCGCGTCGGCGAACGCCGCGAGCTCCGGCGTGAGCGAGGGCCGGAGCTTCCTGAGCCCTCCGGCGAGGCGCTCGCGCTTCGCGCCGTCCAGCCAGCCGCCCGTGGCCCGGGGGCGGAGCAGGAACCACGGCAGACGAGCGGGCTCCAGCAGCTTGTCCACGAGCGCGGCGAGCTCGCGCTCCTCGCGGAGCGCGTCGTAGTTCCGGAGCCGGCCTTCCAGCGACGCGGCCTCGCTGGTCCAGACCTTCGTCAGCGCGCGCTTCTTCGTGACGCGGCGGAGCGAGGCGAAGAGGGGCGCGGCGGCCTCGTCGGATTCGGGCCGGAGGAACCAGTCGACGGCGCGGGGTCCGGTCGCGAGGCGCTCGGCGAGCGCGGGGCCGGCCTCCAGCGCGCGGGCGATCGCGCCCCTGTCGTCGGCGCGCAGCAGGTCCTTGAGCTCCTTCGACCATGCGACGAGCGCGGGCCGATCGACCTCGTAGAGCGACAGCAGCGCGCCCATCAGCGGGCCTCCCTCGCGCTCCGATCCAGCAGGCGAGCCACCGCCTCGGCGCCGAACCGGCGGATCGAGTCGCGGCCGTGCGCGAACGAGGTGTAGCGCTGGAGCGCCGGGAGCTCGGCCTCCGCGCCCGGCACCGCGAGATCGCGCGCCGCGACGGTGCGGGCGAGCGCGGGATCCGCGAACAGCAGATCGACCAGGCCCTCCCGCCGCGCGACCTCGCCGGAGGCCATCGCGCGCGTCCACGCGATCGCCCACGCGGGCGCGCCCTCGGCCTCCGCGCGCGCCACGAGCGGCGCGGCCGCCCCTTCATCGCCGAGCGCGGCCGCGACCTGCAGCATCAAGCGCCAGCGCGGCGCCTCGGCCGCGACCGCCGGCAACAGCCCGGCGAGCTCCCTCTCGTCCCCTGCCTCGAGCGCGGCGGCCGCGCGCAGCACCGTGCGCAGCCCGCCGCCCCTGTCGATTTCGCGGAGGATCTGCCGCGCCAGCGCCCGGTCCCCCGCCTCGCGCGCCGCGAGCGCGTCGTCCACGCCCCGGCTCTCCGCCGGCGGCGCGTCCGCGAGCGGCGGCCGCTCGCCCTTGCGCCCGCCGCGCGGATCCCCCCCCCGCGGATCGCGCCCGCGCCCCGCGCCCGCCGGCGAATTCGACCCCTCCGTCGGTCCGCCGGCCTCGGCCTCGCCGCCGCCCGCCTCGCCGGCGTGGTCGGCATCGCCCATCCCGAAGAGCCGCCTCGCCCGATCGAGCAATCCCATGGCCGCGCATCCTGGGCGCGCCCCTGGCTCGAGGCAAGCTCGATCCCCTTTCGCTCCGCCCCCGTCCATGGGACGGTCTCTTCGATGCAGATCGAAGCCGATTTCGAGACCGCCAGCATCGACGTGCTCGACGCCTCCGACCCCTCCGCGATCGAGCTCGCGCTCCGCCGCGACAACGCCTCCGATTTCCGCCAGTGGTTCCACTTCATCGTCCACGATGCAACCGGCATTCCGCTCACCATGCGCATTCACAACGCCGGCGAGTCCTCCTACCCCGGCGGCTGGGCCGGCGGCTATCGTGCTGTCGCCTCTCATGACGGCGAGTCCTGGTTCCGCGTCCCCACCGATTACGACGGCGGCGCCCTCACCATCCGCCACACCCCCGATCGCGGCCCCATGGCCTACGCCTGCTTTGCCCCGTACCCGCCCGATCGCCACGACGCCCTGCTGGAGCAGGCGCGCTCCTCCCCCCGCGCCCAGGTGATCGAGCTGGGCCGCAGCGTGGACGGCCGCGCCGTCAATGTCATCGTGATCGGCGATCAGGCCCGCCCCGCCCGCCGCGTCTGGATCATCGCCCACCAGCACCCCGGCGAGACCATGGCCGCCTGGTTCATGGAGGGCGCCGTCTGGCGCCTCCTGGACGAAACCGATCCTGTCTCCGCCGCCATTCTGGAGCGAGCGGTCGTCTATCTGGTCCCCAGCATGAACCCCGACGGCCGCGCCCGCGGCAACCACCGCACGAACGCCGCCGGTTGCGATCTCAACCGCGAGTGGCTCACCCCCACGAGGAGCGCCAGCCCCGAGGTCCTGGTGGTCCGCGACGCCCTCATCGAGACCGGCGTCGACCTCTTCCTGGACGTGCACGGCGACGAATCCATCCCTTACGTCTTCGCCTTCGGCGCCGAGGGCATCCCCAGCTACACGGATCGCCTGGCCACCCTGGAGGAGCTCTTCTGTTCGACCCTGGAGCGCCTCGACCCCGATTTCCAGCGCGCCCAGGGCTACGACCGCGACCCCCCCGGCGGGTCCGATCTCCGCCTGGCCTCGATGTACGTGGCCGAGCGCTTCGACTGCCTCTCCCTGGGCCTGGAAATGCCTTTCAAGGACAACGCCAACCGCCCCGACGACTCGACCGGCTGGTCCCCCGACCGCTCCCGCGGCTTCGCCCGGTCCGTGCTCGACGCCGTCCTGGTCTGCCTCGATTCTCTCCGCTGAGGGCTACGCCCTCATTCCGGGCGCCTCGTGCCCGCTCTGCTCCACGTATTCGAGATACCCCCCGCCATAGACCCGAGGCCCCTCGGGCAGGAGCTCCAGCACTCGATTCGACAGCGCCCGCAGGAACTGCCGATCATGCGACACGAACAGCATCGTCCCCTCGAAATCGGCGAGCGCCTTGATCAGCATCTCCTTCGTCGCCAGATCCAGATGGTTCGTCGGCTCATCCAGCACCAGCAAGTTCGGCGGATCATAGAGCATCCGGGCCAGCACGAGCCGCGCCTTCTCCCCGCCCGACAGCACCCGGCAGGGCTTCTCCACGTCGTCCCCCGAGAACCCGAACACCCCTGCCAGCGTCCGCAGGGACCCCGGCGACGCCAGCGGATACGCCCCTATCAGCGTGTCCCACACCGACCCCGCCGGATCGAGCACATCCATCGCGTGCTGCGCGAAATACCCGAGCCTCACGCTCGCCCCGATGGTCACCCGCCCCTCGTCCGGCGCGCTCTCCCCTGCCACGAGCTTCAGCAGCGTCGATTTGCCCGCCCCGTTCACCCCCATCACGCACCACCGCTCGCGCCGCCGGATCAGGAGATCGAGCCCGTCGTAGACCTTCCGGCTCCCGTACGCCTTCCGCAGCCCCTCCACCTTCACCACGTCCTCTCCGGACCGCGGCGGCGCCCTGAAGTCGAACGTCAGCGTCCGGCGGCGCTTCGGCGGCTCCACCTTCTCGATCTTCTCGAGCTTCTTCACCCGCGACTGCACCTGGGCGGCCTTCGCCGCCTGCGCCTTGAAGCGCTCGATGAAGCGCATCTCCTTGGCGAGCATCGCCTGCTGCCGCTCGTACTGCGCCTCGGCCTGCTGCTCGTTCAGGGCGCGCTGCCGCTCGTAGAAATCATAGTTGCCCGAATACGTGATGATGTCGCCGCCGTCGATCTCGACGATCTTGTTCACGATCCGGTTCATGAACTCCCGGTCGTGCGACGTCATGAGCAGCGCCCCCTCGTGCTGCTTCAGGTAGCCCTCCAGCCACAGGATCGATTCGATGTCAAGGTGGTTCGTCGGCTCGTCGAGCAGCAGCGCGTCGGGGCGCATGAGGAGGATGCGGGCGAGCGCGACGCGCATCTTCCAGCCGCCGGAGAGCGCGCCGACGTCGCCGTCCATGACCTCCTGATCGAAGCCGAGGCCGGCGAGGATCTCGCGGGCGCGCGCGTCGAGCGCGTAGCCGCCGAGCTCCTCGTAGCGGGCCTGCACGTGGCCGAAGCGCTCGACCAGGGACTCCATCTCGTCCATGCGCTCGGGATCGGCGAGCGCGTGCTCGAGCTCGGCGAGCTCGGCGGCGACCTCGGAGACCGGGCCGGCGCCGTCGAGCGTGGCGGCGACCACGCTCTTGCCGCGCATCTCGCCGACGTCCTGGCTGAAGTAGCCGACCGAGACGCCGCGATCGATCGCGACCTGCCCGCCGTCGGGGGCCTCCTCGCGGGTGATCATGCGGAAGATGGTGGTCTTGCCTGCGCCGTTCGGGCCGACGAGGCCGACCTTCTCGCCGCGGTTCACCGCGGCGCTGGCTTCGAGGAAGAGGATCTGCTTGCCGTGCTGCTTGCTGATGGAATCGAGTCGGATCATGGGCTGCCCGCGCGGGCGCGCCTGGAATCGGGCGAGCGCGGGGGGCGACGTCTAGCACACGCCCGGGGTCGCGGACACGGTCGCGGGCACGGGCGCGGTCGCGGGCACGGGCGCGGTCGCGGGCACGGGCGCGGGCGCGGGCGCGGAGGCGGGCACGGGCGCGGTCGCGCCTTGCGGGAAAGGTGCCCCTGCCCTCCCGTCTTGGATAGCCTTGGGGGGAACACTCAGGAGGACCCTTGAAGACCAAGCCCAGCGCACTCGCCGCCCTCTCGCTGACGCTGCTCGCCGCGCCCGCCCTCGCGCAGGACGCCCCGCCGGCGGCCGGACCCGCCGGGGACGCGTCGTGGGTCAAATCCCAGGGCAACCGCGTGGGGCTCGAGGTGGACTTCCTGAGGACCACCGAGACCGAGGACAACGACGGGATCGAGATCACGGGCGCGCTCACCGGCATCTCCTTCACGGCCGTGGCCCAGATCAAGATCCTCGACGACATCTACCTGCTCGCCGAGCTCCCGGTCGGGTACGGGAGCTACTCGATCACGAGCGACGGCGGCACCACGTCGCACGGCTTCGAGATGGACCCGATCGACGAGAGCGAGGGCGGCTTCACGCTCGGCAACCCGACCGTCGGCGCCCATTACACGCGCTTCCTCATGCCGGAGCTCGCCTTCTTCGCGGGGGGCACCATCTCCGTGCCGACCATCTGGGACCTCGACATCAGGGACGAGGACGACATCGGGAGGTTCGTCGCGGTGACCACCAACGCGTCCGCGCGCGCCTATTACGATCTCCACCGCTTCGTCCCCGAGACCCTCCCGATCCGGGCGCGCGGCGGCGTCGAGTATCGCATCATGCCCTGGCTCCTCTACCGCGGCGAGATCGCGCCCGTGTTCTTCATCCCGCTCAAGGGGCGGCGCGATTTCGAGCTGGCCGTCGAGCAGGGCAACGAGGGCGAGGCGCGGATGGACTCCGGCTTCGGCGGCGGGCTGCGGCTGCAGGAGGTCTTCCCGCTGACCGATAACGACCTGATCCAGATGGCGATCGAGCCGTTCATCTCGTACGAGCCCCCGGCGCCGAACGTGTACGTGCGCGCCGGCTTCCTCGTCGCGCTCGATCGGTACCTGGGCTTCGGCCTCGAGGAGGGCAAGGTCGCCACGCTGCGCGTCGCCGTCGGCGGCAAGTTCTGACGAGAGCCCGCATCGGGATCGGGGCGCGGAGACAGCGCGCGCGAGGGCGCGAGGGACACCGCGATCGGTCCGCGACCTCGCGCGCCCGGGGGCCCACGAGCTCGCGTTCGGCGACGCGCCGGCGGCGAGCGCGACGACCGTGCAGGTCGCGCGCTCGCGCCGGTCGGGGAGGCGGGATTTGAACCCGCGACAACGAGCACCCAAAGCTCGTGCACTACCGGACTGTGCGACTCCCCGGGCGGTCAACCCGCGGCCGGGAACTTAGACGAGTCGGTCCGGGGGGGCAAGGGCTCGCGCGCGGCGGCGGGCTCAGAGGTGCTCGACGAGGTAGTCGATCACGCGGTGGTTCGCGTAGCGGCGGGCGTCGGGGCTCCTGTAGCCGTGGCGCTCGCCGGGGAAGACCAGGAGGTCGAAGCGGCGGTCCGCGGCGATCAGGGCGTCGATGAGCTGGGCAGCGTGCTGGAAGTGGACGTTCTCGTCCATGAGCGCGTGCACCAGCAGCAGGTGGCCTCGCAGGTCGCCCGCGAGAGGGAGCAGCGAGGAGGCGTCGTAGCCGGCCCCATTGGTGGCGAGGGGGCCCATGAAGCGCTCGGTGTAGCCCGTGTCGTAGAGCCGCCAGTCGGTGACCGGGGAGGCGGCGACGCCGACGTGGAAGCGGTCGGGGGCCCTGAGCATCGCCAGGGCCGCCATGTAGCCGCCGTAGCTGTGGCCGTAGATCCCGACGCGGTCCATGTCGATGTACGGGAGCGTCCGGAGGTAGTCGAGGCCGGTGAGCTGATCGGCGAGCTCGGCCTCGCCGAGGCGGCCGTGGATGGGGGCCTCGAACGCGGGGCCCCGGCCGGAGGAGCCGCGGTTGTCGAGCTGGAACACGGCGACGCCGCGGTCCGCGAGGTGCTGCCAGAAGAGGCGCGGCGACCAGCGGTTCCTGACCGTCTGGACGCCGGGGCCGCCGTAGACCATGACCACCACGGGGTAGCGGCGGCCAGGCTCGATGTGGCGCGGCGGGAGGAGGGCGGCGTGGAGCTTCACGCCGGCGGGGGAGTCGATCGTGACGAATCGAGGGGTGCGGAGGCCGAGCGCGGGCAGGTCCTGGTCGAGCTGGACCGGGAGATCGCCGAGCGCCGCGCCGGCCGCGTCGCGGACCTCGGCCCGCGGCGGGCGATCGGCGGCGGAGTGGAGGTCCACGAAGCCATCGCCGGCCCGGCCGACGACGACGTCGTGATCGCCGGGGTCGCGGGTGAGGCGCTCGACCGGGCCGCCGGCGAGGGGGACCGCATAGAGGTGGGATTCGAGCGCCGAGTCCTTCGAAGCGGTGAACAGGACCCGGGCCCTGTCCTCGTCAATCGCCTTGATCCGGGCGACGTCCCAGTCGCCGCTCGTGAGCGCCGCGACGCGGGCGCCGGTCGCGGCGTCGCGGAGCTCGAGGTGCGTGTGGCCGGCGACGGTGGCGGTGCGGACGAGGCGCGGGGAGCGCTCGAGCAGGCGGAATTCGGCGAAATCGATCCACGTGGAGGAGGGCTCCTCGAGCACCGTGGTGAGCTTGCCCGTCGCCGCGTCGACGCGATCCAGGGTGAGGTGCTGCTGGGCTCGATCGATGGACTGGAGCCAGAGGACCTTGCCGTCGGGGCTCCAGGCGAAGCGGCCGAGGTAGCGCTCGGCGCCGGGGGCAGGCCGCTCGATCCAGGTGGTCCTCTTCGTCTTGAAATCGAGGATCCCGGCGCGGACCGACGGGTTCTTCTGGCCGACGGCGGGGTAGCGCTGCTGCATGAGGTCAGGCTTGCCGCCGCGGAAGCCGAGCACCGGGTGCACGGCGACCGCGCGCTCGTCGACCTCGAGGTACGCGACGCGGTCGCACCCCGGGGCGAGCCAGAAGCCGCTGGGCTCGTCGAACTCCTCCTGCCCGTTGAAATCGCTCTGGCCGCGGGTGACGCCCTCCGGTGCGCCCTTCGTGAGCTGCGTCTCGCGCCTCGTGGCGACGTCGACGGCGAAGAGCTCGGCGCCGCGGGCGAAGACGACCTTCTGGCCGTCGTCGCAGATCTGGGGGTCGAGCTCGGGCTCGGCGGTGTCGGTGAGGCGGGTTACGGCGCCGTCCGCGCCGCGCAGGAAGACGTCGCCGCCGAGCGGGATGACCATGACGGGGGCGCGCTTCGCCCAGGTGTAGCCGGTGACGCCCTGGATGCGCTGGCGCTGGCGCTCGCGGCGGAGCTCCTCTTCGCGCGAGAGGGGGCGGTCCTGCTCGAGCACGTCGGAGGCGCGGACGAGCGCGGTGGCCTTGCGCGCGGCGAGGTCGAACGCGAAGAGGGCCATCTGCTCGCTCTGCGACTCGCTCTGCAGGAAGGTGACGAGCTTGCCGTCGGGCGAGTAGGCGATCTTGCGCGGGACGCTCCATCCGGGCTCGGGGAACTTCGCCATGCGCTCGAAGGTGATGGGGCTGGCCTCGGCTCCGAGGATGGCCGTGCGCTCGGGCGCCGCGGGCCGCGCGGCCGCGGCGATCGCCGGGGCCGGGAGGCGCGGGGGCGGGGCGTGGGCAGGCTCGGGTGCGCACGCGGCGGCGGCGAGGGCGAGCAGGGCGAGGGCGGGGGCCGGCGAGGGTCGCATGGGGCCCCTCTGCGCCCGGGGCAGGCGGGAGTCAAATCCGCCGCGGGGGCGTGGTAAGGGGCACCGATGAGCGAGCGCGAGGCGGCGGCGCCGGCGGTGCACCACCTGGCCGTGGTGGTGCGCGATCTGGACCGCGCGGAGGCATTCTACGGAGGCGTGCTCGGCCTGCCGGTCTTGCGGCGCTGGTCCGACGAGGCGGGGGCGCCGCGATCGGTGTGGCTGGGGCTCGGCGGCGGGGCGTTCCTGGCGGTCGAGCGGGCCGGGGCCCCGGAGCCCCGGACGCCCGCCGAGGCGCCGGTGCGCGCGGACGCGGCGCCCGGGTGGCATTGCGTGGCGCTGGCCATCGTGCGGGAGGCGCGGGCCGCGTGGCGGGCGCGGCTCGAGGCGGCGGGGGTGAGGATCGAGCGGGAGAGCCCGTACTCACTATACGCGCGGGATCCGGAGGGGAACCTCGTCGCGCTGAGCCATTTCCCGGACGCGGCGGGCTAGTCCCCGGCCGGCCGGGCGGGCGGCGCCAGCCGCGGCGGCCTCGAGCAGCCGGAGGAGCATCCACTCCTCCGAGATGTCGAAATTGCGCTTCCCCGTCGTCGCTTCCAGGAACGCCCCCCCCGCCCCACGTGGGCTCAAACACAATACCAGCCACGGACATATTTTTTCTGATCAGCCTGAGTACGTCCAAGGCGAGCGCACTTGGGTCTGCCAGTCGTCAAGCTCGGCGCGTGGCTTGTTCATTAGTTCAGTATAATAACAGGGAGCGGGCGACTTCTACCAGTCGGATCCTCGCGATCCTGCGCCGGCGTGTGCTTCGCCACTGGGTCTGACGATTTCGGGCGCAGATCGACCCCCTCACCCTATTTCAAGGACGTGACCACCTCCCGACGTCCTCTCCGTGCGATCCCAGGGGGCGAGCCCCCGTCCGAGGAGTGCGCTCCGCGCCAGCCTGCGGTGCCCCCCCCGAAGCGGCCCTCCGCGACGGCGTCGAGAGCGGGGCGCGCGACCGCGCCCCGGCTTCCTTACCTCGTCTCGCAACGGACCCAGGCCGAGGGTGGCCCGGCGCTGGACCTCTCGGGCACGGATGCCGAGAGCAACGGCGAGGTCGCCCTGGTGGTCACGCAGGAGCACCTCCGCTTCCTCTTCTCGTACCTCACGCTGCTCGGGGTCCGTCAGGCGGATCTCGAGGACCTCGTGCAGGACTGCCTGTGCGGGCTCTACCGGTCGCGCGCGCGGTTCGCGCGGCGGCCGCAGGACATCACCAACTGGCTCGCGGCGATCGCGCGGCATCAGGTGGCGAACTACCGCGCTCGCCGCCGGTTCACGAACGAGATCCCGGTGCCGATCGAGGACCTCGACGAGCTGCCGGGGAGCGCGCCCGGCGCCGACGCGCTGGCCATCGCGGGGAGCAGGCGGAAGGTCCTCGACGAGCTCCTCGGCGACATGCCGGAGGAGAGGATGCGCGTCCTCATCGCGAAGGAGCTGCTCCACATGGGCTTCGAAGAGATCGCGCAGCAGGTGGGCTGCCCTGTCTCCACCGCGCGCAAGCGGTACCGGCTCGCCATGCAGGATCTCGCGCGCGAGCGGGCGCGGTGGCAAGCGCGCCAGCGCCGGCGCGGGCTGGACATCCTGCCGATCCTGCTGGCTCCGCTGCTCTTCGCGAAGCGCGCGCTGGCGGCGGGCGGGCGCGGGCTCCGGCCGGTGCTCGCCGTGATCGCGCTCGCCGTGGGGGCGGCCGTGGTGATGATGAGCAGTCACGGGGTGCCGCCGCAGCCGGCCAAGTCGGGCCTGGCCGCGTTGTGGCTCGCACCGATCGTGCCGGGCGACGAGCCTCGGGACGAGGTAGCCATGGCGACCCCGCCCCCGGCCGCCCCCGTGGTCAAGGACGCGGCGCCGCCGGACCTCTCGGGCGCGCAGGCCCAGCCCCGACCGGACGCGTCCGCGTCGCCCTCCGCACAGGAGGCCAAGCTGATGCAGAGGGTCCGGGCTGCGGTGGGAGCGGGCAACGGCTCCGTCGCGCGCCAGCTGCTCGAGCTTCACTCGCGTGAGTTCGGGTCCGGACGCTTCGTCGACGAGCGCCGCGATCTGCTCGAAGAGCTCGGTGTCACCCCCAGGGCGAAGCGTGACCAGTCCGCGCAGGGCCCGGGGGCGAAGCGCGACCCGTCCCCGTGATCGGCCCGATCACCAGAGACTGAGGACCGTGAGGCTGACCTCATCATGCGCCACGCCGGGCAGCACGTGGATCGACCCGTTCTCACGAGGACCGGGAGCCCACCAGTGCGAGCTCAGCGTGAACAGGCCAATCGCGCCGGCGGTGATGAGACTGACCGCGGCGCCCGTCGCCAGGAGGTCGCGCGTTCCGTTGAGCACGGCTATGTCCGTGCACACGTCCATCCTCGCTTTCCCCCAGCAGCCGCTCGGTCCGCGCGAGTTGGCCATGGACCCGAGGTGATCGTGGACCGCGGCAGCGCCAATCGCCAGGCCGACGCCGAGCGTCACCCCCACGCCCGTTGCGGCATAGCCCACATTGCGGAGTGTGTCTGCGAGCTCACCATTGCAGTTCTCCTCCCCGGGCGGGCAGGCCACGATCGGCGCAGGCGGCACCGGTGCCGGTACCGGCACGGGGACAGGCACCTCGACCGGCCGCCGCTCGCGGAGCCGCAGCGACACCGAGGGCATCGTGTTCTGCTCGGCGTCGAGCGTGGCGATGGCGTCGTCGTGACCCGCGAGCGTTGCCCGGATCGTGTGGGACCCTGGCTCGAGGAACACGAGGTACGTGGGGCTCGGCGGCCCGAGGGATCGATCGTCCACGAGCACCTCGGCCTCTTGCGGATTGGCGCTGATGGCGACCACGGTCACCTGCTTCTCCGCCACCGCCCGCGCCTCGTCGAACCTCGCGTACTGCTCCCGGGACAGCAGATCCTGCTGCTCCAGCGCGATCTGGAGGTGCTCCGCGGCGTCCCGGTACCTGCCGAGCGCGACCTCGCATATCCCCAGCTCCCCCACCATCTCGGGGCGCCCCGTGCGCTCCCACACCGCGCGGTACACCTCGGCCGCCTCCTCCCATCGGCCCGCCCGCTGCGCGCGGTGCGCCTGCTTGATCTGCTCGCCGGTGTTGACGGTCGCTTCATCCCCCTTGCGCGCGCCGTCGGCGAGCGCAGGGGACGAGACGCTTGCGAATGCAAAGAACAGACAAGAAATGGCAGCGTGCCAGTGGTTCAGCATGAAAATCCTGTAAGGGAGGCCCGTGCGCCTCCCGCCAATCCGAGGAGTCGCGGAGGGTTGCTCGCTTGCCCGGGCAGCTTAGGAGATATTCCGCTTGATGTCTTGTGGATCGTGGCTGCTCGTGGAGAGATGATCTCGCCGCAGGCGTGCCCTGGTGGGCACCATACCAGCGCCACGCGTCCCAAGTCACGTCTTGTTAGTCTCCTCCAGGCTGAAGACCAGGGTCACTCCTCTTCTTGAGTGAGCTCCTGGAAGGCGGCCATGGCACGGGCGCGCCATTTGTAGGCGGTCGAGACGGGGACGCCGAGACGCATGGCGATCTCCGTCATCGGCACGCCGTCGAGGTCGTGCGCGATCAGGACGGCGCGGGGACCCTCGTCGACGGCCTGGAGGACCTCGAGGACCGCCTTCCATTGCTGCGCCCGGATCAGCTGAGCCTCCACGCCAGGCTCGGGGTCGGGTATGCCAACGGGTGCGTCGGGCATGAGCTCCTCGCGTCGGTGGCGTGCCTTGTCACGGTAGTGCGCGGAGACGTGCACCGTGATCCTGTTCAGCCACCGTTCCGGACGCGCCCTCGCCGGGTCGTAGCTGTGCCAGCTCCGGACGGCCGCGGCGAAGACCTCTTGCCTCACATCGCTTCGATCCTGCAGCGAGACATCGAGACGCCGCAGCCATCGCCAGACGACTCGCTGCATCCTGCGTCGGAACACGAGATCGTGGGCTCGCTTCATGCTCATCCTGGCTGTGCTGGAAGCTCTGACTCTGGCCACGGTCAACCCCCTTCGAAGGTTTTCCACATGCGGGAATTTCCCCGTCGACCATGGAATAGGTTGAAGGTCCCCGTCTGAGCCCGGAATCGACCGTCGCCGCCACATCGTGCGGCTGGATCGACCCGGACCGGTCCAGGGGCGCCTGGAGCGGACGCGGATCGGGCTGGATCTGGGCTCGGAGCGCTTCGAGCGGCGCGCTGGGAGTCAGGCGTACCCCGTCAGGGGATGACTTCGGCTGACCGTCATGGTTGAAGTCGGCCGGCTGTCAGGAGCGCGGCGCCGGGTCAGAACACGACGTGCTGTGCGGTGCCGGACAGGTCGAAGGTCTCGTAGGTCTTGTCCGGGCCGAGCGGCGGGCCGGCGATCGTGGTGTGGGCCGTGGTGATGATGCCCGGCGACCGGAGGCGGGAGCCCATGCTGCCGGGGAGCACGTGGACGGCCGGGAGGACGAGCGTGAATGAGACGGTCCGGAGGTCCGGGATGGTCTCGAGCACCACCGTGACCTCGAGGCCGAGCGCCGTGTCCCGCATGGCGATCTCGTCTCCCCGGAAGGAGCGCCTCGTCCGGCCGTCCCGGTACTCGAGCTGCGGGTCGCCCGCGAAGCTCGTGCTGCTGAAGGTGACGTGCAAGCGCTGCTCGCTCAGCTCGAACAGGTTGGCCTGCACGAAGCGCGGCGCCGTGGAGATGGCTCCCATGGTCATACCCTCCCTCCCTCCATGCCCGCGCTGCCCGCCACCGCCGGCGCGCCGCGCGTGCTGGTTCGGAATCAGGCACGAAGCACGCCGCGCGCACGCGGGCCGCAATGCAGCCTCCCCGCGAGCTCCCATCCGGCGTCCGATTCCCGCTCCCGCCCGCGGCTCCGCATTCGCGTCCGTCCCCGCATCCGTGTCCGTTGCCGTGCCCGTGTCCGTTGCCGTGCCCGTGTCCGTTGCCGTGCCCGCGTCCGTTGCCGCGCCCGTTCCCCACTGAGCTCCGCGGTCCTCGGTTGCGGAGGGGAAGGAGAGGGGTCCAGGCATCATCCGCCCGCCGGCGCTTTCAGGATCGGGCGGCGTCCGTTGCTGGTACGGTGCGTGCTCTGGGGCGGCGCGCTTCCCTGGTTCACGGGGGACGACGGGATCCGGGCTCGCGCTCGACGCGGCCGGCGTGTCGTGCGGCCCGGCGCCGGAGCAGCTCACGAAGGAGGAGATCTCGATCATGGATCAAGCGACGATTCAGAAATACATCGACATGGCCGTTCAGCTCGGCGTCCAGGTGGGCACGAAGATCCTGGGGGCGATCGTCCTCTGGATCGTCGGGCGGATGGTCATCCGCGCCCTGCTCGCGCTCCTCGATCGTACGACGGGCTCGCGGAAGCTCGATCAGACCGTCGCGCGCTACCTCAACTCGGTGGCGGGGGTGCTGCTGAACATCCTCCTCATCATCGCGGTGCTCGGCGTCTTCGGGGTGGAGACGACGACGTTCGCGGGCGTGCTCGCGGCGATGGGCGTGGCGATCGGCCTCGCGTGGTCGGGGCTCCTGTCGAACCTCGCGGCGGGCGTGTTCATGGTGGTGCTGCGGCCGTTCAAGGTCGGCGACGTGGTGACCGCGGGCGGCGTCACGGGCGTCGTGCACTCGATCGGGCTCTTCGCGACGACGATCGACACGGGGGACAACATCCGGACCTTCATCGGCAACGGGAAGATCTTCGGCGACACGATCCAGAACTACACGGCGAACCCGTACCGGCGCGTCGACTGCACGGCGCAGCTCGCGCACGGCGCCGACCACGAGAGGGCGATCGCGGCGCTGCGGGCGAGGGTCGCCGCGATCCCGAACGTGGCCAAGGACCCGGCGCCGTGCATCGAGATCGTGGAGGCGAACCTGGCCGGCCCCGTGCTCGCGGTGCGGCCGTTCACCCACAACGATCACTACTGGGCCGTCTACTTCGCGACGAACAGGGCGATCAAGGAGGAGCTCGGCAAGCTCAACCTGCCGATCCCCGGCCAGCACATGCTGATGACGCAGATGCCGTCCGCCTGATCCGCCGGCGAGGAGCGGGGGCGGGCGGCGGGGGCGCCCCGAAAGCAGGCCCCGCCGGGGGGCGCTCTCCGCCGCTCGTGACGAGCGCGGCCATGTGGCGCTAGACTGCCGCGGCATGTGCCGACCGGACTTGGACCGGGCGCACGACCCCTCCTGGAGCCCGCGCTAGACGACCCGATGCCCGACGCAATGCAACCAGGAGACCTTTGCGCAGGGCGCTTCGAGCTCACGCGGCTGCTCCGCGCGAGCGCGGGCGCGGCCTCGTGGAGCGCCGTCGATCGGGAGGGCGGCGCGCCCGTCGCGCTCTGGCTCGCGGGCGGCGGGGCGGACGACGAGGCGTGGCTCGCGCGCCAGGCGGCGATCGCGGCGATCGAGCACCCGGCGCTCGCGCGGCGCGTCGCGCACGGCGTGACCGCGGAGGGGCTGCGCTTCGTCGCGGCCGAGGCGCCGGGGGGCGAGATCCTCGCGGCGCGGCTCGCGCGCGGCTCCCTCACTCTGAACGAGGCGCTCGCGCTCTCGGCGCGCGCGGCCGAGGCGCTGTCAGCGGCGCACGCGCGCGGGATCGTGCACGGCGGCGTGGCGCCGGCGCTGATCGCGCTGCCGGGCGGCGACGCGGCGCAGGCGAAGCTCCACGGGCTCGGGGTGGGCGAGGCGAGGGGCGCGGCGCTCGCGACCGCGGAGGGGCTCGCGCCGGGCGGGGCGGCGTACCTCGCGCCGGAGCAGGCGCAGGGCGAGCTCGGGGCCGACGCGCGCACGGACATCTTCGCGCTCGGGTGCGTGATGTACGAGTGCCTCGCGGGCATGGCGCCGTTCACCGGAACGACGGCGCTCGCGGCGCTCGCGAAGGTGCTGCTCGCGAGCCCGCCGCCCGTGCGGCGGCTCTGCGAGGAGGTGCCCGAGCCGATCGCCGCGCTCGTCGGCCGCATGCTCTCGAAGTCGCCCGAGGCGCGCCCGACGGGCTGCGCCGAGGTGCTCGGCATCGTGCACGACGTCGCGCGGCGCCGCGCGGGCGGCGGGGAGCACGCGCGCATGGAAGCGCCCGGCCCGGGGCTCGCGGAGGAGCGGTCCGACGCCGAGCTGCTCGGCGCGCCCTCGACGAAGTCGCGCCACATCTGGCTGCTCGTGGCGCTCGCGCCGGAGCGGGCCGCGGGCGACGCGGACGCGCGGATCGCGGAGATCGCGCAGGATTTCCACGCGAGCGCGCACCGCCTGGTGGACGGCGCGATCTTCATCCGGATCGATCCGGAGCGGAGCGCGCCGACGTTCGGAGATCCGCCGTCGTCGCCTGGCGAGGCGCCGTTCGAGCTGCGGCGCAACGCGGTGCTGCTGAACCGGCTGCGCCGCGCGCGCATCCAGGCGCTCGGCGGGGAGCGCGCGGCCCGGTGCGCGCTCGGCGTGCGCGCCGCGCTCGGGGGCGGGGCGATGGTGCTCACGATGACGCCGCGGGCCCGCCCGAGCGAGTGGCTCTCGAGCCAGTCGATCGAGTGGGCGACGAAGCTGCTCGAGAGCAGCATGAAGGCCGGGCTCCAGGGGATCGGCATGGATAAGGAGAGCGCGGACCTGCTCCGGGGCGAGCTCTTCAACGTCGTCGGATCCGGGCACCTCGTCGAGCTCCGGGGTGAGTGGGCGCACCAGGGCGGCTGATTTCCTGGTAGAGTGGGGATCCAGTTTGTCGCGGCGCCCTACCGGGCGGCGGCGGCTGCGCGGAGGGCCGCGCGGGGCGCGCCGGAGCCGGGGGCGCGGAGGTCAACCATGAAGCGCTCCTCGGCCATCCTGCTCGCGTGCGTGGGTCTCGGGCTCTCTGCCGTCGCCGCGGTCGCCGCCGGCTGCTCCGGCGACGAGAACACCGGCACGGGCGCGGGGGGGCCGGGCGGCACGGGCACGGGCGCGAGCGGCGGGACGGGCTCGGGCGGCGGCCTCGGCTTCGGCGGCGGCGAGGACGACGGCGGGCTCACGCCGGACTCGGCGTGCGCCGCGCAGGAGGCCGAGGCGACCCTCACGAAGCGGCCCGTCGACGTCATCATCGTGATCGACAACTCCGGCAGCATGACGAGCGAGATCGTCGCGGTGCAGGACAACATCAACGTGAACTTCGCGTCGATCATCGAGGCCAGCGGCATCGACTACCGCGTGATCATGATCGCGGATCACGGCAGCGCGTCGGGCTCGCAGTCGGTCTGCGTCGAGATGCCGCTGAGCAGCGCGAGCTGCAGCCCGATCCCGCCGGAGCCGGGGCAGAACCCGCCGATCTTTTTCCATTACAGCAACGAGATCGCGAGCCACAACTCGCTCTGCCGCGTCCTCGATACGTTCGCGGGCGGCGTCCCCGACGACTACGGCTTCGCGCCGAACGGCTGGTCCGAGTGGCTCCGCCCCGACTCGCTCAAGGTCTTCGTGGAGATCACGGACGACGGGACGACCTGCTCGACGTCGACGCTCGCGCAGAACGTCTCGCTCGACGACAACGACAACGGGGCGGACGGCCTGACGGCCGGCGCGGCCTTCGACGCGGCGCTGCTCGCGCTCTCGCCGGCGCATTTCGGAGACGCGACGCTGCGCAACTACGTCTTCTACAGCATCGTCGGCGTCTCGGAGAACGACCCCGCGACCGCCCCGTGGCAGCCCGGGGATCCGATGGTGCCGGGCCACTGCTCGACCGCCGTCGCGCCCGGCACGGCGTACCAGGCGCTCAGCATGACGACCGGCGGCCTCCGGTTCCCGATGTGCCAGACCGGGTCGTACGACGCCGTGTTCCAGGCGATCGCGGACGGGGTCATCTCCGGGGCGACGGTCGAGTGCGAGTTCCCCGTCCCGGATCCGCCGCCCGGGGAGACGATCGACCTCTCCACGGTGCAGGTGGAGTACACGCCCGGCGGCGGCGGCCCCAAGCAGACGTTCACGCAGGTCCCGAACGCGCTCGAGTGCGGACCGGGCAAGTTCTACATCGACGCGGACGTCATCCACCTCTGCGGGGAGGCCTGCGCGACGGTGCAGAGCGACGACGCCGCGAAGCTCAGCATCCTCTACGGCTGCACGGGCGTGAACAACTGACGCGGCTGTAACCGCCGGGCGCCTCCGATACGATCGCCAGCCGCGGCGGAGCCAGCCGCGCGGGGAGAGGTCGATTCATGGAGTCGCAGAGAACGGACGGAGCGGGGGGCGCGCGCGACCTCGCGCGGCGGAGGCTTCTGATCCGGGCCGCGGTGGCGGCCGCGGTGCTCGTCGTGAGCGTGATCGGGCTGATGCTCAGCCAGCGCGTGCCGCCCGTGAGGGCGGCCGCGATCGGGGCGCGGCTGGAGCTCTCGTCGGGTGAGGTGACGCTCGCGGACGGCGGGCGGCGCGGGACCGTGGGCTCGGGGATCCCGCTCGCGGTGGGCGCGGGGCTCGCGACCGGGAAGGGGGCGCGCGCGCTGGTGCGGCTCTCGGACGGGTCCGCGGTGTTCCTGCGCGGCGACTCCGAGGTGACGCTCGGCGAGCGCGGGCTGTCGATCGAGCGGGGCGAGGTCTGGCTCGACGCGCCCGCGTCGGAGCGCGGCGAGCTCACGCACGCGCTCGGCGACGTGACCGTCTCGGCCGCGGACGCCGGGCTCTCGATGCGGCGCGCGGGCGCGGACGTGAGCGTCTACGTGACGCGCGGGCTCGCGGTGGTGACCGCGCCGGGCGGGCGCGTGGAGGTGAGCGCGGGCGAGCAGGCGACGATCTCGGGCCCAGCGGCGCCGAAGGTCGCGCCGCTCGCGTACTGGGAGGACTGGACCGGCGGCATGGGGGATCACCGGCCGACGTCGGGCGCGGGCAGCGGCGCGGGCCGGATCTACGGGGTCGATCTCGCGGGCGCGCCGGGCGCGCCGGCGCGGACGCTGGAGATCAGCCGGCAGGTCGTGCGCGCCGTGGTGCGCGACGGGATCGCCGAGACCGAGGTCGACCAGACCTTCTCGAACCCCGGCGGCCGTGAGGTCGAGGGCTGGTACTGGTTCACGGTGCCCGAGCGGGCGATCGTGAGCTCGTTCGCGGTCGAGACCGACGGCGCGCTGATCGAGGGCGAGATCATCGAGAAGCAGGAGGCCGTGGCGCGCTACGGCGCCGCCGTGCGCAGCGGGCACGAGCCCGCGCTGCTCGAGTGGGTCGACGGGCGGAGCTACCGCGCGCGGATCTTCCCGGTGCCGGCGAGCGGATCGCGCCGGGTCGTGCTGCGCTACGTGGAGATGCTGCCGGCCGCGGGCGGCAAGCTGCTCTACGTCTACCCGATGCGCGCGGACGAGCCGGCGCCCATCGGCGAGCTCTCGCTGTCGGTCGACCTCGGCGACGCGGGGCGCGGGGCGGGGATCGCGACGCTGGCCGACGCGGTCGTGGAGGACGGCGGGCGGCGCGTGAGCATGCGGCGCAGCGGGTACGAGCCGCGCGCCGACTTCCAGCTCGAGGCGACGATCCGGTCGACGGCGGCGCCGCTCCGGGTCGCGCGCTTCGCGGCCGGCGCGGACCGGGCCGACTACGTGATGGCCCGGTTCGCGCCCGACGTGGACTGGACCGAGCTCAAGGAGATGCCCGCGGACGTGGTCGTCGTGGTCGACACGTCGGCGTCGGCCGACGAGGCGACG
The DNA here is from genome assembly GCA_964421485.1 of uncultured Polyangiaceae bacterium. Lineage (GTDB taxonomy): Bacteria > Myxococcota_A > Polyangia > Polyangiales > Polyangiaceae > CAYQYG01. The sequence continues at coordinate 3,016 of CAYQYG010000039.1, read as the reverse complement.
CGGCAGCAAAAGGCCGGCGCGGCCGAGGCGGTCCTGCGCGCGATGTCGGCCTCCGACCACTTCGCGCTGATCGCGCTCGACTCGTCGCCCGCCGTCCTGCACCCCAGAGAGGGCCTGGCCGAGGCGTCCGAGAAGGAGATCGCCGCCGCGCTGGAGCGGCTCGCGGAGCACGCGACCGGCGGCGCGACCGACCTCGGCGCGCTGTTCGACGCCGCGCTCGGGCGCGTGCACGGCAAGGAGCAGCCGGCGGTGATCTACATCGGCGACGGGCTCGCCACGAGCGGCGAGGTGAGCGGCGCGCGGCTCGCGGAGCGGCTCCGGCGCTCGCTCTCGGCGTCCCGCGCGCGGTTCTTCACGGTGGGCGTCGGGCCCGACGCGAACCACTCGCTCCTGCGCGAGCTCGCGCGCGCGGGCGGCGGCCAGTGGTTCCGCGTCGACGAGGTGGAGGCCGCGACGAGCGAGGTCCTGCGCCTCGTGAGCGCGATCAAGACGCCGACGATCACCGACCTCGCGATCGATCTCGGCGCGGGGCTCGACGAGCCGATGCTCAGCGCGAGCGGCAAGGTGTCACGCGGCGAGGAGGTCGTGCTGCTCGCGCGCACCCACCACGCCCTGCCCGCGCGCGCGACCGTGAAGGGGCGGCTCGCCGGCAAGGAGATCGCGCGCGAGTATCCCATCGAGCTCGATCGCGGCGTGGGCACCGCGCTCGTGCCGCGCTTCTGGGCCGCCGAGAAGGTCCGGCGCCTGCTCGGCGAGGGGAGCGATCCGGCCGGGCACCGCGGCAAGGTGGTGGAGCTCGGCCTGGAGTACGGGCTCGTGACGCCGTTCTCGAGCTCGCTGGCCCTGGAGAGCGAGGCCGCGTACCAGCAGCAGGGGATCCGGAGGCGGCACTCGCCGCTCCGCGGGGTGAAGCTGACCGCGCTCTCGCCGCGCGAGGAGCTCGAGCTCGCGGAGGCCCTGCTGCCCGGCGCGGGCGCGGCGGTCGGGTGCGCGCAGAAGGAGGACCGGGCGGAGCAGCGCGCCGCCGCCTCGCCGGCCGCGACCATGGCGGTCACCGAGAAGCAGACCGGCAACCGCTACGGCGTCCAGGGACCTGCGGACAACCCCGCCGCGGGGCAGGTGGCCGCGCCGCCCGCGCAGGACCAGTCCAGCCTGATCGCCGCGCCCGCCGGGGCGAAGCCCTCGCGGGGGAAGGACAGGGGCGGCGACGAAGCGCTCGACCTCGAGCCGCCCCCGTCACAGGCCGCGCCGCCGCCGCCGCAGCCGATGATGGAGCTCGCCCCGCCCTCGACGCCCGCGCTGCGCCCCGCGCGGCCGCGCGGGCCCGCGAAGATCGAGGCGGGCACGCCGGCCCCGGCGAACCTCAAGGCGGCGGCGCCGCATGAGCTCGACGGCAGGGTCAAGGCGCGCAAGGACGAGGCGCTCCGGTCCACCGCGCCGGCCGAGGCCGCGAAGCCGGCGGCCCCTGCGAGCCCTTGCAGCGACATCGCGCGCCGCCCGCTCGCGGAGCGGATCGTCGTCTGGTCGAAGCGCGTCGCGGGCGCCTCCTCGGCCGCGGACCTCATCGCGCGCTACGAGGGCGCGCGCGCGACCTGCGAGATCCCGGACTGGCGCGCCAGGTCCGCGCTGCTCGGCCTGCTCCAGGAGAAGGTCCGGACCGAGGGCGCCGCGCAGGCGCTGCTCGCCCACTTCGCAGGCGAGCCCGAGGCGCAGAAGCACATCGGCCACGCGATCCTCCGGCGCAGCGTCGACCCCGCGATCGCCGCGGCCGTCCGCCGCGCGCTCTTCGACGAGCGCATGAGCTGGACCGCGCTCGACGAGGAGCTCGCGGCGCTCGGCACCGTCCAGGAGCGGCTCGCGCGCCTGCGCCAGGCGATCGCGGCGCACCCCGACGATCCCGAGGGCGAGATCCGGCGCGTGCGCCTGCTCGCCGAGGCCGACCAGAAGACCGAGGCCCTCGCGTACGGGCGGCGCCTGCGCGACCGCGGCTTCATGAGCCCGTCGATCTCGCTCGCGCTCGGCGATCTCTTTGCGGCCGGCGGCTTCGAGGAGGACGCCGTCCGCACGTACTCGGAGATCGTCGAGTTCGATCCCGCGAGCCCCGCCTCGCGGCGCCTCCTCGGCGACGTCTACCTCCGGCACCGCTGGTACCCTGCGGCCTACCGGCAGTACGCCACGCTCACCGACATCGCGCCCGACGACCCTGCGGGCTGGCTGCGCCTCGCCGCCGCGGCCGCCGGCAGCGGTCGCGTCGACGAGGCGCTCCGGCTGCAGCGCAAGGTCTCGTCGGCCGAGGGCACGCCTGGCCCGCGCGATCCGCGCGCCTGGGCCCGGCTCCTCTCCGCGGCGCGCCTCGGGCGCCTGCTCGCGGATCCGGCGCAGTCGGCGCAGGCCGAGAGCCTCTCCCGCAAGCTCAAGGAGCTCCAGATCTTCAGCGGGCCTGCGGCCATCCGGATCCTCGTCTGGGAGGACTACGCGGCGGACCTCGCGCTCGCCGCGCTCGAGGGCGGCGCGGACGCCGCGATCGGCGACGTTGTCAGCGCGCCGGACGTGGGCCTCGCCTCGGTGCTCCTGCCCGCCTCGGACCTCGAGCGGCTGCGCTGGATCGTGCGCTGGCGGAGCGATCCGCCGGGGCGCGGCGCGCGCTTCGAGGTGACGACGATCACGTGGGACGGGGCGTCGTTCAAGGTCACCGCGAGGCCGGGGGAGCTCGGTGTGAACGACAAGGAAGCCGCGCTGTGATCGACGTCACGCTCTTCGGCGACCTGCTCGGCGCGCTGAGCTCCGGGCTCTCGGTGGTGCTCCTGCTCGTCGCGCTCGCCGCGCTCTCGGTGCTCTCCGCGACCGGCGTCGAGGCTGCGCGGAGGCTGCCCGCCGACGGCCTCACGCCCGGCGCCGCGCAGCGCCTCGAGCGCGCGACCCGCGCGGTCGGCCTCGCCGCGGGCGCCCTCGCGCTCCTCCTCGCGCTGGCCGGGCTCCGCGTCGGCGCCGGCGAGGGCGAGCTCGTCCCGACGAT
>CAYQYG010000038.1:24547-32829 GCA_964421485.1 uncultured Polyangiaceae bacterium | reverse complement strand
GGCGACCCGACCCAGGTTCACGACCGCGGAGGCGGGGCTCACCGCCCGCGCGTGAGCTCCACCATCGCCGCGTGGAAGCGGTCCAGGCGCCGCTCCGCCGCGTGGAAGACGGTCCCCGGGGGGTAATGGCCGTCCGCGTCCGGCGCGCCCGCGGGCACCCCGGTGACCAGCTCGATGCCGTCCTCCACGGTCGCCACCTCGTAGACGTGGAATCGGCCCGCCTCGATCGCGGATACCACGTCGGCCCGCAGCATCAGGGCGTCGAGGTTCGCGGTCGGGATGAGCACGCCCTGCCGGCCGGTCAATCCCTTGGCAGCGCACAGATCGAAGAAGGCTTCGATCTTGTCATTGATGCCGCCCACGGGCTGGATCGAGCCCTGCTGATCGATCGCGCCCGTCACCGCCAGCTCCTGCCGGATCGGGTGCCCCGACAGCGCCGACAGGAGCGCGTAGAGCTCGCTCGACGACGCGCTGTCGCCCTCGATGGGCTCGTACGTCTGCTCGAAGACGAGCGACGCGCCGAAGGAGAGCGGGCGGCGCTGCGCGAACCTCGAGGCCAGATAACCCGTGAGGACCATCACGCCCTTGCTGTGGATGGGGCCCGACATCTCCACCTCGCGGGCGATGTTCACCGGGCCCTCGCGGCCGGGGTAGACCACCGCGGTCACCCGGCACGGGCGGCCGAACGTCTGCGGGCCGTCCGAGAGCACCGAGATCGCATTCACCTGGCCCACCCGCTCGCCCGTCGTGTCAATGCGGATCGTGCCGTCCGAGAGCAATTCGTGGACGTGGTCGCGGAAATGGCTGCCGCGGCGGCGCGCGGCCTCCAGCGCCTCGTGCACCTCGGCGCCGTCCACCGATTGATGGCCACGGCGCGCGGCCCGGTAGCCGGCCTCCGTCGCCACCTCCGCGATCAGGCCGACCTGGGCGGTCACCTTCGTCTGGCTCTCGGCGAGGCGGCCGCCCTGGAACAGGAGCGCCGCGACCGCGTCGGCCGTCAATGGGGGCAGGCCCCGGTCGCGCGCCAGGCCGGCGAGGAATGCAGGGTAGGTCAGGAGGGCCTGCTCCAGCGACAGCGTGGGCTCGAAGCGGGCCTGCACCTTGAAGAGCTGGGAGAACTCGGGGTCGGCCTCGTGGAGCTCCTGGTAGAGCGAGGGGCTCGTCACCAGCACGACCTTCACGTCGATGGGGATCTGGGGGAGCAGGAGCTCCTCGGCAGTGCCACGGAAATAGGAGGGGTTGTGCTCGGGGACGATGAACTTGCCGGCGAGCAGGCAGGCCTTGAGCTGCTCGTAGAGGGCCTCGTTCTTCAGCAAGGCGCCGGCAGGGAGGATCAGGAAGCCGCCGTTGGCCTGGTGCAGGGCGCCGGCCACGGCGAAGCCGGGCTCGGGGGGGAAGCCGGAGTCCGTGGGGACGTGCGTGCGGCCGAACAGGGCGGTCAAGGTGGGGTAGGGGACCTCGACGACAGGGGCGCCGGCGTCAGGGCGGTGCTCGGTCAGCAGGGTGGGGACGACGATGCCGCGGGACAGGGAGGCAGGCTCCTCGCCCCGGGTCTCCTCGACGAGGAGGCGGAGCTCCTTGAGCACCACGGTCTCGACGTCGGTGAGGAAGCCGCTGATGCCGTCGCGGGTCTCCAGCGGGGCGCGGGGCGCGGCGGGGTCGCCGGAGCCCTCGTAGCGAGCCCGGACAGGCTGGAAGCAGGCCTTCACGCCGTCGACGAGGAGCTGCTTCATGACGTTGCGGAGCTCGAGGTCGGCCTCGTCCTGCGCAGTGGCGAGGCGGTCCTCGAACTCCTCGATCGAGGTGGCGACGGCTTGCAGGGCCTCGGCGTCAGGGGGCTGGGCGGACTCTTCGAGGGGGGTGATCTGGATCTCGTCGTCGGCGCGGACGAGGTCGAGGCCGAGGTCGCGGGCGGTGGCCTTGAGCCGCTCCTCGAGGCGGCGCTCCTCGGCGTTGACGCGGCGCTGCGTCCGGGCGCGCGCTTGCTTGAAGCGCTCGCCCTCGGTCGCGCCGCGCAGGGCGTCGACGAGCTTGGCGTGGAGCTCCTCCATGGCCTCGACAAAGGGGCGGCCCTCGCCGGGCGGGAGCGTGAGCACGGTGGGCTCGCTCGGGCGGTGCGGGTTGGGGAGGAGCAGGAGGTCGTCAGGGGTGGGGCGGCTCGCGGCGATGCGCCTCGCGACGGCGCGGGCGCAGAAGGTGCGGCCGGTGCCCGGAGCGCCCACGACGACGACGTGGAAGCGAGGCTGGTGGATGTCGAGGCCGAACGCCAGGGCGGCGAGCGCGCGCTCCTGCGAGCCGATGCCCGCAGAGAGGGGCGCGACGTCGTCGGTCGTGGCGAAGCGGAAGCTGGGTGGATCGAGGACCCGGCGACACTCGCCGGCAGGTATCTCCCGCGCAGGCATATGGGCCGCACCATAGCGCCTTCCGGCGCGCGGCGTAGCGGGAGAGAGGCGCAGGCCGCCGCCCTGGACGCGAGGCCGCGGCAGTGTGGAGAACCGGGAGACAGGGGGGGCGCGCAGGCTCAGCGGCGGAGGACGAGCACGGGGCAGCGGGCGCCGCGGACGACGTCGCGGAAGACCGCGCCGTGCGCCTCGCTGAGCTCGCCGTGCCAGACGAGCACGATGAGGTCGCTGTCGAGGTCGCCCGCGACGCGCAGGATCTCCGCGGCGGGCTCGCCGGCGCTCAGGAAGAAGCGCTTGGCGAGGCCCGGGGGGCAATGGCCGATCGCGCCGAGGAAGCGCTGGAGGAACTCGTCGTAGAACACGGCCCACTCGTGGTGCGGCTGGTCGATGTAGCGCGGGGCGCTCATCGCGCCGGGCTCGGCGGCGAGGGCGGCGGGGGCGCGGGCGAGGCCGGGGTGGGCCTCGCCGACGAGCACGATGTCGAGCTCGGCGCCGAGGCTGCGCGCGAGCTCGCCGGCAGGGGCGATCGCGGCCGCGGTGCTCGGCGTGCCGTCGAGCGGCAGGAGGATGCGCTGGAGCCGCGGCGCGCGGTCGCCGGGGTCGAGGAGGACGACGCCGCCGCCGGCGATGTCGAGCGCGCGGCGCGCGAGCGCTCCGACGCCGAGGCGATCGTCCGCCGCGCGGCCAGGGGCCGACGGGATGACGACGAAGGTGGCCCCGCGCGCGGCCAGCGCGGCCGCGAGGGCCTCGCCGGGATCTCCGGCGGCGACGTCGAGCACGAGGCCGCGCAGGGCCTCCGCATCGACGCCGACGTGCTCGGGGACCTCGCTGGGGTCGATCAGGAAGGGGCCGAGGAAGAGGCCGTGCAGCGGCGCGCGGATGGCGCCGGCGATGAGGCGGCCCATCTCGATCCCGCGGCACGGCGGGCCGTCGCGATGCAGCGCGACGAGCACGCGCCTGCGCAGGACGGCGCTCTCGGGGCCCGCCTCCTCGTGCTCCACGGCGTGCTCCACCGCCCAGGGGTGCGCCTCGTCGCGCCCGCCCGCCAGGACGACCGAGGAGGCCGGGCGCGCCGCCCCGGAGGGGGCCGCGCCGCCCGGCGGGGCGGCGCTGATCGTCGGCCGGATGCTGCTCATGATGCCGTCTCCTCCCACTCCACGTCCGCCGCGGCGCGCCGCGCCGCGTAGCGGCGCCCGGGCTCCGCGATGACCGCGCGCGCGGCGCCGCCGTCGAGCAGGCGGACGCGCAGCGGCCGGTCCCCCTCGATCACCTCGACCTCCACGACCCCAGGCTCGACGTGGATCTCGAGCGCGCGGCCGCGCCAGCCGAAGGGGACCTTGACGTGGCGCCAGCCGTGCGGGAGGTGCGGCTCGATCGCGAGCGCCTCCTCGTCGCCGTCGGGCGAGCGCCGGATGCCGGCGGCGCCGAACGCGACCGCCTGCCAGAGGCTGCCGAGGCCCGCGGCGTGCACGCCGCCCGCGGCGTTGCCCATGTTGTTGCCGAGGTCGATGTCGGCGGTCTGATCGAAGTAGCGCGCGGCGTGCGCCTCGAGGCCGAGGCGCGCGGCGACGAGCGCGTGCACGCCGGGGCTGAGCGAGCTGCCGTGCGCGGTGCGCTCCTCGTAGTACAGGAAGTTCGCGAGCCGGGCCTCGGGCGCGAGCTGGTCCCAGAGCAGCGCGACGAGCTGCACCACGTCGGCCTGCTTCACGACCTGGCAGGCCTGCGTGCGCGCGCGGCCGAGCAGCATGTCGACCGGCGCGGTGCGGAGGCCGTAGTCGGCGATCGCGAACGGCTCGAGCTGGAAATAGCCGGCGAACTGCTCGATGAGGCCGCTCTCCGGGTCGAGGCCGAGGTAGATGCGATCGGCGATCTCGAGCCAGCGCTCGATGTCCCGCGGGCCCACGCCGAGGCGCGCGGCCTCGGCCGGCGCGCGGGCCGCGGCCGCGGCCGCGGTGCGGAGGTTGTGCCGCGCCATCCAGTTCGTGAACGCGTTGTCGTCGATCTCCTCGTGGTACTCGTCCGGACCGATGACCTTGCGGATGTGCGCGAGGCCGTCGGGGCCCGTCTCGACGCGGCTCGCCCAGAAGCGGGCCGTCTCCGCGAGGATCTCGAGGCCGGTGCCGCGCGCGAAGTCGTGATCGGCGGTGGCGCGCGCGTAGCACCACGCGGCGTACGCGACGTCGGCGCTGATGTGGTGCTCCTGCTCGCCGGAGAGCACGCGCAGCACCTCGCCGAAGGGGGTCACCACCACCGAGGGCGTCGTCTCGTCGCCGGTGTCCGCCGACTCCCACGCGTAGAGCGCGCCCTCGTACCCGCGCTCGGCGGCGTTCCTCCGCGCGCCCGGGAGCGTGAAGCCGCGGTACTCGAGCATCGCGCGCGCGGCCTCCGGGTAACAGTGCGTGAAGAACGGCAGCATGAAGATCTCGGTGTCCCAGAAGACGTGGCCGCGGTAGGCCTCGCCGCTCAGCGCGCGCGCGCCGATCGAGGTGCGCGGGTCCTCCGGGTTCGCGGCGGCGATCAGGTGGTAGAGCGCGAAGCGGAGCGCCCGGTCGATCTTGGGCGCGCCGTCGATCTCGACGCCGGCGCGGCGCCAGCGCTCGGCCCAGGCGCGCTCGTGATCCCGGAGGATGTCGGCGGCCGGGCGCGCCTCGAGCGCGGCGCGCAGCCCCTCGCCGGCCGCGAGCGGATCGAGCGCGTCGCGCGAGGTGTGGAGCGTGACCGTGCGGAAGAGCTCGCGGGCCTCGTGGATGTGCACGGCGATCTCGGCCCGCTCCGCGACGGAGACCTCCCCGGGGGTGCGCTCGCTGCGCGGCGGGGGCCGCGAGGGATCCGCCGGCCTGAGGTGCGACGTCATCGCGGCGACGAGGCCGCCGCGCGTGCGGCCCGTGAGCGAGAGGCTCTGCGCGCGCACGTCGGGCGAGAACCGCTCCCAGTGCGCGGCGCCGCTCGCGCTGCGCACGTCGCCGCTCAGGATGGCGTCGACCCGGATCGTGCCGGTGAAGTTGTGCGGCGAGACGCTGACGCCCTCGATGAGCACGTGGCGGTCCGCGAGCGAGGCGGCGTGCAGCGTCCGGAGGTGCGTGACGTGCCCCGCGGGGCTGCGCGCCGTGCAGTCGCGGAGCAGGACGCCGCGCCGCATGTCGAGCGTGCGCCGGTGGTGGAGGGTCTCGTCCCGCTCCACCGAGAACGTCTCGCCCTCGATCACGAAGCGGATGCGGCCCCAGTCGGGCGCGATCACGAGCTCGGGCACGCGGGTGACGTCGGCCGAGGGCTCGAACGCGCCGGCGATGAACGTCGCCGGGCGCGAGACGCTCGAGCCCTCGGCGAGCGATCCGCGCGAGCCGAGGTAGCCGTTGGCGATCGACAGGAGCGACTCGATCTCGTGCTCGCGGGCGAGGTCGAAGCCGGCCTCCTCGATCACCCACGCCGCGTCGCGCGGCGCCGCGAAGGTGCCGATCTCGGCGTCGAGGCCGCGCTGCAGCTCGAGCACGTCGAGCAGGGCCCGCGCGGCGGGCGCGCCGCCGCCCTCGACGAGCATGCGGACGCCGGGCAGCGCCGCGGCGCCGCCGGCCGCGTCGGCGGCGCTGCCCACCACGAGCACGTCGTGCGGCCCGATCCGGAGCGGCGAGATCACCCGCTCGATCAGCGCGCCCGCGGCGCCGCCGGGGTCCTCCACGCCGACGAAGAGGTCGATCACCTCGCCGCGCCGGTTGAACCCGTGCAGCCCGGCGCCCTGATCCAGCGCCACGAAGAGCCGCCGGCGCGCGTCGGCGCGGACGCCCGCGAGCGCGCCCACCACCTCCTCGAGCGCGGCGCCGCCGAAGACCGCGAGGCGCACGCCCGCGGAGAGCAGCGAGCCCATGAGCGCGCCCACGGGCGCGACGCAGTCGCCGCCGGTGACGAGCCGCCAGTCGAGCGCGATGAGCCGGAACGGGTGCCGCAGCTCCTCCGGGATCTTCGCCGCGATCGGGCCGCCGTCCGCTGCAGGTGGGACCATCTCGGTCAAACCTCCAGGGTGCGATCGAGGCGAGGAGCATGCCCGCGACGGTGTGCAGGGCCCGCGCGGCCGGGGGTGCCGGGCGGAGGGCGCGGTCAGGCGCGGTCGATCACCGGGCCGGCCGCCCGCTCGCTCGCGGCCGCGCGATCCGGTCGATCTCGACGAGCAGCCGATCGAGATCGATCGGCTTGGTCAGGACGGCCAGGACGCCTGGGCCTCTCCGGATCGCGCCGGTGAGCCCGGACAGGACGAGCGCCGGCACGTCGACGCGCGCCGCGGCGAGCTCGGCCAGGAACTGCTCGCCCGTCATGTCGGGCATCAAGAAGTCGAGCAGCAGCGCGGCCGGCCGCGCGCCGCCCCGCAGCCGGTCGAGCGCCTCGCCGGGCGCAGTGAACCCCTCGACGCGGTACCCCTCGTCCGAGAGCACGTCGATGAGCGACTCGACCAGCGCAGCGTCGTCATCGACGACGAAGAGCGTCTGGACGAGCTCGAGCGAGGCCGGCGCTTCCCGTGTCATCTCCGTACGCCGAAGCCTACCGGATGCCGCATGAGCGCGCACAGCTCGGCGGAGGATGGAGCGGCGAGGAGAGAGAAAGAAACGAGCGAGGAGGGGGGCGGGGGCGTAAAAGCGTGACGTGCAGGAAAGAGCGCGCCGGTCGAGACAGGTCGCGACCGGTCTCGGGACGACATCGCGACCGCACGTCGCGCTTGCGCGTCCTCGCAGACCTGATAACCCTGTAGGGTTCTCCCCGGAAATGCGGCAGTCGCTTGACTTGGATTGCCCCCGGGTATCGAATTGTCGGGCGGAAGGCCCACCCAATTTCTCAGTACGCTCGGGGGCTACGCGCGGGTCAGGCCGCGCGGTGACCTCGAGTTACCAAAACCCCTGGTCGCCATGCCGGAAACCTCCACGAGCAAGCTGCAAGTCTACCTCATCGATGATCACCCCGTGGTCCGGGAGGGCTTCGCGCTGGCGCTGGCCGCCGAGCCGGACATGGTGGTGGTCGGACAGGCCGGGACGGCCGCGGACGCTCTCCGTGAAACGGCGAGCTGCAAACCGGACGTCGTCCTCGTCGACCTCAACATCCCCGACCGCGACGGCATCGAGCTGCTCGGAGCGCTGCGGGCGCAGCTCCCGCAGGCGAAGCTGCTCGTCCTGAGCGGTTACGACGACGAGTTCCGGGTCGCGGAGGCGCTCCGCGCCGGCGCGCAAGGGTACCTCGTGAAGACGGCCAAGCTCGATGAGGTGATCGACGGCATCCGCCGGATCGCCACCGGCGGCGCGCCGCTCTCGCCGCGCATCGCCGGCGCGGTGGTCCGCGCGATGCGCAAGCCCGCGAGCGAGGGCTCGGGCGGCCTCGACGCGCTGACGCCGCGCGAGCGCCAGGTCCTGCGCCTGCTCGCGGCCGGCGTGTCCACCCGCGAGACGGCCGCGCGGCTGACGATCAGCCCCAAGACCGTCGAGACCCACCGCGTGCGCATCTACGCCAAGCTCGGCTGCAAGAGCGCGGTCGAGCTGACCCGCATCGCGGTCCGCACCGGCCTCATCGAGGCCTGAGCGCGGCCCAGAGATTTCACCTCTTCCTCGCGGCGCGCCTCGACCGCGCCGCTCCGTCCGGCTGCGGCCGCCTGGCCGCCGGCTGGGCCCGCGCGGCCTTCAGCAGCTCGTCGACGCGCACGCCGTCGATGGTCAGGCCGTCGACGTTGCAGCCGGCGATCTCGACGGAGGAGAGGTCCGAGCCCTCGAACCGCGCGCCGCGGAGGCTCGCGTCCGACCAGCGGCTCCTCGACGCGTCCGCGTTGCTCACGCGCGCCCCGGCGAGCGAGACGTCGTCGAGCACGGCGCCCGCGAAGGTGGCGTTGTGGATGCGGGCGCCCTCGAG
>CAYQYG010000038.1:0-24447 GCA_964421485.1 uncultured Polyangiaceae bacterium | reverse complement strand
CGTCGTCGAGCACGGCGCCCGCGAAGGTGGCGTTGTGGATGCGGGCGCCCTCGAGCGTCACGTCGTCGAGCTCGGCGCGGGCGAGCGACACGTCGTGGATGCGGGCGCCCTCGAGGCTCACGTCGTCGAGCTCCGCGCCGGCCATGGACACGCCGCGGAAGCGCGGGGGCGCCCCCTCCGCCCCCCGCGGGGCCGCCCCGGCCCCCTTCGCCGCCCGCGTGACCGCCTTCGCCTTCCTCGCGCCCTGAGGCATCCTGGCCATGCGCTGATGCTACCTGCTGGCCGCGCGCGCCGCGCCGCCTCGAGCGCCGGGAGCCATGGCCGGGGTTCGGGGCAGAGGGCGCTGTCAGGCGCCCCGGAGCCCCACATGTCCACCGAATCCGGATTCGTCCCCCACCACGCCCTCGTGACCGCCCCCGGCGCCGCGCCCGCCCGGTGGATGCTCGTCCTGCACGGCATCTTCGGCTCCGGCGCCAACTGGCGCACCTTCGCGCGCCGCCTCGCGGACGCGCGCCCCGAGTGGGGCTTCGTGCTCGTCGACCTGCGCGCGCACGGCCTGTCGCAGGATCCGCCGCCGCCTCACACGGTCGGCGCCGCCGCCGACGACCTCCGGAGGCTCGACGGCAGGCTCGGGCTCGACGTGCGCGGCGTCATGGGCCACTCGTTCGGCGGCAAGGTCGCGCTCGCCTACGCGGCCCGCAGGCCCGGCGAGCTCTCGCGCGCCTTCGTGCTCGACAGCCACCCGGGCGCGCAGCCGGAGGCCGCGCGCACCTCGCCCACGCGGGGCGTGCTCGAGCTGCTCGCGTCGATCCCGCAGCCGATGCCCTCGCGCGAGCGCTTCCTCGAGATCGTGCAGGCGAGCGGTCAGACCCGCGCCGTCGCCGAGTGGCTCGCGATGAACGTCCGCCGCGCCGAGGACGGCTTCCGCCTCCGGATGGACCTCGACGCGCTGGGCGCGCTCGTCGCCGACTACTTCGTCGAGGACCTCTGGCCGGTCGTCGAGGATCCGCGCAGCGCCGGGCGCCTCGTCTTCGTGATCGGCGGCCGCTCGGTCGCCATCCGCGAGCCCGACCGCGCCCGCCTCGAGGCGCTCGCCGAGCGCGCCCCCCGGCTCTCCGTGCGCGTGCTCCCGACCGCCGGCCACTGGCTGCACGTCGACGACCCCGAGGGCCTCTTCGCCGCGCTGCGCGACGCGCTCGGTTGATGTCCGGGGGGCCGGCCGGCCCAAGGCCCTGGCCCCCGCCGCGCGGCTCCGCTATCCACCGCGGACCGATCATGCGCATCGCGTCCTGGAACGTGAACTCGATCCGCACCCGGATCGAACAGCTCACCGGCTGGATGGTCCGCGCCACGCCCGACGTGGTCTGCCTCCAGGAGACCAAGGTCGAGGACGGGAGCTTCCCCGAGGCGGCGCTCGCCGACGCCGGCTACCGCGCGATCTTCTTCGGCCAGAAGACCTACAACGGCGTCGCCATCGCCGCGCGCTTCGGACTCTCGATCGAGGACGTGAAGAAGAACCTCGACGGCGACGCCGGCGACGCGCCGCGGCGCCTGCTCGCGGCCACCATCGAGGGGGTGCGCGTCGTGAACGTCTACGTGCCCAACGGCCAGGCCGTCGGCACGCCCGCGTTCGCGTACAAGCTCGAGTGGCTCGAGCGGCTCCGCAAGGAGCTCGCGGCGCGCCACACGCCCGATGAGGAGCTCGTCGTCTGCGGCGACTTCAACGTCGCCCCCGAGCCGATCGACGTCTTCGATCCCAGGAAGTGGGAGGGCCAGGTGCTCTTCCACCCCGACGAGCGCGCCGCGCTGCGCCGCCTCATGGAGTGGGGCCTCGTCGACGGCTACCGCGCGAAGCACCCCGACACGAAGGCCTACAGCTGGTGGGACTACCGCGTCGGCGCCTTCCGCAAGAACCACGGCCTGCGCATCGACCTCGCGCTGCTCACGCGCCCCCTCGCCGCGCGCTGCGCCGACGTCTGGGTCGACGTGCGCCCGCGCGAGCTCGAGCGCCCCTCGGATCACGCGCCCGTGGTCGTCGAGCTCGCGGACGCCGCCGCGCCGGGGAGCTCGCGGGGCTAGCGCGCGACCGGGGCGGCCGCCGGGGCCTCGCCGCCCTCCCGAGCTGCGGGGGCGTCACGCGGCGCCGCGGCGCCCTCGCCGCCGCGATCCGCCGGCTGGGCGGGGACCGCGTCGCCGGACGCGGTGTCCGCCGCCTCGCCGCCCTCGCGCGCCGCCGACTCCTCGACGCACGTGCCGCGCATCGACTCCGGGCACGCGATGCGGACGTGGAAGTGATCATCGTGCACGTCCACGTCGCTGGGGCTCATCAGCGCCGCCGCGGCCCGCGTGATGCGGTCCTGCGGCACCTTCTTCTTCGCCGCGTACGCGAGCAGCCGCCCCCGGAGCCCCATCGACACGAACAGGTACCGGACCTGCGCGTCCTTGTCCGCGAGCAGCGCCTCCACGAGCGCCCAGTTCCGCTCGTCGTCGAAGCGCAGCCACTCCAGGCCCGCGGCCTTGCCCTCCCCGTTGAACGCCACGAACCGCTTGAGCGGCACCGGCTTGCCCTTCGAGTTCACCGCGTAGAACCCGACGTCCGCGTCGCGCCCCGTCTGGTGCGAGTTGTGCCCCTCGATGTGCCCGCCCTTGCGCGCCGACATGTCCCCGACGAGGAGCACCGATCGCGGGTGCTTCTTCGCGACCCGCGCCGCGGCGCGCTCCAGCGCCCGCGTGAGCGCCGGCAGCCCCCACGAGCGCGCCCCCTCGCGGACCGTGAGGTGCTTCGATCCCTTGAGCCGCACCGACCCCACGAGCCGCCCCCGGTTCGGCGCGCCGATCGACATCGGCGCCTTCTCCTTCTTCTCGCCGCTGTCCGCGCGCTTCGTCCTCTCCCCTTCTCGCTTCCTGTCGCGCGCGTCCTTCTTCGCGTCCTTGGCGTCCCGCCTCTTCGCGTCCTTGGCGTCCCGCCTCTTCGCGTCCTTGGCGTCCCGCTTCTTCGCGTCGGCCGCCGCGTGGACCTCGTCTGCCGAGCCCTTGCCGGCGGGCGCGCGCGCTGCGAGGGACGTGGCGGAGGCGGCGAGCAGGAGGCCGAGCGACAGCGCGGAGAGCGCGAGGCGGCCGGCGCGGCGGAGGTGCTGCATGGCGGCCGGACGCTAGCGCGCCCCCGCCGCCACCGGAAAGCTTTCCTCCCCGTCCGCTCGCCGCTCGCCGTGCCTTGACAGGCCCCCGGCAGAGCGGCTAGAAGCGTCCCGCGTGCCCCGCCCGAGGGGGCAAGCAGGAGCGCCCGTAGCTCAGCTGGATAGAGCGTCGGACTTCGAATCCGAAAGTCGCCTGTTCGAATCAGGCCGGGCGTGCCGGGCCGAAACGGACGGCGTGAACCGCGACATCCGGCGAGGCTCCGGGACAGTTTGACAACACATCCGGGCCATTAGCTCAATTGGTAGAGCAGTGGACTCTTAATCCATTGGCTGAAGGTTCAAGTCCTTCATGGCCCACCCGAGATGATGTCGACATGATGTCGAAGAGAGCCCGGCGATCCATCGGATCGTCGGGCTTTCGGCGTTCTGAGCGGTGCAGCGGCGGAGCGCGCGGCGAGCGGCCGGGCCGGGAAGCGTTCGACCAGGCGATGCCCGTCCGCCGCCCTCGGCGCGCCGCTTGCTGACGATGCGGGGGACGCGCGAGACGCGCTGGCCGGGCACGGGGCGGCGGCGGCGAGGCGGGGGGTCCGCTCGCGCTGGGCCGGCGCCCGGGTGCCGCCGGGTATTGCGCAGCCGGCGCACGGATCGGGAGGGTGGAATGGCCGGGACCTCAATCGAGCGGGCAATCGGGGAGCAGGAGTGGGTCGAGCGCGCGGCCGAGCCCGTCCAGCGGGCCGTCTCGCAGGCGCTCGAGCGCGCGCCGCGGATCGCGGGCGCGCTGCACGGTGAGTGGCTCGGACACCCGCTGCACGCGGCGCTCACGGACGTCCCGGTGGGCGCCTGGTTCGCAGGGTTCGTGCTCGACATGGGCGAGGTGCTCGGCGGCTCGCGCAGGCTGCGGCGAGGCGCGGACGCGGCGATCGCGGTCGGGCTCGCAGGGTCGCTCGGCGCGGCGGTCGCCGGCATCGCGGACTGGAGCGAGACGCGCGACGAGGCGAAGCGCGTCGGGTTCGTGCACGGGGCGACCAACGCCGTGATCGCGGGGCTCTACGGGGCGTCGCTCTATGCGCGGTCGCGGCGCAGGCGCGGGCTCGGGATCGCGCTCTCGACCGTGGGCTACGGCCTGCTGATCTTCAGCAGCTGGCTCGGCGGGCAGCTCTCTTACAGGCTCGGGGTCGGCGTGCGCGGCGAGGCGTTCGAGCGCAAGCAGCTCGGGGGCCGCGCGGAGCAGGAGCGGCCCGCGAGCGTCACGGAGGGCGAGCCGGCGGCCTTCGAGCCGCCGGCGAGCTTCGTCGAGGCCGCGCGCGCGGAGAGCGTCAGGCGGTAGCCGGTTCGATATTTCCCAGCCGCCGTCACTCGCTGCCGAGGTGGCGGCGGACCTTCGCGAGCAGGTCGCTGCCCTGGAACGGCTTGAAGATGTAGTCGGTGCAGCCGTTCGCGAAGCCGATCTTCACGCTCGTCGCGTCGCTGCGCGTCGTCATGATGATGATCGGAACGTTCTTCGTCGCCTCGAACGCGCGCAGCCAGCGGCAGGCCTGGAAGCCGTCCATCGTCGGCATCACGACGTCCATCAGGATCAGGTCGGGCTTCTCCACGATCGCCTGCCGGATGCCCTCGCGGCCGTTCCGCGCGATGACGACCTCGTACTCGTCCAGCGTGCCCTGCTGCGCCTCGATGGAGGCGAACGAGTCGTCGACCACGAGGATCTTCTTCTTTCGCGGCGGCTCCGGCGCAGGTTTGCCCGGCTTCCGGCCGGTGGCGCCCGAGGACGTCGGCCCCTTGAGCCCGCTCAGCGGCGCCGATTCCTGACCGCTGTCAGGCGGGAATCCGTGTGGTGAGGGGTGGACACGACGATCGCGCATCGGAGTCTCCTTCCGGGCGCGACGGCCGCCGCGCGCCGGATCGTCTCGAACCGGGACGAACCAGGCCCATTCCAAACGTATCAGGAGCGCCGGCCGGCTGGCACCGACTTTCTCGGCTGGACCATGCCATCTCTGCCATCAGAGCGTGACGTACGCCACCTCGAGGTTGCGCAGCCACGTCCGTTGTCGTCTCGCGAACACCCGCGTGGCACGGACGATCGCGTCGCGCACGTCCGTTGGGACTCGGGGCTCCGGGTCGCCTTGGGCGCTCCCCTCCGCCCCGAACTTCGTTGACATTCGGGGCTCCGGGTCGCCTCCGGCGCCCTCCGCCCCGAACTTCGTTGACATTCGGGGCTCCGGGTCGCCTCCGGCGCCCTCCGCCCCGAACCCCGCCCCGAACCCCTCGACCCTCGCCCGGACCTGCCGGTAGCCCACGGACCCCATGGCCCGCGCCTGCCCGTAGCCCTGCGCAAGGAGCCGTCGCACCTCGTCCTCCCAGCCCGCGGCGAGCCAGGCGTCCACGCGGGCCTCGATGCGCCGGTCGAGATCGGCGCGCTCCCTCTGCACGCCGATGAACCGCGCGGCGTGGCGGAGGGAGCGGAAGCCGTGCTCGGCGTGCCACGCGCTCTGCGGCCGGCCCGTGAGCTCGAAGGTCTCGAGCGCCCGGCTCACGCGGACCAGATCGTTCGGCGCGAGCCGCGCGGCGCTCGCCGGATCGACGGCCGCGAGGCGCGCGTGCAGGGCGGCCCGCCCCTCGGCCTCGGCGATCGCGCGGTGGCGCGCCCGGATCCGCTCGTCGGCCGGCGGCCCCGGCGAGAGGCCCCAGACCAGCGCCTTGATCCAGAGGAACGTGCCGCCGCAGACGATGGGGACGCGCCCGCGCGCGCGCACGCCGGCGATCGCCGCCTCGGCCAGCTCCGCGTAGCGCTGGGCGTCGATCGCGTCGAGCGGATCGAGCGCGTCGACGAGGTGGTGGACCGCGCGCGCGCGCTCCTCGGCCGTGGGCTTGCCGGAGCCGATGTCGAGCTCGCGGTAGATCTGCACGCTGTCGGCGCTCACGATCTCGCCGCCGAAGCGCTCGGCGAGCCGGATCGCGAGCTCGGTCTTGCCGCTCGCGGTCGGGCCGACCACGACGAGGAGCTCCCCCTCGCCCGGCGGCGCGATCGAGGTCCACGCCGGCGCGACGGTCATCGCCGGCCCACGCGGTGCTCGAGCTCCGGCCAGCCGATGCGCATCACGACCGGGCGGCCGTGCGGGCAGTGCCCCGCGAAGCTCACCTCGTCGAGCGCGGCGAGCAGCGCGCGCGCCTCCTCCGGCGCGACGGGATCCCCCGCGCGCAGCGAGCCGTGGCAGGCCATGGTCGCGAGCGCGAGGTCGACCGCGCCCGAAAAGGCGCGCTCGCCCGAGCGGCTCAGCTCGTCGAGCAGGTCGCGCGCGAGCCGCTCCGGCGCGGCCCGCGCGAGCAGCCGCGGCACCGCGTGCACGGCGAGCTGCGAGGGCCCCGCCGGCCTGAGATCGAGCCCCGCGCGCGCGATCGCCTCCTGCGCCTCGTCGACGAGCGCGACCTCGGACGCCGTCGCCTGCAGGACGACGGGGAAGAGCAGCTTCTGCGTCGCGATCTCCCGCCCGTCGAAGCCCGCCCGCAGCCTGTGAAACGTCACGCGCTCCGCGGCCGCGTGCTGGTCGAGGACGTAGAGCCCGTCCGCCCCCTCGCAGATGAGAAACGTCGAGCGCACCTGCGCGACGAACCGCAGCCCCCCGAAGGCGACCTGCCGCTCGGCGGCGGCGAGGATCTGCCCCGCGGTCGGATACGCGACCGGCTGCGGCGCGGGCGCGGGGCGAGGAGGCGCGACCTCGCCGAGACCCCACGGATCGGTGTCGGGCGCGGACGCGGGAGCGGGCGCGGACGCCGGAGCGGGCGCGGACGCGGGAGCGGGCGCGGACGCGGGAGCGGGCGCGGATCCGGGAGCGGGCGCGGATCCGGGAGCGGACCCGGAAACGGGCGCGGACGCGGGAACGGGCGCGGACGCGGGAACGGGCGTGGGTCCGGAATCGGACGCGGGAGCGGGTGTGGGCTCCGCGCCGCTCGACCAGATCCACGCATCCCCCGGCGGCGGGGCGGGGTCGGCGAACAGCTTCTGTTTCCGGCCTGGCCAGTGGCCCGGGCCGGGCGCGGGCAGGCCGAACGCGGCCGCCACCTGCGGGCCGATGATCTTGAAGAGCGCGTCGGACACCGCGCGCCCGTCGGCGAAGCGGATCTCCGCCTTCTGCGGGTGCACGTTCACGTCGACCAGCTCGTGCGGCAGGTCGAGGTACACCGCGCCCACGGGGTAGCGTCCGGGCTCGAGCACGCTCCCGTACGCGAGCGCGATCGAGCGGGCGAGCGTCCGGTCGCGCACGTGGCGGCCGTTCACGAAGAGCCACAGCCAGCCCGCGCCGGAGCGCGCGCGCTCGGGCCTCGACAGGAACGCCTCCACGCGCAGCGGGCCGCGCTCGCCCAGGCACGTCGCGAGCTCCTCCTGGTCGAGCGCCGCGCGCGCCCGCTCCGCGCGGCTCGAGGCGCGCAGCCACTCGCGCGCGACCCGGCCCTCGCGCGAGAGCACCACCGTGATCGACGGCTCGCCCAGCGCGATCGCCTGCGCCACCTCGGTCACGTGCGCCGACTCGGTCCCGATCGCGCGGAGGAACTTGCGGCGCGCGGGCACGTTGAAGAACAGGTCGCGCACCTCGACGATCGTGCCCACCGCGCAGCCGCAGAGCGCCACGCGCGCCGGGCCGCCGCCCTCGATGCGGATCTCGGTGCCCTCCTCGTCGCCCTCGCGGCGCGTGCGCAGCGCGAAGCGGCTCACCGACGCGATGCTCGGCAGCGCCTCGCCGCGGAAGCCGAAGCTCCGGATCGCGTGCAGGTCCTCGGGGCGCGCGATCTTGCTGGTCGCGTGCCGCAGCACCGCGAGCGACGCGTCCTCGCGGCTCATCCCGCTCCCGTCGTCGGCGACGCGCACGAGCCCCACGCCGCCGCCCTCGACGTCGATGCGGATCCGCCGCGCGCCCGCGTCGAGCGCGTTCTCGACGAGCTCCTTCACCACGCTCGAGGGCCGCTCGACCACCTCGCCCGCGGCGATCTGGTTCGCGAGGTCGTCCGGCAGGATCGCCACGCGCGGCGCGTCCTCCGCGGCCCTGGCCGCTCGCTCGGCTCCGGGTCGCGCTCCCTCCGCCCCGGGCCCGGGGCCGTCCTCGCGGCCGCCCCCCTCGCTCACGGGTCCTGCGATCCCTCCGCCGCCTCCCGGACGGCGTCGAAATAGGCCCTCGTGCGCTCGCGCGTCAGCGCCACCGCGGCCAGCGCCAGCGAGCCGAGCTCGAACACGAAGAAGCGCACCCGCTCGGCCGCCCACCACAGCCCCGGCGAGGTCAGGCTCCGCCGCTCGGGCAGATCCACGGGCAGGCTCGCGCCCGCGCGCACCACCTCCGCGATCCACGCCCCGCGCATCCCGCGCGTCAGCGCGTACTCGATCGCCGCGAACGCCGCGGTCGCCGCGAGCGCCTGCAGCGCCAGGCCGCGCGCGCCCGGCCTGCCGCCGAGCGCGCCCGCGCTCGCCGCGAGGAGCAGCCCCCCGAGCAGCATCTTCGCCACGCTGAGCGGGAACGTCACCGACTGGAAATCGCAGAGCGCCCGCGCCTGGGCAGCCTCGAGCACGAGGAACGTGAACTCGAACGGATCCCCCTGATCGCGCGCCTCCCGCGCGACCGCCGCCACGTCGGGCGTGGTCCCGCCGTGCAGGTACGCCGCCGCGCCGCAGCCCCCCACGAGCCCGCGCACGCCGATGATCCACGTCAGCAGCATCGCCGCGACGAGATACCAGGGCCGCAGCGAGCGCGGGCGCTGGGGTATGGAGGGCGGGCGCGAGTCCACGAGGGGGGCCGGGATCCGGGGCGCGGCGGGGGGATCACCCGCGCGGAGCCCGTCGATTTCCGGGCAGGCGTGTTAGCACGATCCCTCGCCGCTGCGGTACGGCGGCGTGCGTGGAGGGATCCCGAGGAGCTCACCGGGCGGGCGAGGGCACAAGCTGGCGCCTCCCGAAAGAGCTGTACTATAGAAGCCACGCTGCGAGGTTCGGGTGTCCAAGACCAAGAGCGAGCCGCAAAAGAAGCCAGTGAAGGGAGCGGCCGCGCCGAAGCCGAGGAAGCGGGCCGCCGGACGGGCGGGGCGCAAGGGCGGCCCGGGGCCCGGGGCGGAGGGCGCCGCCAGGCGACCCGGAGCCCCAAATGTCGAACCGGATCACGCCGGCGCCGAGGGCGAGCCGCGACAGGACGAGGGCGACGCGGCCGATCCGGCGGGCGATCTCGGTGAAGGCGAGGTCATCGAGGTCGTCGGCGAGATCATCGACGAGCCGGCCCCGCTGGAGAGCTTCGACGTCGCCCCCAAGGGCCGCAAGCGGGCCCGCGAGCCGAGCGGCCTGACGAACCGCGCCGCGCTCTCGCGCAGCGATCCGCTCGCCGCCTACCTGCACGAGGTCGGGCGCCACCCGCTGCTCACCTCCGACGAGGAGAAGCAGCTCACGCAGCACTACGCGAAGACGCAGGACGTCGCGACCGCCGCGCGCCTCGTCACCGCGAACCTGCGCCTCGTCGTGAAGCTCGCGTACGAGTACCGCCGCGCGTACCGCAACATCATGGACCTCATCCAGGAGGGCAACATCGGCCTGATGCAGGCCGTGAAGCGCTACGACCCCTACCGCGGCGTCAAGCTCTCGTCCTACGCGGCCTGGTGGATCCGCGCGTACATCCTCCGGTTCATCCTCAACAACTGGCGCCTCGTGAAGCTCGGGACCACGCAGGCGCAGCGCAAGCTCTTCTTCAACCTCAGCAAGGAGAAGGCGAAGCTCTCCGCGATGGGCATCGAGCCCACGGCCGCCGAGATCGCGAAGCGCCTCTCGGTCGACGAGAAGGAGGTGGTCGACATGGATCACCGCCTCTCCTCGAGCGAGGGCTCGCTCGACGCCCCCGTCGGCGACGCCGAGGGCCGCCAGATCGCCCGCATCGAGCTGATGCAGGGCCCGCACGTCCCCCCCGATCGCGCCTTCGAGATCAGCGAGACCAGCCGCGTCGTGCAGGATCACCTCGCGAGGTTCCGCGAGACCCTGAAGGGCAAGGACGTGATCATCTTCGACAAGCGGATGATCGCGGAGGAGCCCCTGACGCTCCAGGAGCTCGGCCAGGAGTTCGGCGTCTCCCGCGAGCGCGTCCGCCAGCTCGAGGCGCGCCTCACCGCGAAGCTGCGCGCCTACCTCAAGGAGGAGCTCGGCGACGCCGTAGAGGTCGGCGGCTGACCCTTGTCCGCCCCTCCGCCCGCTGACCGCGCCGCTCCGCCGGGCGGCGCATTGCACGTCGTCGCCACGCCCATCGGCCACCTCGGCGACATCACGCTCCGCGCGATCGACACGCTCCGCGCCGCGGACCGCGTCCTCGCCGAGGACACCCGCCGCGCCCGCGCGCTCCTCTCGCACCTGGGCATCGAAGGGAAGCCCGTCGACCGCTTCGACGCGCACGCGACCGCCGCCGACGTCGCCCGCGCGCTGGCGCGCCTCGAATCCGGCGAATCGATCGCGATGATGACCGACGCCGGCACCCCCGTGGTGAGCGACCCCGGCACCGCGCTGGTGCGCGCGGCGGCCGCCGCCGGGCTCCGCGTCGTGGCCATCCCGGGCCCCTCCGCCGTGACCGCCGCGCTGAGCGTGTCAGGAATGGTGACGGGCGGGTTTCGATTCCTGGGTTTCTTGCCCCGATCGGGGCGGGAGCGCGGCGAGGCCCTCTCCCAGGCGGCGGCGACCCCCGAGGCCGTGGTGCTCTTCGAATCGCCGCGGAGGCTCGCGGAGACGCTCCGCGACCTGGCGGAGCGCGCCCCGCGCCGGCCCGCAATGGTCGCCCGCGAGCTCACGAAGATCCACGAGGAGCTCGTCCGGGGCACGCTGGAGGAGCTCGCCGCGCTCGAGCGGGAATGGCTGGGCGAGATCACGCTCGTGCTGGGCCCGGCCGACATCGCCGGCGGGCCCGCGCTGAGCGATGAAGAGATCGACGCGCGGATCGACCGCGAGCTCGCCCGCGGCCGCCGGCCGAAGCACATCGCCGAGGAGCTCTCGGTGGAGCTCGGCCTGCCGCGGCGGGACCTCTACGCGCGCGTCGTGGCCCGGCGGGGCTAGCCGTGGCCGCACGAAGGTTGCTGCTTGAAACCTCCGCCCGCAGGCCCGCAGTATAGGGGATCCCCGCCCCGAGGACGCCCCCATGCCCGACAGGCCCCCCGCCGCACGATATGGCACCCACGGCCGCGCGCTCGTCGTCGACCTGACGGCCCGCACCTCCCGCGTCGAGCCGATCGACGAGGCCGTCCACAGGCAGTTCCTCGGCGGGTACGGCCTCGGCGCGTACCTCATGTGGAAGCACTTCCCGGCGGGCGCGGACGCGCTCGCGCCGGAGGCCTGCTTCGCGATCGTCTCGGGGCTGCTCACCGGCGTGCGCACCCCCTTCTCCGGGCGCATCCAGATCGTCGGCAAATCGCCGCTCACCGGCACCTGGGCCGACTCGAACTCGGGCGGGAGCGTCGCCATCCAGCTCCGGCGCGCCGGGTTCGACGCGCTGATCGTCACCGGCCGGGCCAGCGAGCCCACCGTGCTCGTCGTGCGCGACGGCGAGGTCGCCTTCGAGCCGGCCGGGGACCTCTGGGGCCAGGAGATCCCGCCGGCGTTCGACGCGCTGCGGGCCCGACATGGCCGCAGATCGGAGGTCGGCGTCAGCGCGATCGGGCCGGCAGGGGAGAGGCTGTCGCGCATCGCCAGCGTCATGAATGACCGCTATCACGCCTTCGGGCGCCAGGGGTTCGGGGCCATCTATGGATCGAAGAACCTCAAGGCGATCGTCGTCTCGGGGGCGGGCGAGGTCCCGATCGCCGATCCGGAGCGGTTCCGCGAGGTCTGCCAGGCGATCACGGCCGAGTACAAGCGCTCGCTCTCGTGGCTCATGCGGCTCATCTCCTGGCTCACGAAGCCCAGGCGGTGGCTCGGGTTCATGTACCGGCTCATGACCCGGCTCGGGATGAAGGCCGAGGCGCCGCAGCAGGCCATGCGGCAGCTCCTCTCCGACCACGGCACGACGGGCGGGGTCGCGATCAGCGTCGAGAACGGGGACGCGCCGATCAAGAACTGGAAGGGCGTCGCGGCCGCCGAGTTCCCGCTCGCCACGCGGAGCATGAAGCTCGACGGCCCGGAGGTCGGCAAGCTCGTCACGAAGAGGCTCTCGTGCGGCGACTGCCCCATGCCGTGCAAGGGGATCGTCGCCGTCAAGGGCCGCGGGCTCTCCGACGTGCGCCGGCCCGATTACGAGACCATCGTCGGCTTCGGCGCGGGCCTCCTGAACGACGACATCGAGCTCGTCACCGCCTGTCACGACGCCTGCAATCGCTATGGCATCGACGCCGTGAGCTCCAGCGCGACGCTCGCCTGGGTGTGCGAGGCGGTCGAGGAGGGGATCCTCTCCGCGGCCGATCTCGACGGCATCGACATGCGCTGGGGCAACGGCGAGGGCGCGCTCGCGCTGACCGTCAAGATGGGTGAGGGCGAGGGGTGCGGCGAGTGGCTCCGCCACGGCGTCGCGCACGCGTCGGCGCACGTCGGCAAGGGGAGCGAGCGGTTCGCCGTGCACGTGCACGGGCAGGAGCCGGCCTATCACGACTCCCGCTTCTCCTCGCTCATGGGCGTCACCTACGTCTCCGATCCCACGCCCGGCCGGCACACCGCGGGCACGGCGTCCTGGAACGAGACCTTCAACGCCGCGTTCTCGCTCCCCGGGGCCGTGGACCCGAAGGAGGTCAGCGTCGCCTGGCACGGGACGGAGGGGAAGGGCAGGGCGCAGGCCCATTTCAGCAATTCACATCAGGTGATGAACGGCCTCGGCATCTGCCTGTTCACGAGCCTCACGGGCGGGCTCCCCTGGCTCGACCTCGTGAACGCATTGACGGGCTGGGGCATGACCGAGCGCGACCTGCTCGAGGCCGGCGAGCGCATCCAGAACCTGCGCAACGCGTTCAACCTGCGCGAGGGGCTCAAGCCCGGTGATTTCGGCCCGCACCCGCGGATGCTCGGCGAGGGCGACGGCCTCCTCCGGAGCGGGCCGCTCAAGGGCGTCAAGGTGCCGCTCCTCGCGCTCAAGCAGGATTATTATCGCTCGATGTGCTGGGACCCGGAGACGGGCCGGCTCTCGCGGGCGCGCGCCGACGCGCTGGGCGTCACGGCGCTGCTCGAGGGCTACGTCGATCCATGAGCGTCCGCGGCGCGATCGATCGATTGCTCGGGCGCGATCGCGGCGGCGTCCGCGTCCACGTCCTGCTCAGGGGGCGGACCGCGTCGGGGTGGTACGACGCGGACGAGCACCTCGACTTGCCTCCCGGCGCGACGCTCGGGGCGCTGCTCGACGCCGCGGAGCGCCGCGGCATCCCCCTGCGCGAGGCGATCGCGACGAGCCCGCACCTCCGCCACACCCTGATGCTCAACGGCGAGCGCTGCCCGGTCGACGAGGGCCTCGACCGCCCGCTCGCCGACGGGGACGAGGTCTACCTGCTCGCGCCGTTCGTGGGCGGCTGAAGAGAATTCGAGAATGGTTATTGATCCGTGGCCTGCTCGGCCTCGTCCACGGTGATCGCGGCGCCGGGCTCGAGGGCCGCGGGCAGGGCCGCCCGGCCGATCAGCAGGCCGGCGACGGCCGACGCGAGCGAGCCGAGGAGGACCGCGAGCTTCGCGACGCCGAGCCTGGCCGGGTCCGGGAACGCGAGGCCGGCGATGAAGATCGCCATCGTGAAGCCGATCCCGGCGACCATTCCGACCAGCATGATGCCCCGCCAGCCCACGCCCCGCGGGAGCGCGCACAGCCCCGCTCGCACCGCCGCGAAGCTCGAGGCGAGGATGCCTATCGGCTTCCCGAGCGCGAGGCCGAGCCCGACGCCGAGCATGATCCCGCTCGCGGGCGCGCCGGTCGCGACGCCGCGGACGCTGACGCCGGCGTTCGCCAGCGCGAACAGCGGCATGATCCCGTAGGCCACCCAGGGGTGCAGCGCGGCCTGGACCCGCACGACCGGCGGCAGCGCCTCCCGCTGCGCCTGCCGCATGCGCCGGAGCGGCGCGAGGTAATCGTCGATCCGGGAGTCGTGCCGCCGCGCGTGGGACTGGATCTCCTCGATGGCCCCGCGCGCGGTCGCGACGAACCCCGCGTCGCCGAACCACGACCGCACAGGGGTCAAGAGGCCCAGGAGGACGCCCGCGATGGTCGGGTGCACGCCGGCGCGGAGCATGCCTGCCCAGACGACCGCGCCCGGCAGGACATAGGCGAGCGCGCGGCGCACCCCGAGGCGCTGCATGAGCAGGACGGCGGCGATCCCGCCCGCCGCGACGGCGAGCCCCGTCCACGCGACGCCCGACGAATAGAAGACCGCGATCAGCACGATCGCCCCGATGTCGTCGATGATGGCGAGCGCGAGCAGGAGCACGCGGAGCGCCGGCGGGACGCGCTTCCCGAGCAGCGCGAGCACGCCGACGGCGAACGCGATATCGGTCGCCGTGGGCGTGCCCCAGCCGTGGCGGACGTCGGGGGCCTGGTTCAGCGCGAGGTAGATGAGGGCCGGCGCGGCCATTCCGCCGAGCGCGGCGACGATCGGCAGGATCGCGCGCCGGAGCTCGGACAGCTCCCCGGAGTGGATCTCCCTCCGGATCTCCAGGCCGACGACGAGGAAGAAGATCGTCATCAGGCCGTCGTTGACCCAGAAATGGATCGACTGGGTGAGCACGTGCCGCCCGATCCCCAGGGTGATCGGCGTGTGCCATAGCGCCTCGTACGACGCCGCCCAGGCCGAGTTGGCCCAGACGAGGGCGACGACGGCCGCCGCGAGCAGGACGATGCCGCTCGCGGCCTCGACGTGCAGGAACCGCTCGAGCGGTCGGAGCAATCGATCCGCGACGCGCCGGGCGGGCGCCCAGGTCTCGGGCGCGTGCCTGGGGTGCGTCAGCTCCGGGTCCCGGGTCGAGGGCGCGCGACCCGGCGCCCCATCGCTCGATGATCCAGACATGAAGCCGCCTCCGTAGCGGCTGGCGGCCCGACCAGCCGAACAAACCTGTCACGGAGGCGACCGCGACACCCGGGCCGACCCTAACAAGAGCCCCCCCGCCGCGCAAGCGATACCGGCCGGCCGCGGTCGCGGGGGCGCGCCGCGCCCGTCACCCGGTCCTGGCCAGCCCGATCGGGCAGGCGACGCCGGTGCCGCCCAGTCCGCAATAGCCGTCGGGGTTCTTGGCGAGGTATTGCTGGTGATACTCCTCGGCGTAGTAAAACTCGGGCGCGCCCTGGATCTCGGTGGTGATCGCGCCGTGGCCGGCGGCCGAGAGGACCTCCTGGTAGGCCGCCTTCGACGCCTCCGCGGCGCGCCTCTGCGCCTCGCCGTGGCAATACACGCCCGACCGGTACTGCGTGCCGACGTCGTTGCCCTGGCGCATTCCCTGGGTCGGGTCGTGGTTCTCCCAGAACACCTTGAGCAGGGCCTCGTAGCTCACCGCCTCCGGATCGAAGACGACGAGCACGACCTCGTTATGGCCGGTCTGGCCCGAGCAGACCTCCCGGTACAGCGGGTTGGGCGTGAGCCCCGCGGCGTAGCCGGCGGCCGTGCTGTATACCCCCTCCGTCTGCCAGAATTTCCTCTCGGCGCCCCAGAAGCAGCCCATGCCGAACATGGCCGTCTGCATCCCCTCCGGGAACGGCGGCGCGATCGGGGTCCCGAGGACGAAGTGCCTCGACGGGACGGGCATCCTCTGGGCGCGCCCGGGGAGGGCCTCCGAGGGGGACGGCATCTTCAGCTTGAGCTCCTTGAGCCAGCGCATGAGCGCCATTCTGAGGGCGCCGGGGCCCGGTGACCAGGGGCACGAGCGTGGCGCCGGACCGCTGGCGAGCGCCCGGACGGAGCGCTCAGCTCCAGCGCAGCGTCAGGCGCCCGTCCCGCTCGAGCCTCACGCGCGAGCCGAACCCGGCGCTCTCCCGCTCGATCGTGCCCTGGAGCCAGCGGGCGTCCTCGAGCGGGGCGCGGCGCGCCCGGAGCTTCCGGATCCGCATCGGCGTCATCTCCAGCCGCTGGAGCTCCCCCGTGGAGGGGACCACGCTCGCGAAGTACATCAGGGTCAGATCGCCCCTGAAATGCTCGTGCCCGGCGATCCCCTCGTAGTCGTTGAGGAAGTCCCCGCAGCCGTAGAGGATGAGCTTTCCCTCGTGCGCCTCGATCGGCCGCGGGTGATGGGAGGAGTGCCCGTGGACGAGGTCCACGCCGCCGTCGACGAGCCGGTGCGCGAAGCGCACGTGCTCGAGGGGGACCTCGTAGCCCCAGTTGCCACCCCAGTGGATAGACGCGACGACGATATCGTTCGAGCGCTTCGCGCGCCGGACGCGCTCGCCGATCTCGAACGCGGTCGCGTCCGACAGGTCCGGCAGGAGGTCCACCCCGGGCCGGTCGCCGGCCGCGCCCCAGCCCGGCGAGACGCCGCTGTCCTCCGTCCCGAAGGCGAAGACGACGATCCTGCCCTCTCCGGGGACCTCGATCACCGCGGGCGCGCGCGCCTCCGCGAGGTCGCGGCCCGCTCCGGCGCGCTTCACGCCGGCCGCCGAGAGCGCGTCGAGGGTCTCGACGAGGCCCTCCTCGCCGTAATCGAGCACGTGGTTGTTCGCGAGCGCGCAGGCGTCGATCCGGGCCGCCGAGAGGCACGGGACGTTGTCCGGGTGCATCCGGTAATTGATGCCCTTGTCCTCCCAGCGATCGCTCCGGGTCACGCTGGTCTCGAGGTTGATGATCCGCGCGTCGGGCGCGGCCCGCTCGAGCTCGTCCAGCGCGTCTCCCCAGACGTAGGCGAAATCGACGGGCCGCGGGATCGGGCCGCTCACCCGCTCCGCGAGCACCACGTAATCCCTCGCGTCGTCCATGAAGGGCTCGTGGATCCGCGGCTCGCTCGGGTGGGGCAGGATCTGGTCCACGCCCCTGCCCGTCATCACGTCGCCGCAGAGGAACAGGGTCAGCGGGCGCTCGCTCACGGCTTCGCCCTCTGCGCCGGGCGGCCGGCCGCCGGATCCCGGCGCTCCTCCTCCTCGCCGTCCGCGCCCGCGTGGCCCCGGCGCGCGCGGGAGAGCAGCTCGATGACGTCGTCGTCGGTCGTCTGGGTGAAATCCACGTAATAAGCGCCGACCGCCATGAGGTAGGGATCCTCGTCGAGGCAGACCACCTCGTCGGCCTCCGGGCGCAGCGACTCGAGCGTGCTCGCGGCGGCGACGGGGACGGCCAGGACGAGCCGCTCCGGCCGGCGGCGCCGGATCGCCCGGAGCGCGGCGCGCATCGTCCCTCCGGTCGCGATGCCGTCGTCGACGACGATGGCCGTGCGGCCCGCGAGCTCGGGCGGCGGCTCTCCGTGCCGGAAGCGCCGGACGCGGTCCCTCACCTCGACGGTCTTGCGATCGATGACCTCGGCGACGTCCTCGGGCGACAGGCCGATCTCGTCCATCAGACCCTCGTTGAGGTACACCTCTCCTCCCTCGGCCAGGGCGCCCACGCCCAGCTCCTCCTGCATGGGGGCGCCGATCTTGCGCACGACCCAGACGTCGAGCGGCGCCGAGAGCGCCCGCGCGACCTCGTAGGCCACGGGGACCCCGCCGCGCGGGAGCCCGAGGACGATAGGCCCCTCGTATTGGTGGCTCCTCAGCGCGGAGGCGAGGCGCCGCCCCGCATCGACTCGATCTCGGAATAGCATGGAGACCTCTCGTTTCTTTTCAGGACTAGGCCGCTCGCGCCTCGCCCGGGGGCGCGGCGGGCGGCCGTCCCGAGCTCGCGAGCGACGCCTCGAGCTCGAGCACGGCCATCGTCGTCTTGAGCACGCTGTCGGGGTTGAGCGACAGCGCGTCGATCCCGAGCCCGACGAGGAAGGCGGCCATCTCGGGGTAATCGGAGGGCGCCTGGCCGCAGATCGCCGAGTGCCGCCCGCTCCTCCGCGCGCCGAGGACCGCCTGCCGCAGCATCTCGAGGACGCCCGGATCCCGCTCGTCGAAATCGAAGGCCACGAGCGCCGAGTCGCGATCCACGCCGAGCGTGAGCTGGGTCAGATCGTTCGAGCCGATGGAGATGCCGTCGAACAGCCGGCAGAACTCGTCGATCTGGATCACGTTGTTCGGGATCTCGCACATCACCAGCACCTCGAGCCCGGCCTCGCCGCGCCGGAGGCCGTGCCTCGCGAGCTCGGCGAGCACCCGCTCGCCCTCCTCGACGCGCCGGCAGAACGGGACCATGAGGCGCGCGTTGACGAGCCCCATCTCCTCGCGCACGCGCCTCATCGCGCGGCACTCGAGCGCGAAGGCCTCGGCGTACGAGGGGTGCGTGTAGCGCGCCGCGCCGCGCAGGCCGAGCATGGGGTTCTCCTCGCGCGCCTCGAACGCCTCGCCGCCGATGAGCTTCGCGTACTCGTTCGATTTGAAATCAGAGAGGCGCACGACGACCGGCTTCGGATAGAAGGCCGCCGCGATCATGCCCACCCCCTCGGCCAGGCGGTCGACGAAGTAATCGGCGCCGTCCGCGTGGCCCCGCGTCAGCTCCGCGATCCTCGCGCGCGCCTCCGGATCGGCCACGCGCTCGGGGTGGAGGAGCGCCATCGGGTGGACCTGGATCGCGTTGTTGATGATGAACTCGATGCGCGCGAGCCCGACGCCGTCATTGGGGATCGCCGCCAGGGAGAACGCCTTGCTCGGGTCGCCGACGTTCATCTGGATGTGCGTGCGGGGGCGCGGGAGCGCGCCGGCCTCGACCTCCTCCACGCGGTGCCGGAGCCTGCCGCGATAGACGTAGCCGTCGTCGCCCTCGGCGCAGGAGACGGTGACGTCCTCGCCCGGAGGGACGCGGCGGGTGGCCTCCGCCGCGCCGACCACGGCCGGGATGCCCAGCTCGCGCGAGACGATCGCCGCGTGGCACGTGCGGCCGCCGCGCTCCGTGACCACGGCCGCGGCGCGCTTCATCACGGGCTCCCAGTCGGGCGTCGTCGTCTCGGCGACGAGCACCTCGCCGGTCTGGAACGCCTCGAGGTGCGCGGGATCCAGGATGACGCGCGCCCTCCCGGCGCCGATCCGCTGCCCGACGCTCTTGCCCCGCGCGAGGACCTCGCCCCGCTCCTCGAGCACGTGGCGCTCGATCACGCCGGCGGACCGCTGCGCCTCCACGGTCTCGGGGCGCGCCTGGACGACGAAGAGCTCCCCTGAAATGCCGTCCTTCGCCCATTCGATGTCCATGGGCGTGTCGCGGCCCGCCTTGCGCGAGTAATGCTGCTCGATGCGCGCGCCCGCGGCCGCGAGCTCGAGCGCCTCGCCGTCGGTGATGGAGAGCCGGCGGCGCTCGGCCTCGGAGACAGGCTCGTTGCGGGTGGGCGGCTCGCCCGGGCGGTCGGAGTAGACCAGGCGGAGCTGCTTCTCGCCCACCCGCCTGCGCAGGATCGGCCGCCTCGCGGCGCCGAGGGTGGGCTTGAAGACGTAGATCTCGTCCGGATCGATCGTCCCCTTGACCACGTTCTCCCCGAGGCCATAGGCCGCGTTGACGAGGACCACGTCGCGGAAGCCAGTCTCGGTGTCGAGCGTGAACATCACCCCGCTCGCCGCGCGATCGGACCGGACCATGCGCTGCACGCCTATCGACAGCGCGACGCGGAGGTGATCGAATCCCTGGTCGATCCGGTAGGACACGGCGCGATCGGTGAACAGGCTCGCGAGGCACCTCGCGCAGGCCGCCCGCAGCGCCTCGTGGCCCGAGACGTTGAGGAAGCTCTCCTGCTGCCCGGCGAACGACGCGGTCGGGAGGTCCTCGGCCGTGGCGGACGAGCGGACCGCGACGGACTCCGCGCGCTCGGCGTCACGGAGGTGATCATAGGCGGCGGCGATCTGGCGCCAGACGTCCTCGGGGATGCCGGCGCCCTCGATGAGCCGGCGCACCTCGCCCGCCCGGGCGGCGAGCGCCTCCGTGTCCGTCTTGTCGAGCCCGGCGAGCAGCTCCGCGATCCGGGGGCGGAGGCCCGCGCCGTCGACGACGCGGCGATACGCCTCCGCCGTGACCGCGAAGCCCGCCGGCACGCGGATGCCCAGGCGGACGAGCTCGCGGCGGAGCTCGCCCAGCGAGGCGTTCTTCCCCCCGACGGCGGGCACGTCGGCGAGCGAGATCTCGTCGAACCAGCGGATGTACCGGGTCATGCCGGGCGGCGTGCACGGTCCGCGCCTGGCTCGCGATTTGCTGCCCCTGCCACCGCCGTGCGCGGGCGGGGCCATGAGCAAATCGTGAGCGGACATGAGTCGTGAGCGGATAAGGAAGATCGCGGCGCCTGGGGGGGTGATCCCCAACATGCGGAGCTACGAGGAGGTGTGCGCGGGCTTCTCGTGGGAGCGCGCCCGCCTCGCGCTCGACGGGCTGCCCGGCGGCCGCGGGCTCAACATCGCCCACGAGGCAGCGGGCAGGCACGCGGCCGGGCCCCGCGCCGGGCGCGTCGCCCTCCGGTTCCTCGGCAAGGACGGCTCCGTCCGCGATCTGACGTACGCGGAGCTCGACGCGCAGGCGAGCCGGTTCGCCAATGCGCTCCGGTCGCTCGGGGTCGAGAGGGGCGATCGCGTCTTCGCGCTCGCCGGGCGGATCCCCGAGCTCTACGTGGCGGCCCTCGGCGCGCTCAAGAATCGCAGCGTCTTCTGCCCGCTGTTCTCGGCCTTCGGGCCCGAGCCCATCCGCGCGCGGCTCGCCATCGGGCAGGGGCGCGCGCTCGTGACCACGGCGGCGCTCCACCGGAGGAAGGTCGCCGCCATTCGCGGCGCATTGCCCGACCTCGAGCACGTGCTGCTCGTCGGGGCCGAGGGCGGCGCGGCGGCCGCGCCCGGCGCGCGCGATCTCGGCGCGCTGCTCGCGCAGGCCGGGGACCGGATGACCATCGAGCCCACCGATCCCGAGGACCCCGCGCTGCTCCATTTCACGAGCGGGACCACCGGCGCGCCGAAGGGCGCGCTCCACGTGCACGCCGCCATCGTCGCGCACCACGCGACGGGCGCGCTCGCCCTCGATTTCCACGACGAGGACGTCTTCTGGTGCACCGCGGATCCGGGCTGGGTGACCGGGACCTCGTACGGCATCCTCTCGCCGCTGTCGCACGGGATCACGTCGATCGTGGACGAGGCCGATTTCGACGCCGAGCGCTGGTACTCGATCCTCGAGGCCCAGCGCGTGACGATATGGTACACGGCGCCGACCGCGGTCCGGATGCTGATGAAGGCCGGTCCGGAGCTGCCGCGGCGATACGATCTCTCCCGGCTGCGCTTCATCGCCAGCGTCGGCGAGCCGCTCAACCCGGAGGCCGTGCGCTGGGGCGAGGCCGCGCTCGGCCTGCCGATCCACGACAACTGGTGGCAGACGGAGACGGGCGGGATCATGATCGCCAATTACCCGTCGATGGATATCAAGCCGGGCTCGATGGGCCGCCCGCTGCCCGGCGTCGAGGCCGCCATCGTGCGGCGCGAGGGCGGCGGCGCGCGCGTGATCGAGGAGCCGGGCGTGGAGGGCGAGCTCGCGCTCCGCCCGGGGTGGCCGTCGATGTTCCGCGGCTACCTGCACGAGGAGGAGCGCTATCGCAGGTGCTTCGCCGGCGGATGGTACCTGAGCGGCGATCTCGCGAGGCGCGACGAGGAGGGTTATTTCTGGTTCGTCGGCAGGGCGGACGACGTCATCAAGTCCTCGGGGCACCTCATCGGCCCGTTCGAGGTGGAGAGCGCGCTGATGGAGCACCCGGCCGTCGCCGAGGCGGGCGTCATCGGCAAGCCGGACCCCGTGGCGATGGAGGTGGTCAAGGCGTTCGTGTCGCTGAAGCGCGGCCACGAGCCGAGCGAGGAGCTCCGGCGCGAGCTGCTCGGCTTCGGGCGCAGCCGCCTGGGCGCGGCCGTGGCGCCGAAGGAGATAGATTTCATGAGGACCCTCCCGCGCACGCGGAGCGGCAAGATCATGCGCCGGCTGCTCAAGGCGCGCGAGCTGGGGCTGCCCGAGGGCGACACCTCCACGCTCGAGGAGCCCGCATGACGGCGCCCGGCGCGGCGGACGACCTCGCGCGCCTCCGCGAGATGGTGCGGATACGGCGCTTCGAGGAGAAGGCGGCGGAGCTCTACGGCGCCGGCAAGATCCGGGGCTTCCTGCACCTGTACATCGGGGAGGAGGCGGTCGCCGTGGGCGTGCTCCGCGCGCTCGGCCCCGAGGACGCGGTGGTGTCGACGTACCGCGAGCACGGGCACGCCCTCGCGCGCGGCGTGAGCGCGAGGAGCATCATGGCCGAGATGTACGGCAAGCTCGAGGGGTGCAGCCGCGGCCGCGGCGGCTCGATGCACCTGTTCGACGCGGGCAAGCGGTTCTACGGGGGCAACGCCATCGTCGCGGGCGGCATACCGATCGCGGTGGGCCTCGCGCTGGCCGACAAGGTGCTCGGCCGGAGGGCCGTGACGGCGTGCTTCTTCGGCGACGGCGCGGTCGCCGAGGGCTATTTCCACGAGTCGCTGAACCTCGCCGCGCTCTGGGGCCTCCCCGTCCTGTTCGCGTGCGAGAACAACCTGTACGCGATGGGCACGGCGCTCCGGTACGCGCAGGCGCAGGTCGACATCGCCGAGAAGGCGAGGAGCTACCTCGTGCCGGCCTCGGCCGTCGACGGAATGGACGTCGACGCGGTCGAGCGCGCCGCCCGCGAGGCGGCGGCGTCGGTGAGGGAGGGGCGGGGGCCGGTGTTCCTCGAGCTCAGGACCTATCGATTCCGCGCCCATTCGATGTTCGACGCGGAGCTCTACCGCGACAGGGCCGAGGTCGAGGCGTGGAAGCTGCGCGACCCGATCCCCGCGGCCTCGGCGCGGCTCCTCGCGGCCGGCGCGGCGAAGGACACCGATCTCGCGCGAATGGAAGTCGACGTCGCGGCCGAGATCGACGACGCGGTCGCGTTCGCCGAGGCGGGCGCGTGGGAGCCCGTGGAGGACCTGGCCAGGTACGTGTACGCGGAGCGAGGCGAGGATGGTCGCGGGGCGTGAGGGGATGATCCGCACGACGTATCGCGAGGCCGTGCGCGCCGCGATCCGCGAGGCGATGGAGCGCGACCCGCGGGTGCTGCTCATGGGCGAGGACGTGGGCCGCTACGGCGGCTGCTATGCCGTGAGCCGGGGGCTCTTCGCCGAGCTCGGCCCCGAGCGGGTGCGGGACACGCCGCTCTCGGAGTCCGCGTTCGTGGGCGCCGGGATCGGCGCCGCGATGGGCGGGCTGCGCCCCATCGTCGAGATCATGACCTGCAACTTCAGCCTGCTGGCGCTCGATCAGATCGTGAACAACGCGGCCACGATACTGCACATGTCGGGGGGACAGCTCCCGATACCGCTCGTCATCCGGATGGCGACCGGCGCCGGCCGCCAGCTCGCCGCGCAGCACTCGCACAGCTTCGAGGGCTGGTTCGCCCACGTCCCCGGGATCAAGGTCCTCGCGCCCGCGACGATCGAGGACGCGCGCGGGATGCTGTGGCCGGCCATAGAGGACCCGAACCCCGTCCTCATCGCCGAGCACGTCGGCCTCTATCAGCTCGAGGGCGAGATCCCGGCCGAGGCGCCGCCTGCCTCGATCGATCGGGCGGCGGTCCGGCGCCCGGGCGCGCATGTCTCCATCATCACGTACGGCGGCTCGCTCCCGAAGGCGATGCAGGCGGCCGAGGAGCTCGCGCGCGAGGGGATCGAGGCCGAGGTGCTCGATCTGCGGACGCTGCGGCCGCTCGACACCGAGGCGATCCTCGCGACGGTGGCGAGGACGCGCCGCGCGGTGGTCGTGGACGAGGGGTGGAGGAGCGGCGGTCTCTCCGCGGAGATCGTGGCCCGCGTCGTGGAGGGGGGCTTCTACGATCTCGACGCGCCGATAGGGCGCGTGTGCACGGCGGAGGTCCCCATCCCGTACGCGAGGCACCTCGAGGAGGCGGCGCTGCCCGGCGTGGCGAGCATCGTCCGTTCGGCCAGGGAGACGCTGGGAGAGCATGCTTGACTTCCGGATGCCAGCGCTCGGCGCCGACATGGAGGCCGGCACGCTCAGGG
Organism: uncultured Polyangiaceae bacterium; assembly: GCA_964421485.1. Classification (GTDB taxonomy): domain Bacteria; phylum Myxococcota_A; class Polyangia; order Polyangiales; family Polyangiaceae; genus CAYQYG01. The sequence continues at coordinate 281 of CAYQYG010000038.1, read as the reverse complement.
AGTGGCTCGTCAAGCCCGGCGACGCGGTGCGCCGCGGGCAGGTGATCGTCCTGGTGGAGACCGCGAAGGGCATCATCGAGGTCGAGATCTGGCAGGCAGGCGTCGTCGAGCGGCTGATCGTGCCGCCCGGGGTCAAGGTGCCTGTCGGCACGGTGCTCGCGACGCTGAGGGAGGAGGGCGATCGGGCGGCGGTGATCGCCGGAGCGCCGCCGGCGGCCTTCCCCGAGCCGCCGCCTGCGGCCGCCGCGCCCGCGCCCGCGCCCGCGCCCGCTGCCGCGCCC
>CAYQYG010000037.1:0-33077 GCA_964421485.1 uncultured Polyangiaceae bacterium | reverse complement strand
GACCGTAGCGAGCGTCGATGCAGCCGTCAGCCCCGCCTCCGTCGGGCGGTTACGTTGCGGTGTATGTGCTCACGCAAGTCACTGATCCTGCGACGGTCGGCGACCGCGTCCGTGAGGGGACACTCTTGACACATTCACCCATTTCTGCATCGCAGATAGATCGGCAAATTGCGCGTCGAAACAGGGGGAAGGCCGTCGGAGTCGGCCTTCCCTCTGTTCGACGCAACCGCGCCGCACTGGGCGGCCACCCTGGGGCGGGGCGCTACCGCGGCGCGGAGCTGCGACACGGCAACCGACGAGTTCGCGTCAGCTTTCTGCGGATCCTCATGGCCCGCTACAGCGAGCTGGTCAGCCTCGAGCTGGAGCGGTTCAGGCGGCAGATCTTCGGCCAAAAGTCCGAGCGGGTGGGAGCGATCCCAGCGCCGCCGACGGCCCAGCCAGGCGGCGACGCCGTGGGCGCGGCCAATCGCGGCAGCAGCGGCGGCCCCGGCGCGGCGGGCAATCCGCAGCGCGATGTCGCGGCCGAGCGCCGCGCGCGGCGCAGGGCCAAACAGAAGCCTGCCAAGCACACGCCCCACGGGCGCCAGACGCTGCCCGAGCATCTGTCCGTCGAGCGGATCGAACTCCTGCCCGCCGAGGCGCTCGGCGAGGATGCCGACGCGTACGTGCCCCCGTGAACTGTCGGTGCTTGGAGCTTGGAGAACCGGTGTTATGTAGACTCGTTTGCAGCCGCGTGTCTGGGGGAGGAGATCGGGGGTGCCCACATGCTCTTCGCTACATCTTTGCACGAGGCTTGACCGAATACGTGCTCACGAAATGCTCCGCCGTGAGCTTATGATGCGCGAGAGCAGACGCGACGTCGGCTTCGGTGCCAAAGCGGGGCTTCTCGGCCACCGACGTCGCGAAGTTCCTCAACGCGCTCCGGAGTGCCTTCAGCTGATCGGCGCGTACTAGGCGCGCCGCAGGATGCATTGTCGCCGCATATTCGACGACAGCCGCTGGATGGACCATGAGCGGTACGGCTTGGCACGTTTCGCCATATTTATTTTGAAACCAAGTCATCGATCCAGTTAGCTGATTACAATATTCCTTCGAGATTGTCTCGACGGTGGCGCCGTTTTTGCATTCAATTACAAGAAACCGCTGCTGGCCTATGGACCAAAGGACATCCGGGCCGCGGCCGAATTCACGTTCCGGTTGCTGTCCCGCAAAGCCGAGCACCCCTGCCAAATCGGCGAGCGTGCGCTCGAACCGCTCTGCCGTTTCTGGTTGAAATACCAGTGCATCGATATACGTATTCATTTCCACGACGAATGCATTTTGATTCGTATACGTACTCCGCAATCGTTCGAGACAGAGACTTGCCTGACTTGCAAGCTGTCCGGGCAGTCGAACATACTCGATGCCATCCATGGGACGCACGAGTTGCGGATTCAGGCGGGTCGCTCCCTTAAGGGTCTGTTGGGATTTTGCCGCGTCGACTCGATGCTCATACTCCGCCAATTGCCAAAGCAGCCATCCCTTAACGCGCTCATCCGCCTCCGCGTCGATTGCCGTTTGCATGTCCGCGCAAGCCTGCCGGAAATCGCCGCGACTGGCTGAGTTGAACGCTTGCCGTTGGCTGAGCGCAGAGGGCTTCAGCGCCGCGCCTGAACCGGGCTTGGCCCTTACGACTGCCGCCTTAGAGGCCCGAACCCAACCGTCCTCACGTTCAAGGAATCGCTTGACGACGTCATGCATCTGCATCACTGTAGGGCGCTGCATCTGCGTGGCGAGTTGCTCAGACAATTCAATCTGTGCACGCGTCGCTGGCGTGAAGAATGTCATGGCGTTCCGTGCGTAGAGCTGGCTGGTGAGCGAGCGCCCCATGAGAAATACGGCGCAATAGTCGTCATTGGAGCGGATGCCGCGTCCCATTCCTTGCTCAACGCGCTGTATGGATCCGCGAGTCGCCTCGTCGCTGTTAATCAGCAATCCTTGCTCGATTTTGTCCAGCCGGCCGCGTACGTCAGGGAGACCGTCGATTACGAGAATCCTGCACGCGCCTTCCGGAAGATCGATCCCATCGTATTTGTTCACGAGCACGACTAGACCGACATGTCCAGCGCGGAGACGCCCGACGCCCTCGCTCAGGTTGTTCGACCGCAATGTCTCGACCGCGACATCAGTCCAGAACTTCGCGCGGTGATCCGAGGGGACCAGCACAACGACATTGGCCCACGTGGAGCATTGGCTAAAATACTCTTTAAGTTCATCGTCGGTAAAGTCCGGGCTGAGGTGCTGCGGTACGAGAATGATGCGGTCCCCGATGTCACCCGAACTGTTGGGAACGATCGGTTTCTTTACAGAATCGGGATTGGCGTCAAAATGGGTAACAAGGACGCTATCGTCGCCAAATGTTGCGCTCATGAAAATGCGACGCCTCGCCGTTGCGAAACTAGGGATGTTTGCGATAGGCAGACAGCGCGGCGCGATTTCGAGCTCGAATCCTCCGAAGACACACTCGCAGAACGCGAGGTGCTCCTTTAGGAGAGGGTAACTAAACTTCAATGCGTCGCTGACTCGCTCCGCGTGTAGCGACGCCAGAGCCTTATCCTGCTTGTCGATCCAAGACCAGTACGGAACGACCATGTTCCTATTTGGATCGCCATCCTTGATCTCAAGCGCACCCGCTGGCGACTGCCGCTCAAGGTCTTGGTAGAAAAGATTAAGTAGTGATGTGTACGCGGGATGAGGAGACGCTAGTCGAATTGCGAATTGCTCTTCGGATGCGGCGAGAGATGCGTGCGCATCATCGACCACCATACTGCCAATGGGGATCTGGGCCCCCTTGTCCCCAACACCGAAGACCGAGCGCCCATTTATGATCTTGTGCATGTTGACGATGAGAATGGCCTTGCCGCTCGAGAATCGAGCGGCCATCGGATCTTCGGTTGTCTCGATTCCGAGTGCTTGTGCCTCCGCGAGCACCTGCCTCACGAGAGGAGGACTGGGCGCCACGTACACCGCCGGCCCAGCACCCTCATTCAGGCAGCTCTTGAGCATGACCAAGCCGACGACCGTCTTACCACTGCCGGTGTTCATCTTGATAGTGAGATCGTTTTCATTCCGGCGCGCGAACCACTGCGCCCAGACGTCCGCCTGGACGTCACGTGGGTACTGGTATCGAGGTGCTTTGGCTGGCAGAACGTTGAATAGGTCGCGCGGCTCGATGATCGTGTCGGACGCATCGCTACCGCCAAGCTTCGAGAAGTCGATGTTCACTTCGGTGCTCCGTAATTGGGGATGATGGCCAAGATGCCGCGAAGCGACTTCCTGATCAGGCGCGGGGAATAGCTTACCCCAAAATCAGGAAGTTGCCAATGAAAACCACCTGTTCGTCGGAAACGTGCAGAACGGAGGGCGCGAGCATGTCCAGCCACGTTGTCACCTGGCGCCGATCGAGATCACCCACTCCGTTGGAAATGCCTGGCGTGGCGAGTGCGCGGGAATGTGCCCCGCCGGTCTGCACATGCCTCGCCTCGGCCACGGCTCGCGGCGGCGCCGTCGCCCTCCCCTGCGACGGGCGCCTCTGCCCCGTCTCAGCGAACCCTCAATCAGTACCGCTACCGCAGCGCCCCGCGCGGCGCTGTGTTCATGGTCACCCCGAGCGTGGTCTTTGCAGGTCGGCTGTACCGCTACTGGCGCGTCCGCCGTGCGATGTCCGCGAACGCCTGGAGCGCCCGCACACGCCACTTGTAGGCCGTCGACTCCGGGATCCCGAGCTGCTCCGCGATCTCCGTCATCGGGATCCCGTCGATGTCATGTGCGATCAAGACAGTGCGCAGCCCGACGTCATCGATCTGCTGGAGCAGATCGAGCACGCCCAGCCGGTCCTCCTCGGAAGCCAACAGGGCGACGGCGTCGGGCGATGCGTCCGGGGTCCTAGGGTCGATCGGGCTCGGGGTTAGCTCCTCGCGCTTGCGCCACTCGGCAGCGTGGTACCGGCACGCGATGTGGAAGGCGATCGCGTTTAGCCACGGCTCCGGCCTCCCCTTCGCGGGATCGTAGCGGTGCCAGGAGGACCACGCGTTCGCGAACGTGTCCTGCCTCAGATCGTCGCGCTCGTGCAGCGGGATGCTCATGCGCGCGAGCCAGCGCCAGACGACCGCGAACATCTTCGTGCGACCGAAGAGGAGCTTCGCGGCGTGCTCCTTCGTGAGGGGCGTAGGCCCCTTGCCCTGGCCCGGCTGACGCGGGTGGCGGCCGCGTCCCATCAGGGCGACGGGCGGTCCATCGTCCGCCTCGTCGCCGTCGTTGCGCTCGTCGAGCGAGGGGCGCGCGCCGCGCTCGGCGGCGGGCTCGGCGCGGACCGACCACCACGCGATCCAGACGAGCGCCGCGGCGAGCGCCCAGACCCAGATGAGCGTCAGCATCGCCCTTCACTCTCCTGCGCGATCAACGCGAGCGCTGCGAAGCGTCGCTCTGCTCCGAAGGTGGCAGCAGAAGCCCACCCCATAGGAACCCTCCGTTCATGAGCGCGAGCGCGCTCCAGGTCAGCAAGTAGATCAGTTGCGCGAGGTTCCACCGCTCGAAGGGCTGCGGCGCCGGCGGCGCGAACGGTCCTGCGAACAGCGCGAAGTCCAGGAGGCCCAGCACCAGCGTCGTCGCGTGCTCGGGCCGCGGCCGCTCACGTCGTCGCGTCCACGAGACCGCGCTGGCGATCACCGCGACGACGCCCGCGAGGAACGCGAGCGCGTACACGCGCGCCAGGAGCGGCCGGTTCGCCGGGTACGTGATCACGAGCGCGACCACCGCCGCGACGTACGCGAACGCGAGCCCGCCGAGCGCCGCGCGACGCGCACGCATGAACACCACGACGGCCAGCGCCGCGAGCCCGGCCGGCCACGTCAGGAGCAAGACCTGATCGAGGTGGTGCGCGACCCTCGGCCACCCGGCCAGCGGCGGCACCGGCCCGAGCGCCGCCCGCGCCGGAGCCCATCCCCAGACCATGAGCGCCGCCCGCACGAGGTCCGCGACCAGCGTCCAGACGATGAACAACGCGACCGGCCGATGCTCGACGCGACGCCGCGCGAGCAGCACCGCCGGCACGGCGGCGAGCCCGTGCGCGACCCACAGGGCGACCAGCAGCGACGTGATCATCGCTCGGCAGGCACGAGCTCGGCCGCGAAGTGCTCCCCGGTCCAGACGTCCGCGAGCCGGTACCGCTGGCCCTCGTGGACGAGCGTGCCGTCGGTGGTCAGCTCACCGCCGCGGAGGGCGGCGTATGCGGCCCGGGAGAGGAGGCGGGGGCCGCACTGAGACGAGATGGTGGCGGCGCCGTGCCAGAGGACGCGATCCGGGGCGTCGGCCGCGCTGACGGTCAGCGTGGCGCCGTCGAGGCGGCCGTACTCACCGGACACGGGGATCCAGCCCATGCGGCGGGCGAGCTCGAGAATAATCGCGGTAAGGCCGGGAGAAGGGGGGGTACCCATGACCCCCTCCCTGCGCCAGCTCCGTGGCGGTGTCCAGGGGCAAAAAGGACGGAGATCACTGCTTGCGATGGCCTCATGCGTTCCCTCCAGCAGTCCAAAATTCTCGCGACTGGCGACCCCATGCCGTGCGCGTCGTCGCCCCTGCGACACGTCGCCCGAGCGGCCGTCAGGGTGCTCTCGGGTGACCCGGAATGCCGAGTGGAGTGCTGCCCATCAAGCTTCGCCGTCTCCTGATTTGGGCGAATCGATCAATTCCAGGAGCAGTAACGCGGGTGAGAAAGGCATCGGTTGCGGTGGGGCTGAAGGGGATCCTGGTAGTCCTGGCAGCTGGGTAGGGTGCCACTCGAGCCACACGAGCGCGCGGACGAGGGGGAGGGGCTTGGGACCGGCGGCGCGGAGGACGCGGAAGAGCACCGTCCGGGGGTGGAGGAGGAGGGCGCTCGAGAGCAGCTCGAGAAGGACCACGGCGAGACCCGTGGGGACCGCGGTGCCCGTCTCCCAGCGGTTGACCGCGGCCGGGGTGAAACCGATGAGGGAGGCGAACCCCGTCTGGCTCAGCTTGAGCGTCGCCCGGATGCTCTTGAGTCGTTGGGGCCAGGACTGCGCCACCATCGTTTTACGATACGTCATTCGTAAACGTGACGGCCATCGCTGATAACGGTGCTGATCGAGGGCTGTGGGCGTAGTCCCGGCTGTGCGGGACGGATCGACATTCGTCCTGAGTGGCCTGACGCGCTGAGGCTGTCATGAGTGGGCCCTCTGACCGTTCGGCAGACGGCAAGAGGTGATGCGCGGGATGGCAATGGCCAGTGTCGCCACGGCTCGAGCGGTGCTCGGCCTGGCGATCAGGGTTCGCTCGCGGCACACCGGGAGGGCGAGCCCTCGGCAGCGCTGGGCTTGTGCCGGAGGGCGGAGCTGCGACGCCTGGCGAGGATGAGGGCGCGGAAGGCGGCGCCGTCGGTGGCGTCGCGGAGGTCGATACCGGCAGCGCAGGTTGCGGCGCCTGGACGGGCCTTGGCATCGCGACGGGCGCCGGCGCAGCGCTGGGCGTCGGCGTCGTGACGGGCACCGGCGCGGCGTTCCGTACCGGCGGCGTCGACCCAGCCTGCGGGGCGGCAGTCAGCGCGAGGGCTCGCGCCGCCTGATCCGTCCGCATGAGGACCGGGCCGACCTCTGGAAGCAGCACCCAGACGAGATCCGGCGGCGTGGGCCCGTGGGCGTCTGCGGGGGCTGAGGGCGGGCTCGCCGCGGCTCGGTCAGGACCCGCTCCCATCGCGCTGGTCACCGCGTTCAGCAGGTCGCTGGGCCCCGCGGCGCGCGGCTGCGGCTCGGCGAGCTGGCTCGCGACCGATGCGAGGCCGGAAAGCTGCGCGAGGTTGTCGCTGGCTTGCGCGGGGCGGAGCTTCTCGAGCACGTTCGCGATGCCGAGTAGCATCGCCATCGGATCCCAGGAACCTGCCGAACAGATCGATCCCGACGGCGTCGCGCCCGAAGCCGGACGCGTCGCCGCGGCCCTCGCGGCGAGGCACTCGAGCAACTTGGCGACGAGCCGATCGGTGCGCTCCTGCGCGGCCACCATCTGCCGCAGCATCAGGGCCACGAGATCGGCCTCCGTCGGCCCCGCGGGCGCGGGCTCGGCGGCCGGGGTCGGGGCGGCAGCGCGTACGGTCGGAGCCTCGACGGCGCGGAACGGCTTGGAGGGGAGCTCGATCCGGACCTTGTCCTTCTCGGGCGTCCAGCGGGAGAAGTTGCCGCGGGAGTTGAAGGCGATGAACTGGTAGGTGCCGCCCCCGAACCGGTCGACCACCTGGGCGAGGCTCGTCAGCTCGTCGGCTTTGAAACGATCGGGGCAGCGCTCCTTGATGCCCCTGTCGTTCACGCGATCGAAGGTGATCTCGTGGATCTCCTTCGTCTCGCGCTCGCCCGAGGGGAGCGGAAAGAGCGGGTGCGTGGGGTAATAGCGCGTCGCCGCCGCAGGGAGGGGCGGCGGCTCGCCGATGCGCAGCGCCGTGACCTGATCGCTCACGTCGTTCAGGGATACGCCCGGAAGTCAAGGCGTCAAGACGACCCGATCACGAGCACGGTAGCGCTATGCAGCGCAGGAGCGACGCCTCCAATGATAGGACTATCATCGTACCTCGGCGCACCGGCGCGCGGCGCCGTTCCAATGGAAACACGGCGATTTCCAGTGGCTCTCCACTCCCGAGCCACTGGCGGAGTCCAGTGGGTGTCCATCACCCCTGCTGTTGCCCGAGTCCGTGCGCGGGGGAGCGCTATGATAGCCCTATCATGCTCGATGCCGCTCCGACGCCAGCACATCGGGATCCGCATCGTATAGACCCCACGAAAAGATTTTCGGCGCCCTGGCCCGCCCGCGCGCCGTGGTCACATCATCGGGACCACGGGAGGACGGACATGGCACGCCCGAAGGCAGAATCGGCCGGGACGCACGAGCAGGAGCGGGCGCCGGCGCGGCTCACGACGACCATCGAGATCCCCCTGGAGGCGCTGACCATCACGGCGGCTCCGCCGGAGATGCTCTCCCAGCGCAATGTGGAGGCGGTGACCGGGATCCCGGCCCGGGTATATCTCGAGGCGATCCGCAGCTCGGGCTTCCCGCTGCCGGTCGTTAAGCTGGGCAAGCTGCGCCTCATCGACCGGACGGCATTCCTGTCGTATCTGCGAACGCTCGCGGAACGGCCCGTCCTGCCGGCCCTGCCAGCCGCAGCAACCGAGCCCGTCGTCTCACGGCCGCGTCCGCTCAGCGGGCGCGAGCGGGACGGAGTCGACGTAGTGCTTGGAGAGCTTGGATATCGTCGCGCGGATGCGCCCCAGAGCCGCGAGCGGAGGCGCCGTGCGGGGTGATATGATCCGGGCAGGAGGAGCAGCACAGCGGAGCCCGGCCGTCATGCCCGGGGCCGCGGCAACGGAGCAACGACAATGGCCCGCAAGGCGACCGGGAGCGTCTACGAGAGCAATCACCGCTGGTACGCGCGCGTCTGGCTAGGCAATGGCCAACGCCCGAGCGTCCCGCTGCCCGGCTGCGCATCGGAGGCCGACGCCACCGCGCGCCTGACGATGCTCGCTGATCTCGCGACGAAGCTCCGCGCCGCAAAGGACGTCGCACCCGACGCGGCCCGCGCCGCCCTGGAACGCGCCGCAGTCGGCGAGGGCAAGGCGCTCGACGACGTGCGCCGCGCCATCGATATGATCAGCTCCGGCGAGGCCGTCCTCAAGAACCCACAAGCTCCCAAACCCACCCTCCCCAGCGCCCCCGCCGGGTCCCCCTCCACGTCCAGCCGCCCCTCGGCACAGCAAGCCCAGGGACCCACCCTCCGCGAGCTGGGCCGCCTCTGGACCTCCGGCGAGCTGGCCCGCGAATACCCCGACCACATCCGCAACAAGCGCAGCGCCGAGGACGACTCCCTCCGCCTCGAGCGCTACGTCTATCCCATCATCGGCGATACCCTCGTCGCCGATCTCACCCTCGACGACGCCGAGGCCGTCATGCGCAACCTCCCGACAGGCCGCGCAGCCGCCACCCGGCGCCACGTCGCGCAGCTCCTCCATCGCCTGCTTGGCATTGCGGTGTTTCCTCTTCGGCTCATCCCGACCAATCCGCTCCCCCGCGGCTTCCTACCCCGCATCGGTCCAGGCAAGGCAAAGAGCTGGCTCTATCCCAGCGAAGACGCGCGCCTCCTCGCGTCCCCCGCGGTGCACCTCTGCTGGCGCATGCTCTACGGCTTCCTCAATCGGGAGGGCCCCCGCCTCAGCGAGGCCGCAGCGCTTACCTGGACCGCCCTCGATCTTGAGCACGGCTCCATCACCCTCGACGAGAACAAGACCGACGACCCCCGCGCCTGGGCGCTCTCACCCGGCATGGCGCAGGCGCTCCGCGCGTGGCGGATCCTCCGCCAAGCGGCGCAGGGCCCGCTCTCCGACGACTCCCTCGTCTTCGTCGATGAAATCGGCCAGCCCATCGGCGAGCGCAAACACGCCGATCTCTTCCGCGACCACCTCCGCGCCGCGGGCATCGACAGGGCGATCCTCTTCGAGCGCAGCGCCGCCCGGCTCCCCATCCGCCTGCACGACACCCGGGCCACCTTCATCACGATCGCCCTCGCCAACGGCCGGACGGAGTCCTGGGTGCAGGACCGGACCGGCCACAAGACGAGCGAGATGATCAACCGCTACCGCCGAGCCGCCCGGACGGCGACCGAGCTGGGCCTCGGGGAGCTAACCCCCCTGGATCAGGCCATCCCCGAGCTCGCCCGCGTGCTCGATCCAAGTGGCGGGGAAGTGGCGGAGCAAGTGGCGGAAGTGGCGGAGCAAGTGGCGGAGGGAACTGCCAAGAAAATCCCCTGCGCCCCCGCGAACGACCCAAATCCCTTTAGATATCAACTCAGTACCGAAGGTGGGACTCGAACCCACAAACCCTTCCGGGTAGCGGATTTTGAATCCGCCGCGTTTGCCATTCCGCCACTTCGGCTTGGTGCAAGCACCGTAGATCATCGGCCCGGCGGGCTGCAACCGCCTTGCGCTCCTCCCTCCTCGCCCGTTCAGACCACGAAGTCCAGCATCTGCAGCCGCGTCAGGTAGTCCTGAAGCGCCGCCGCGTACTCGGCGATCAACAGATCCAGCTTGATCGTCGCCCCTTCCGCCCCGGCCGCCTCCACGGTCCCGCTCACCGGGATCTCGCGCGTGGGGAGCACCAGCACCCCGCTCCAGTAGGCCCCCTTCTCGGGCGCGGACGGCAGCGGCGCCAGGCGCAGCCAGCCGTCGGAGATCTCTCGCACCGCGACCAGCTCGCCGCTGTCCAGGCGGACCGAGCTCGTCAGCGTGCGGGACGGCTCCACCATGTAGTGCCAGCGGCGGTTCTTCTCGATCAGGTCCTCCAGCGTCGAGCAGACCGCGCGGCTCAGGGGGGTCTCCTCGGCCTCGAGCACCACGTCGAGCAGCGCTTTCATTCCCTTCTGCGTCCGGATCAGGTTCGCGCGGACATCGTCCAGGCGGCGCTGATCGCGGCGGAGCTTGTCGGTCACGATGCTCAGGAGGTTGTGATAGAAGGGGAACGCCACGTCGCCGTGGCGCTCGAAGAAGTCGCGGAGGGCAGTGACGCCGATGCGCCAGATGTGACAGGGCTGCGTGGCCACCGCCGTGGTCGCGCGGGGGAGGCCCGTCACGGCGCCCAGCTCGCCGATGGGAGCAAGGGGGCTCAGGCGGAAGCGGACCTCGTCACCCTCCCGGAGCGCGACCTCGCCGCTGACCAGCAACAGGAAATGCGTGGGCCTGGCGCCGGCCTCGAACAGGACCTCGCCCGCAGGGACGTTCAGGCGCTCGAACGCGCTCATCAGGTCGGCGAGGTGATCCTCCGTGAGGTTCTCGAACAGAGGGATCGCGTGCAGATCAGAAGGGCGGACCGCCATGCGTTTGCCTCCAGGCCAGGGCCGCGCATCCTACCCCAGGGGGCGGTCGAAGGAAGAGGTTTGGGGCGCCGGGCGCCGCTCGATGTGGCCGGGCTCGCGGGGTCGCTCGCCGGGAGGCTCGCGGAAGGGTGCGCCTCGCTGGAAAAGCGGCGGGGGGGCCGTTAAGGTCGGGGGGTGCTGCTCGCTCGCCGTCGGTTCCTCGGGGTGGTCGCTTGCGCGCTCTTCGCCCTCTCCTGCGGGGGCGGGGCACCGAAGCCGGCGGAGGCGCCGGAGGAGGCGCCGCCGAAGCCGCGGAACGCGGCGGCGATCGCTCAGTCGATCGCGGGGGGGAGAGTGTCGGTGCTGGTCTATGCGGACCGGGGCCGGGGGCATCCGATCACGGCGAAGCTCGCGGCGCTCGACCTCTGGGGGCCGGTGCTCGAGGGGACGGGGATCGATCCGCAGAAGGACCTCACCCGGGCGTTCGTGACCGCGCCGGGCGTGCGGAACGAGCGGGAGGCAGTGGTCGTGCTCGAGCACACGCTGGCGCCGGAGAAGCTCAAGGCGGGGCTCGATGCGCTCGTGGCGCGGAGCGAGCCGCCGGGGGCGCCGGTGGACGGGGCAGGGGTGCCGGCAGTGCGGGTGACCGTGCGGGGGAGGACCCGCGTGGTGGCGACGATCGAGCCCTCCTGGCTGGTGGTGCTGCCGGAAGGGAAGGCCAGGGAGGCAGGGCGGTTCGTGGGGACCGGGGGGTTCCCGGATCCGGCGGGGCCGGAGGCGGCGGTCGCTTCGGCAGTGGAGCCAGCGCGCACGCTGGCGGCGCCGAATGCGCCCAGGGTGCCGGCGACGGTGAGCTCCATGCAGGCGCTGTTCACGCTCGCGCCGGATGGAGGGGCGGACCTCGCGATCGACGGGGCGAGCACGGGGCCGGACCAGGCGCGGCAGGACGCGGAGGAGCTGTCCGATGCGGTCGAGCGGGCGACGACGCTGCGGGTGGCGATCGTGAAGATCAGGGTGTTCGACCCGATCAAGTTCGTGGCCGAGGGGGACCGGGTGAAGGCGAAGCGGCACGTTTCGCCCGAGGAGGTCGATCGGCTCTTCGGCCTGCTCTCGGCGGTGATCCCGCGGTAGGCTGCGGGGGTCATGAGGCTCGTCAAGATCGGGATCGCGAACGTCAACTCCACCGTCGGGGCCGTCCGGTCGAACGTGAGCCGGTGCCTCGCGCTCGCGCGGGACATGGCGCGCGAGGACGTGACGCTGGCCGTGTTTCCGGAGCAGGTGATCGGGGGGTACGCGGCCGAGGACCTCGTGCAATGGCGGGCGTTCGTGGACACGCAGCGGCGGGAGCTCGAGCGGTTCGCGGCGGAGACGGCGGGGCTCGCGACGGTGTTCGCGATCGGGGTGACCGTGGGGGTGGGCGGGGACCTGTTCAACACGGGGGCGCTGGTGCACCGGGGGAAGGTGCTGGGGTTCACGCCGAAGGAGAAGCTGCCGACGTACAACGTGTTCTACGAGGCGCGGACGTTCTCGCGGGGGATGCCGTTCCTGGAGCTCGACGCCGGGGGGGTGTTCTGCGGGGACAGGATCTACTCGTTCGATTTCGGGACCGTCGCGGTGGAGGTCTGCGAGGACGTGTGGTCGCCGGATGGGCCGATGCGGCGGCGGTGCTATGCGGGGGCCGAGGTGGTCTGCAACCTGTCGGCGTCGCCGTTCCGCGCGGGGGTGGCGGGGACGCGGCGGGAGATGATCGCGACGCGCGCGGCCGATAATCAGTGCACGCTGGTGTATGCGAACCTGATCGGCGGGAACGATGGGCTGGTGTTCGACGGGGGCGGGTTCGTGAATCAGAACGGGCGGCCGATGCTCGAGGCGCCCCGGTTCCGGGAGGGGTTCTCGGCGGTGGTGGTGGACCTGGACAGGACCACGCGGGCGCGGCGGGAGGCGAGCACGTGGCGCAGCGATCTCGAGGAGCTGCGGCGCGCGTCGCCGCGGATGGTGCCGGCGCTGCGGGTCGAGGCGGAGACGGCCGACAGGTCGCGGCTCGCCTATCCGGCGCCGCCGCGCGGGACCTCGTTCTTTTTGCCGTCGGCGTCGGCGCCGGCCGCGTCGCCGCGGGTCGAGCTGCTGGATGATTTCTTCGAGGCGCTCGCGCTGGGGGTGGCGGACTATTACCGGAAGATCGGGGCGTTCCGCTCGATCGGGGTGGCGCTGTCGGGGGGGCGCGACTCGCTGCTGACGCTGCTCGTGGCGTGGCGGGCGGTGCAGATCATCCATCCGGGGCTCGAGGGGGACGCGCTGCGCGACAAGGTGAGCGCGGTGATGCGGGCGTTCTACATGCCGACGCGGTTCTCCAGCGAGGCGACGCAGGGGGCGGCGGCGCGGATCGCGGCGGACCTGGGGGTGCCGTTCACGGTGCTGCCGATCGAGGAGGCGTTCGAGCGGGAGCTCGAGGCGACGCGCGCGATGCTCGGGGGGGGCGGGGCGGTGACGGAGCTGACGCGGCAGAACATCCAGGCGCGGGTGCGCGGGGCGCGGATGTGGAACTGGGCGAACTCGAGCGGGGCGCTGTTCCTGCAGACAGGGAACATGAGCGAGAAGGCGCTCGGGTACACGACGGTCGGCGGGGACCTGGAGGGGGCGTTCAGCGTGATCGCGAACCTGCCGAAGACGGTGGTGATCGCGCTGCTCGAGCGGCTGCTCGAGCGCTTCGGGTTCGAGGGGATCCGGGCGACGCTCGGGACGACGGCGGGGCCGGAGCTCGCAGAGAACCAGTCGGGGGAAGCAGAGCTGATGCCGTTCGAGGTGCTCGACGCGTGCCTGTACCTCTACGGGGCGGAGAAGCTGGCCTCGGACGAGGTGGGGCGGGCGCTGCCGAGCCTGTTCCCGGACCGGGATCCGGAGGCGCTGCGGGCCTGGGCCGAGAAGTTCGCGGTGATGTTCTCGCGATCGATCTTCAAGTGGGTGCAGTCGCCGATCGCGATCCACCTGGGCTCGCTGGACCTGGACCGGGAGCGGGCATTGCAACTCCCGGTGGTGCAGCGGACCGAGTGGAAGGGCGAGTGAGCCCGATCCGTTGACAGTCGCCCGGAGGTGTGCATGCCCCGGGGGGGGCGGGCGCCGGCCGGCGCGAGCCAGGAATCACACCCCTGGATCCGGGCGTACCATCGTCCGCGATCGCGATCCCTTCCCGACCCCCTCGGACTTTGACTACGGTACCACCATGCCTCGCTTCTCCGTCTCCGCGCTGCTCGCCTCGGCCCTCACGCTGGCGGCCTCCGGGTGCTCCGGCCCCAACCTGGCGTCGCAGGTCGCCCAGCCGCCCGAGTTCAACCCCAAGGACCAGTCCAAGTGCGGCGTGACCAAGAGCCAGGCGCGGCCGCTCATCGTGGAGTGGCCGTCCGCGGACAGGGCCGCGCTCGAGGCCCAGGCCAGGCGCGGGCTCGTCGCCGTCCATTACGTCGGCTGCGAGATGGAAGTCCTCCGCCAGTGCCGGGCCACCGGCAAATACGGCTACACCGGCATCACCCGCAAGCGCGACCGCGTGACCATGCGCGACGCCGACGAGCTCTACGCGAACATCCCCGCGTATGCCGCCAAGTTCGAGGGAAAGCTCGCGAAGGCCGGAGAGCTCAACGTCGCCATGACCATCGTCGGCACGTACGAGGCCGAGCGCTCCGCCGTCAGCCAGGACGACCTCGAGGGCGATTGCAAGGACGCGACGCACGTGATCACGGCCCTCACCGCCGGGGCCTTCGAGTTCTTCGCGGGCGCGGACGCCGAGGTCGGCGCCTCCGTCGAGGCGGGCGGCGCCGCCGCGGGCGGCAAGAGCAAATCCCAGCGCGAGACGCTCAATCAGGACGGCGACGACGCCGCGTGCGAGAAGGCGACCAGCAAGGACTCGGAGCCGCCCGAGGGGTGCGGCGCCCTCCTCCGCGTGGAGGTCGTGCCCATCGGGCCCGCCCGCGCGCCCGGCGAGAAGCCCGCGGTCGCGGCGGGCGCCGGATCCACCGAGTCGCCCGGTGCCTCCCCGGCCGCGGCGCCGGGCGGGGGGTGCCCCGCCGGAATGGCGCTCGTGCCCGGCGGCAAGTTCCACATGGGCTCCCGCGAGGTGAGCCTCGGCGATTACTGCATGGACCTCACCGAGGTCACGGTCGAGGCGTACGCCGAATGCGTGAAGTCGGGCAAGTGCTCCGCGGAGGGGCTGAGCTGCGGCAACGGGGCGAACTGGGGGTCCCAGAGCCGCGCGAAGTACCCGGTCAACTGCATCAACGCCGCGCAGAGCGCCGCTTACTGCGAATCCGGTGAGAAGCGCCTCCCCACCGAGGAGGAGTGGGAGTGGGCGGCCCGCGGCGGCAACCAGGGCTTCACCTATCCGTGGGGCAACGACTCGCCGGCCGGGCAGCTCTGCTGGGGCGGCGCGGGCAAGTCGTCCACCTGCCCGGTGGGATCGAGCCCCAAGGGGGCCAACCCGCAGGGGATCCACGATCTCGTGGGCAACGTCTGGGAGTGGACGGCCTCCGGGTTCGGCGGCAAGGGCGGGCTCCGCGTCATTCGCGGCGGCAGCTTCGCCGACAGCAACCCCGAGCTCGTCTCCTCCTCGAAGCGCATCCCGAACCGCCCCGATGATCGCAATGCCAACCTCGGCTTCCGCTGCGTCAAGAACCCCTGAGGCCCCCGTGATCCGACGAATCGCCAGCGCCCTCGCCGCCGCCGCCCTCTCGATCGCCCCGCTCGCGTGCGGCGGCGCCGCCCAGATGCCCCCCTCGGCCGCGAGCCCCCTCGCCGGCAACGCGCTCCCCGATTTTCAGCGCCGCTCCCTCGACGGGGCCCAGGTCGACACGAAGTCGCTCCGCGGTAAGGTCGTGGTGGTGAAGTTCTTCGCCAAGTACTGCGAGCCCTGCAAGAAGACCCTGCCCGCGGTCGAGGCGCTCGTGAAGGAGCGCAGCGACGTCGCGTTCATCGGCGTCGCCGAGGACGAGCGCGAGGAGGACGTGCGCGAGATGGTGAGCACCTACGGGCTGACATTCCCGATCATCCACGACCGCGGCAACGTGCTCTCCGGCCGCTATCGCGTGAGCGAGATGCCGGTGACCTTCGTCGCCGACGCGCAGGGCGTCGTGCGCTGGATCGGCGGCCCGGGCCAGTCCGAGAGCGACCTCGCCGGCGCCGTCTCCGCCGTCGGGCAGAGGTAGCGAGCGCTCAGTTCGCGGACTTCTCGGAGCAGGCCGGGGGGGCCGAGGGGGCGGCGGCCTTGGGGGGGTCGGGGACGGTGGGGGGAGGCCGGACCGAGGCAGGGGCGGGGGCGGGGGTGGGGGCGGCGACGGGGCGGATGGTGCCGTCGGGGGAGAAGCGCTCCAGGTCCTCGGTCACGCGGCGGAGATAGGCCTGCTTGATGTGGAAGGGGAGGAAGGCGCTCTTGAAGCCGGCCACGATCATCGATTTGATGTCGCGGAGGTTGAAGCCCATCTTCGTGTGGCAGTGCCAGAGCTCCTGCGAGACCGTCGTGTCGGTCACGAGGCGGTTGTCGGTGTTCACCGTGACGCGGAGGCCGAGGCTCTCGTAGAGCTTGATGGGGTGCGAGGAGAGGTCGCGGACGGCGCCGGTCTGGACGTTCGAGGAGGGGCAGACCTCGAGCGGGATGCGGTGGTCGTTGATGTAATGGAGCAGGTCGCCGTCCTCGCGGAGGCGGCAGCCGTGGCCGATGCGGTGGGCGCCGCAGACGTGCAGGGCCTGCGCGATCGACTCGGGGCCGTAGGCCTCGCCGGCGTGGATCGTGGTGTTGATGTTGTTCTGGCGGACGAGCTGGAACGCGGCCTTGTGGTGCTTCGCGGGGTGGTCGTACTCGGCGCCCGCGAGGTCGAAGCCGACGACGCCGCGGCCCTTGTAGGCGACCGCGAGCTCGGCCATCTCCAGCGAGGACTCGGAGGAGATGTTGCGGATGCCGCAGACGATGACGGCGCTCTCGATGCCCAGGGTGTCGTGCGCGGCGCGCAGGCCCCCGAGCACGGCCTCGACGACCGCCGTGAGGCGCAGGCCGAGGCGGGTGTGCAGCATGGGGGAGTAGCGGACCTCCATGTAGCGGACGTTCTCGCGGGCGGCGTCCTCGGCGAGCTCGTAGGCGACGCGGTAGAGGGCCTCCTCGGTCTGCATGACGCGCAGGGTGATGTCGAAGGCCTTGAGGTACTCGACCAGCGAGCCGCAGTTCTGGCCGAGGTTCATCACCTTGCGGAGCTCGGCGGGCTCGTAGGTGGGGAGCTCGACGCGATCGCGGCGGGCGAGGTCGATGATGGTCTCGAGGCGAAGGGAGCCGTCGAGGTGGACGTGGAGGTCGGTCTTGGGGAGCTGGCGAAAGAACTCCAGGGGGAGCTTGCCGGCGGGCTCGTTGCGTTCGGACATGAGGTATTGTGGCACCGCGCGAGCGGGCGCGAAAGAAGGCGCGGCCGGGCAGGGCTGATCAGGGGCGATCCTTGCCCCCGTCCTCGTCGTCGTCGACCTTGCCCCTGTTCGCGATGCTGGCGGCCACGGTGATCATGGTGATGGCGCCGAGCAAGGCGAAGAGGGCGCCCGGCGGGAGCGCGAGCGCGTCGCCGGCGGCCTCCTGGCGGATGGCGTCGTCGATGCGGGCGGCGTTGGCGCCGAGCACGACGCGGCGGCCGACGTAGGTGAAGGGGAGGCCCTTGGCCTGGAGCCCGTCGTAGAGCGCGACGTCGGCGTCGAGCGCGGCCTGGGTGGCGGGGGAGCGCATGCAGGCGCTGACCTCGGAGGCGTCGAGCTCGAGGGCGCCCTCGTCCGTGAGGAGCTGGACCACGCCGGCGGTGGTGAGGTCCTCGGGGGGCGCGGCGTAGAGCAGCGTGGCGGCCGCGGGGCGCAGGGGCTCGGGCGTGCAGAGATAGGCCTTCGCGGCAGGGACCGCGCCGCGGTGGCTCTCGAGCGGCTTCATCTTGCGGATGTAATGGATGCGATCGCCGTGGCGCTCCTCGATCCTGGCGAGCTCGGGGTGCATCAGGCGGCAGTAGGGGCACTCGAAATCGGTGAAGCCGACGATCGTGATCTTGCCGGGGACCTGGAGCGCGGCGATGCCCGGGGGGAGCGGGGCGAGGGTCGGGAACATGCCCCACACGAAGGGCAGGCCCAGCGCGGCGACCGTGGTCACGGTCCAGGCCGTGGTGACCGAGCGGGCCTCGCGGCGCATGTCGAGCTCGAACGCGGCGGGATCGGATCGGGCGGTCAGGGCGACGAAGACGCCGAGGATCGCCGCGAGGATCGCGGCGGCGTCGACCGCGACGCACCAGGGGCAGAAGGCCTTGATGACGTAGTGCTGGACGGCGAGCATCGCGCCGCCGCCCAGGCCGCCGAGCGCGGCGGCGGCGCCGGCGAGCGCGTACGTGCTCGCGCTGCGCGTGGTGAGCGTGAGGGCGAGCAGGCCGCCGAAGGCCATCAGGCCGATGTTCGGCAACGGGAGGCCGAAGAGCGAGCTGTACTTCGACATCCGGACCGCGAAGCAGCCGGAGGTGACGCCGCAGAAGGCGGGATCGCCGGCGTTCCGGTAATCGACGACGAGCACGGCGCTCGCGGCGACCGCGATCAGGAGCGCGAGCCGGAAGAGGAGGACGAGGTGTCTCGGGCGCATCGTGGGTGCGCCCTTCGTACAGGACCCAGGCCCGAGGAGCCAGCGGAGCGCGACTCGTGCTAGTCGAGTGGGTCATGATCTCTCACCGGCAGGCGCCGCGATGACCGTCCCCTCGCTTCGCAGGGAGGCCGTCCTCGATCTGCTCTCGACGTTCCAGCGCGCTCTTCATGTGAACGAGATCGCAGGGCGCCTCGGGGTGGAGCCGCGGCAGTATCCATCGCTGCACAGGCTGCTCGATGATCTCGCGGAGCGGGGCGCCGTGGTGGCGCTGGCGGGCCAGCGCTACCGGGTGACGCGCGATCAGAGGGCGCAGCGCGCGGTCGAGATGGAGGGGATCCTGAGCTTCCATCCGCGCGGGTTCGGCTTCGTGTCGATCGCGGGGCAGCCGGACGGGGTGTACGTGGCGCCGGAGTCGATGGGCGGCGGGATGCACGGCGACACGGTCGCGGTGCGGATCTCGTCGCGCTCGCGGCGCGGGGTCGAGGGCGAGGTGGTGCGCGTGGTGCGCCGGCGGACGGCGCGGGTGGCCGGCGTGCTCAGGCGCCGGGGCCGGAGCGCGTGGCTCGAGCCCGACGACAACCGGGTGCGCGGGCCCATCGTGCTCTCGCCGCGCGAGCCCGGCGGGCGCGTGGAGGGCGAGGACGGCGCGGCCGCGGTCGCGACGATCACGCGCTTCCCCGACCTGCCGGAGGAGAACCCGGAGGGCGTGCTCGAGGCGGTGCTCGGCGCGCCCGGCGATCCGAACGTCGAGATCGAGAAGATCCTCGTGCGCGAGGGGATCCAGGAGGTCCACCCCGAGGACGCGATCGCCGAGGCCGAGGCGCTCGGGGGCGAGGTGCCCGAGGCGGCGCTCGAGGGGCGCGTGGACCTCACGCACCTGCCGATGCCGACGATCGATCCCGAGGACGCGCGCGATCACGACGACGCGGTCTGGGTGATCCGCGAGGACGACGGCTCGTACCGCGCCTGGATCGCGATCGCGGACGTGTCGCACTACGTGCGGCCCGGGACCGCGCTCGATCGCGAGGCGCTCGCGCGGGGCAACTCGATCTACCTGCCCGACCGCGCGATCCCGATGCTGCCGCGCGCGCTCTCCTCGAACCTCTGCTCGCTCCTGCCGGGCAGGATCCGCCTCGTGCTCTGCGTCGAGATCGAGCTCGATCCGACGGCGGCCGTGCGCCGCGCGCGGGTGGTCGAGGGGTACATCCGCTCGATCGCGAAGCTCACGTACCCGGGCGTGGCCCGCGCGCTCGGGTTCACGCCGGATCCGCCGCGCAGCCCCGAGGCCGAGGCGCTGCGCCACGATCTGCAGATCATGTGGGACCTGGCGCGCCTCCTGCGCGCGAAGCGCATGCGCCGCGGCGCGCTCGATTTCGATCTGCCGGAGGCGAAGGTCGTGCTCGATCCAGAGACGGGCGCGCCCGTCGACGTGCAGAAGCGCACCCACGATCCGGGTGTCGTGAAGGCCTATCAGCTCATCGAGGAGCTGATGCTGCTCGCGAACGAGACGTGCGCGCAGCTCGTGATCGATCAGGGCGCGAAGGCGGTGTTCCGCTACCACGCGCCGCCCGACCAGGCGAAGCTCGAGCGCTTCGCGACCATGTGCGAGGAGCTCGGCATCGCGTTCGATCCCGAGGACGCGGCCGAGCCCAAGCGGCTGTCGGCGTTCCTGAAGAAGCTGGCGTCGCACCCGCAGAAGCAGGTCCTGCACATGCTCCTGCTCCGCGCGATGAAGCAGGCGGTCTACGACGTGACGAACGTCGGCCATTTCGGCCTCGCGTCGAGCGCGTACCTGCACTTCACCTCGCCGATCCGGCGCTACCCGGACATCACCGCGCACCGCGCGATCCGGGCGCTGCTCCGCGGCGAGAGGATCGACCGGAGCGAGGCGGCGATCGAGCGGCTGCGCGAGGCGGCGACGATGGCGTCCGACCGCGAGCGCAAGGCGATGGAGGTCGAGCGCGAGGCGGTGGACCTGCACCGGGCGCTGCTCATGCGCGCGCGCCTCGGCGAGGTCTTCCCCGGCACGGTGACCGGCCTGGTCGGCACGGGCGTGTTCGTCAACATCGAGGATCCATTCGTCGACGTGCTGGTGCGCATGGAGGCGCTCGGCCCGGATCAGTACGAGATCGACGAGCAGGGCCTCCGCGTGATCGGCGTCCGCTCCGGCGACCGGATCGCGCTCGGCGACTCGATGATCGTGCAGATCGAGGACGTGCAGATCCTCCGCCGCACCGTCTATGGCCGCCGCCTGCTCACCGAGCCCGAGGGCGGCGAGGAGGCGCCGCGCCGGACCCGCAAGGTGATCGCGAGCAAGAAGACGAAGGGGAAGCAGGACCACGCGCCCGCGAGGAAGGGCGGCGGCCGCGTGAAGGGCGGCCGCAAGAAGCGCTGATCCCGCCCCCCTGACTGCAATGGTATCTCGGATGATATCGAGCGATATCGATTGATATCGGGGCGCGCGGCCCTCGTCGCAATGGCTGTCGGGTATGGTGTGCCGGTTTACGTTCTGCGCGCGAGGGCGAGCAGGGCGAGGCCGCCGAGGGCGCGGCGCTCGTCGAGGACCTCGAAGCCGGCGGCGCGGAGGTCGCTCGCGAGCTGCTCCTCGCCGTAGCGGCGGCCGGCCTCGGCGGCCTCGGCCCAGGCGAGCAGGGCCCTGCCGCCGAGCTGCACGAGGCCGTCGTCCTCGATGACGCGGGCCATCGCGGCGCGGGTCATCTTCGTCGTGGGCTCGAGCAGCGCGATGCGGCCGCCGGGGCGGAGGACGCGGGCGGCCTCGCGCAGGGCGGCCGCGGGATCGGCGAGGTGGAAGAGCAGGTTGGAGGCGATCACCAGGTCGAAGCCGCCGTCGGGGAAGGGGAGCGCGGTGGCCTCGGCCTCCAGGAACCAGGCGTTCTCGACGCCGGCGGCCTTGGCGCGGGCAGTGGCGCGCTCGATCATCGGGGCGGAGGAGTCGACGCCGATCGCCTCGCGGCAGCGGCGCGCGAGCTCGCGGGCGAGGCGGCCGGCGCCGCTGCCGACGTCGAGGCAGCGGGCGTCCTGCGCGGGATCCGCGAGCGCGAGGAGCTGCTCGAGCAGGCCGGCGTAAGGGCCCTCGGTCTGCATGCGGTCGAAGAAGTCGACCATCTCGTGGAAGCGCGTGGCGCGCTCGCGCGCGGTGTAGCGGTCGCGCCAGCGCCAGGCCTCGTCGAGCGCCTGGTAGGTGCCGCGGTAATAGAGCAGCGGGGCGCCCACGTCGCCCGAGCCGGCGGCGAGCGCCTCGCCGACGTAGATGACGTGATCGCCGGCGTCGTGCGCGGCGACGACCTTGCAATCGAGCCAGGCGAGCACGCCGCCCAGCACGGGGCTGCCGGTCTCGACGCGGCGGCCCCCGGCGAGCACGGCCTGGCGCTCGGCGTCGGTGCCCTTGCCGGCGAAGAGGTCGGAGATGTCGCGCTGATCGTCGCGCAGGATGTTCACCGCGAAGGCGCCGGAGGCCGCGACCGCGGCGTTCGTGCGCGCGCGCTTGTCGGCGCAGAAGAGCACGAGGGGCGGGCTCAGCGAGACCGAGCTGAACGAGTTGACGGTCATCGCCTGCGCCGCGCCGTCCTGCGCGGTGGTGACGAGCGTCACGCCCGTCGCGAACTGCCCGAGGACCTTCCTGAACTCCGCTGCGTCGATCGCCATGGCGCGGCTACTCTACGCGCTTTCGAGCGCGCGGGGATCGCGGGTTCAGGCGCCCGCGCGTGAACCGGATCACTCCGGGTCGCGGCGCGCGAGGTCGTTCGAGAAGGCGGGCAGGCAGACGGCGTAGTACTCGCTCTCCTCGCTGAAGGGGTTCGAGTAGCGGACGCGATGCCGGGGCTCGACCCAGATGACCTGGCCGGCCGCGACGGTGACGCGATCGCCGCCGACCTCGACCTGCATGCGGCCGCGGAGGACGATGGTGATCTCGCCGAACGCCGGCATCTGCGCGGGCTCGCCCCAGCCGGGCGGCGCGACCATGTGGGCCACGCTGAAGGCCTCGGTGCCGGTGGAGGCGCGGCCGATCAGCTCCTCGATGAGCTTGCCGCCGGGGACAGGGATGCGGGTGGGCGTGGCGGCGAGACGATACGCGGGCATTGGACCTTCTTGAACGGGTTGTGCGGGAGGGGGCAACTCAGCCGGCGCGCGTGGCGTCGTCCGAGACGCGGTAGAGCTGGAGCAGATCGGCGCGGCTGTCGTAGGGCTGCACGTAGTAGAGCGTGGCCGCGTGGCCCACGAGGAAGCGATGATAACGCCGCGCGGGCACGACGATGAGATCGCCCGGGCGCATCCAGATTCGAAGCCACGCCTCGTCGCGGGAGCGGACGTCGTAGAGGCCCTGGCCCTCGATGAGCAGCCGGACCTCGTCGCGGAGGTGGCAGTGCTCGTCGGCCTCCTTGACGATCTCGGCCTCGTCCTGCGGTTTGCTCGCGGAGCGGTGGACGTGCGCGATCTCGGCCCAGCCGCGCTCCGTCTGGATGCGCTGGGCGACCGCCGCGGCGCCGGCGAGGTCGATCGCCTCGACGCGGATACCCTCGTCGAGCAGCTCCGCCTCGGAGCACTCCAGCTCTTCTCCTGCCTTCATCCGGATGGCTCGCATCGCGCGGTGCTCCCCTGGAGGCCCGCATTCTTCCACGTGCTCGCGCCCGGCGGCGACTTCTGTGACGATCCCGGAGGAAATCCGCGACAAGAGGGGGGGCTCAGCCGCGCCCGAGGAGCCAGAAGAGGCCGGCGATGCTGAGGACGAGGATGCCCAGGGCGAGGAGCAAGACGGCCGCGTCGGTGATGCCCCAGCCGGACGGCGCGCCCGCGGTGCTGGCCCGGACGGGCGGCGGCGTGGGCGTGGGCGCGGCGAGGGGGGCGGCGCCGAGGTCGACGCTCGCGGGGGGCTCCTCGAGCTCGTCGACGGAGCGCGGCGCGGGGGTGGGCTCGGGCGCGACCGGTGGCTCGGGGGCCTCGCCGGGGCGCATCGGCTCGTCGGGGGAGCGCTCCAGCTCGGCGAGGGCCTCGGCGGCGGGGTGCTCGCAGGTGAGCTGGATCGCGCCGATCAGGAGGATCTGGCCGGGGCGCCACGGGGTGTCGGTCTGGGGCAGGGGCGCGCCGTCGAGCAGCGTGCCCTGCGGGGCGCCGAGGTCGCGGACGAGGAAGTGGTCGCCGCGGCGGGTCACGGCGACGTGGCGCCGGCCGATGTCGGCGCTCTCGAGCGCGAGGTCGGCGTCCTTGCCGCGGCCGATGACGTAGGGGCGGCCGGGCTGCTCGAGGCGCAGCGTGGCCTCGGGGCCGTCGCACATCCGGGGATCCGGGCCGCGCTCCGCGTCGCGCGCCCTGCGCCCCGGGCCCTGCATCACGTGCACGCGCGGGGCAGGGTCCTCGCCCTGCGCGGCGAGGCCGCGGGCGACGAGCTCCAGCGCGAGCTCCTTCGCGGCCGCGGCGCCGGCGGTCCGCGCGGCGGCGGGCGCGATCCGGATCGCGAGCCACACGCGGCCCACGCGCACGAGGTCGCCGTCGCGCAGCGGCTCGGGCGTCTGCGGCGAGAGGCGGCGCTTGCCGAGGAAGGTGCCGTTGGTGCTGCTCTCGTCGATGAGCACGTGATCGGCGCCGCGCTGCCGGATGGAGGCGTGGCGCGCGCTCACGCTGGGGTCGGGCAGGCGCAGCTCGCAGCCGTCGCCGCGGCCGATGACCAGCCGCGGCGTGTCGAACGTCAGCGAGAGCTCACCCTCCGGTCGCTGCGCGCCCTCCGCGGCCGTCGCGCGCGCCGCGCCGGCGAGCACTGCGATGGTCAGCGCCATGGATCCGGACGCTAGGTCGACGCCGTGCGCCGCAGACGATCCGCGGCGCCCATGAGCTGCCGCACCGCCTGCTCCTGCTGCCGCGCGGCCTCCTCGATGCGGCGGCCCGACTCGATGAGCTGCTCGCCGCCGCGGGTCTGGCTCCGGTGCGAGGCGTTCAGGCTGTGGACCATGTTGGAGATCTGCTCGATCGCGCTCGTGATCTGGCGCCCGCCGCGCGCCTGCTCCTGGCTGGAGCGCTCGACGTGCTGGGTGATGGTCCGCATCTTCTCGGCGCTCTTCATGATGAGCTCCGACCCGCGCGCCTGCTCCGCGGTGGCGGCCGCGATCTGCTGCACCGTCTCGGCGATGCGCCCGATCGCGTCGGTGACCTGCTTCGAGCCCTTCGCCTGCTCGACGGTGGCGCGGGCGATCGCGCGCACCATGTTCGTCGACTTCTGCGAGCTCTCGAGGATCTTCTTCAGCGCGCGCTCGGCCTCGTTGGAGACCTCGACGCCGCGGTCGACGTTGTGCGCGCCGCGCTCGACGGCGGCGATCGCGTTCTTCGACTCGTTCTGGATCGTCTTGATGAGCTCGGCGATCTCCTTGAGGCTCAGGGCGGCGCGCTCGGCGAGGTCCTTGATCTCGTCGGCGACGACCGCGAAGCCCTTGCCGTGCTCGCCGGCCTGCGCCGCGATGATCGCGGCGTTCAGCGCGAGCAGGTTGGTCTGCTCGGCGACGTCGTCGATCACGGCGAGGATCTGGCCGATCGCCTCGATGCGGAAGCCGAGGTTCGAGATGACCGCCACGGCCTCCTGGCTCGACTCCTTGATGCGGTAGATCTCGCCGATCGTCTTCAGGATCGCCTCGGCGCCCTTCTCGGCGTCGGTCGCGACCTCCTCGGAGAGGCGCGCCGTCTCGTTCGCGTTCGACTGGACCTGGTCGATCGAGACGTCCATCTCGTTCATCGAGGAGCTCGTCTCCTCGGCCGTGAGCGCGAGCGCGTCGACGTTCTTCGCGACCTCGCGGATCGAGTACGCCATCTCCTCGATCGACGAGACCGTCTCGCGCACGCTCGAGCTGAGCTCGCCGACGTTCTCCGCGACCTCCTCGTTCGTCGCCGTCATCTCGAGGATGCTCGAGCTCGACTCCTCGGCGCTCGAGGCGAGCGACTCGACGGACTGGGCGATGGCGTTCAGCGCGTTCGTCATCTCGCGGATGTTGCTGGTCGCCTGCTCGCTCGCGTGCATCACGCTGCTGATGCCGTCGCCGAGCTTGGGGAGGAGGTCCTCGAGCATGGTCGTGGCCTGCGCGAGCTCGGCCCGGCGCTGGCGGTCGCGCTGCTCGGTCGTCGTGATGCGCTCGGCCAGCGCGTTCAGCTCGCCGTAGAGCCGCGCGACCTGCGGCGCGGCGCCGGCGGGGGGCCGCACCCGCTCGCCGCCGGCCGCGCGCAGCGCCGCGTCCGCGACCGCGTCGAGGTCCACGTCGGGGCCCTGGGAGTCCTCCAGCTCGGCGACGCGGAGGGTGAGCACGTCGCGCTCCTTGGCGAGGCCGTCGCGCTCCCTGGTGGCGTTGTCGCGGTCGCGGGCGAGCGTGTCGCGCTCCTTGGCGAGGCCGTCGCGCTCGCGGGCGAGCGCGTCGCGCTCCAGCGAGATCCGGTCGCGCTCGCGGGCGAGCGCGTCGTGCTCCCTGGCGAGGCCGTCGCGCTCCTTCGCGATCTCGCCGCGCTCCTTGACGAGGCCGTCGCGCTCCTTGGCGAGATCCGCGCCGCGCTCGGCGAGCTCGCCGATCTGCTCGTACGCGTCCGCGAGCTCGGGCGGCGCGCCCTCGGGGAGCTGCGGCCGCCGGCCCCGGCTCGCGGCGCGCAGCGCGTCACGGAGGCTCTCGGCGCGCAGGCCGCCGGTGCCCGAGCTCGCCACATACACGACCACGACGGCCGCGCCGGCGCCGAGGATCATGAAGAGCTCGCTCGTGTAGCCGCCCACGAGCTTCGCGATGACGCTGAAGACGGCGGCGAGCAGGAAGACGGCGACGGCGGGGCCGAGCTGCTTGGAGTTCATGTCGTGGGGTCCCGAGCATGGCCGGGCGGCTGCGTGGCGGCGAGCCCGATAAGGCGAACGAGGGTAAGAGCCTCCCGGCCCCCGGTGCAAGGAGACCGATGCGGTAAGGGCGATCCCTGACGGGGTCGTTCGATATTTGGGGCTCCGGGTCGCGTTCCCCCCCCATCGCGCGCCCTGCGGGCACGAGTTTCCGGTCGCCCGGCGTTTCTTCTGGTATCACCGGCCCGGCGCCTCGCCCCGGGGGCGACCGCGGGGCCTCGCGCCGCAAGGGAACCCCGAACCTTGACCCTCGCCGCCCGCCTGCTCCTCGCCTTCGGGGTCGTCGCGATCATCGCGACGGCGCTGGTCGGCTTCACCCTGCGGGAGGCCTCGCGCGAGCTCATCGAGGGCGGCTTCGCCGACCGCATCGACGCCGCCCACGCCGGCGTCCGGCAGCAGCTCGCCTGGGAGGCCGAGGCGCTGAAGGGCCTGCTCGCTCCCCTGTGCCAGCACGACACCTTCGTGGACAAAGCCCACCTCGAGCTTGACCGGGCGAACGGCAAGCCGGACGAGATGGGCCAGGACAGCCGGATCGCCATCCGGCACCAGGTCCCCGAGCAGGCGAAGGCGCTCCGGCTGGACGAGCTCGTCCTCGTGAGCGGCGACGGGCAGGTGCTCGGCGCCACGGACCCAGCGCGGCTCGGCACGAAGGACAGGCGCCTCTCCGCGTTGATCAGGTCGCCCGGCGGCGCCCCGCGGCTCCGGCCCGCCTCGGCCGGCGGCGAGCCGTCGCTCGAGGTCCACTGCGCCCGGTCGGGCAACGGCGTCACCATCGGCCTCGTCGGCGCGAGCCGGATCCGCCCCGTGCTGGACCGGCTCGGCGCCGCGTACGGCGTGCGCCTCGCGCCCGCCGAGGCCGGCGCCCCCGTCGCCGCGAGCAGCGACGCCGAGGTGGTCCGCGCCGTCGAGCTCGCCGAGATCCCGGGCCTCCGCATCTCCGCGTCGGTGTCGCGCGAGCCCCTCCGTCAAGCCCTCGCCCGGCTCGACAGGGCGATCCTCGTGACCGGCGCCACCGTCTTCGCGATCGCCATCGTGATCGCGGTCGTGCTCGCGCGGAGCCTGTCGCGCCCCATCGTCGCGCTCGCGCGCGAGATCCGCGAGGTGATGAGCGGCGCGCCGCGCCACGTGCGCGGCCGCGGCGGCCGCGAGATCGCGGAGCTCGCCGCCGCGTTCAACGGCACGATCGACGAGCTCGCGTCGATGCGCCGCCGCCTCGCCGCGACCGAGCGCATCGCCGCGAGGCGCGAGGTCGCGCGCCACGTCGCGCACGAGATCAAGAACCCGCTCGCGCCGATCCGCGCCGCGGTCGAGACGCTGCGCCGGCTGCGCGCGCGCGACGATCCGGCGTTCGACGACTACTTCGAGGAGGCGACCGCGACCGTGCTCCAGGAGGTACACCGGATCGCGAACATCGTGACCGAGTTCACCCGCTTCGCCCGGCTCCCGCCGCCGAACCCGGAGCCCATCGATCTCGTCGCGGTCGCGCGCCGCGTGGTCACGCTCCACGCCGCGCCCGTGGAGGGCGAGGCCGCGCCCGCGCCCGCCACCGATCCCGCATCCATCACCGAGCAGCTCGCGGGCTCCGGTCCACATCCGGGGGCTCCGCCGGACGGGCCGGCTGCGCCCCCGGACCCCCGCCATGGCAGGCCCCGCGTCGAGCTCGTCGCCGAGCCCATCCCGGAGGTGCTCGCGGACCGCGACCAGATCGTCCAGGTCCTCACGAACCTCATCCAGAACGGCCTCGACGCCGCGTCCGCGGTCCGCGACGACCCGCGCGTCGTGGTCACGGTCGGCCCCATGCCGAACGACCGCGTGCGCGTGGTCGTGCGCGACAACGGCCCCGGCGTGGCCGACGAGATGGTGCCGCGCCTCTTCGAGCCGTACGCGACGAGCAAGGAGAAGGGCACCGGCCTCGGCCTCGCGATCGTGCAGCGCATCGTCTTCGAGCACGGCGGCGAGATCACCTACCGCAAGGCCACGAAGGGCGGCGCCGTCTTCGAGCTCTGGCTCCCCGTCGGGGGCCCGCCCCTGCTCGAGAAGGCACCATCGACCGCGCAGACCGGGCGCCCGCCCGCCTGAGATGGGCGGCGCCGCGGAGCGCCTCTATAGTCGGCGGCGCTCATGACCGACGAGAAGAAGCTCCCCGCGGGCCGCCTCGGCCGCCTCGTCCGCCTCGCCGGCCTCGGCGCGCGCACCGGCGCGAGCCTCCTGCTCTCCAGCGACGGCGCGGGCGCCGCGAAGCAGGCCGCGGAGGTGCTGGGCACGATGCGCGGCCTCGCCGCCAAGGTCGGCCAGATGGCGAGCTACGTCGACGGCATCGTGCCCGAGCACCAGCGCGAAGCCTACGAGACCGCGCTGCGCGGCCTGCGCGCCGCCGCCCCCACCTCGTCGCCCGCGGCGATCCGCGGCGTCGTCGAGGAGGAGCTCGGCGCCCCGATCGACCGCCTCTTCGCCGCCTGGGAGGACGCCCCGTTCGCGAGCGCCTCGATCGGCCAGGTCCACCGCGCCGCGCTCGAGGACGGCCGCGAGGTCGCGGTGAAGGTCCAGCACCCCGGCATCGCGCGCGCCGTCGAGAGCGACCTCGAGAACGCCGGCATGATCGAGGGCATGGTCGGCGCGCTCGGCCCCCGCGAGCTCAACTCGAAGGCGGTGCTCGAGGAGATCAAGGCCCGCTTCCGCGAGGAGCTCGACTACGAGCTCGAGGCCGCGCGCCAGCGGCAGTTCCAGCGCCTCCACGCGGGCGATCCCGCGATCCGCATCCCCTCCGTGATCGAGCACCGATCGAGCCGCCGCGTGCTCACCACCGAGCTCGTCGCCGGCAAGAGCCTCGAGGACGTCGCCGCCGCGCCCGAGGCCGAGCGCCGCGCCTACGCCGAGACGCTCTGGCGCTTCGTCTTCAAGGGCAACCTCGTCGGCGGCATGTTCAACGCCGATCCGCACCCGGGCAACTACCTCTTCCAGGACGGCGGCTCGATCGCCTTCCTCGATTTCGGCTGCGTCCAGCCGATCGAGGGCGAGCGCCTCGAGCACGCCCGCGCCCTGCACCTCGCGGCCCTGCGCGGCGACGACCGCGAGTTCCGCCGCGTGGCCGCGGTGATCCTCGAGACCCGCGGCGGCCGCTACGAGGAGATGGCGACCGCGTTCTCGCGCCGCAGCTTCGAGCCCATCTTCCACTCGTCCTTCCGCGTCACGCGCGGCTACGTCTCGAGCCTCGTCGAGGGCGTCAAGGAGCTCAAGCAGACCCTCTTCCAGAAGGACGGCCGCTTCGCGCCGCTGCCGCCCGGCATGCTGTTCATGAACCGCCTGCAGTTCGGCTTCTACTCCATCCTCTCGCGGCTCGACGTCGAGGTGGGCTACGCGGACGTCGAGGCGTCCTTCCTGCGCGAGGCCGGCCTCATCGCCTGACCGGCTGAGCGCGCGTCAGCGGAACCGGCACCGGCGCCGGAACCGGTTCCGTGACCACTTTGCATGCGCCCGCCGGTGCACCATGTGGGGGGCGGGTGGCCGTGCGGTCGCGGCCAGAGGGGGAGAAATGCGCGTTATCCACTGCATCCTGATGGCCTCGCTCGCCGGATGCGCCTCGCAGCCGTCCGCCGCGCCGCCCGCGGACGCGTCGCAGTCCGGGACGTCGCCCGAGGTCCGGGAGAGCGCGAAAGAGCAGGAGCCACCGCACGCCCACGGGCAGGCGAGCTCCGGCGCGTTCGCGTCGATCGAATCATTGGCGCAGGGAGCGCAGATCTTCCCCGATCTCGGCACGCTTCACTATCCGGTGAGCACGAGATCCCGCGAGGCCCAGGCCTATTTCGACCAGGGGCTCCGGCTGGCGTACGGATTCAATCACGACGAGGCGGCGCGCTCGTTCGCCATGGCGGCGCGGCTCGACCCCGGGTGCGCCATGTGTTACTGGGGCGTCGCGCTCACGCTCGGCCCGAACTACAACGTGCCGATGCTCCCGGAGCGCACGCGCACGATGTGGGAGGCGCTCCAGCGCGCGCAGGCCTTCGCGCCGCGCGCCACGCCCTCCGAGCGGGCGCTGATCGCGGCCCTCGCGAAGCGGTACAGGGGGCCCGAGCCGATCGCGCCCGAGGCGCAGGCGCCGTACGACAGGGCCTATGCGAACGCGATGCGCGACGTGGCCAGGCGCTTCCCCGGGGACGCCGACATCCAGGTGCTGTTCGCCGAGGCGCTGATGGACACGAACCCCTGGAAGCTCTGGTCGGCCGACGGCAAGCCCGCGCCGGGGACCCTGGAGATCGCCGCGACGCTCGAGGGTGTCCTCCGGCGCGCCCCGGATCACCCGGGCGCCAATCATTATTACATCCACGCGATGGAGGCCTCGCCCGACCCCGGGAGGGCGCTGCCGTCGGCGCAGCGCCTGGCCTCGCTGATGCCGGGCGCGGGGCACATCGTGCACATGCCGGCGCACATCTATCAGCGCGTCGGCCGCTACGCGGACGCGTCGGAGCACAACCGCCGCGCGGCCGAGGTGGATCTGAGATACCTCTCGCGCACCACGCCGCCCGGATATTACGGGATGTACGTCGGGCACAACTATGGATTCCTGGCGTACTCGGCGTCCATGGAGGGCCGCGCCGCGGAGTCGATCGCCGCGGCCCGCGAGGCTGCCAGGGCGCTGCCGGCGGCGGTCGTCTGCGCCATGCCGGGGTTCGATTTCTTCGCCGCCGAGCCGCTGCTCGTGCTGGTCCGATTCGGGCGCTGGCGAGCGCTGCTGGACGAGCCGCGGCCGCCCGCGAAGTATCAGGTCCAGACCGGGCTGTGGCTGCACGCGCACGGGATGGCGCTCGCCTCGCTCGGGCGGACGCAGGAGGCGCGGGCCGATCTCGACGAGCTGCGCCGGCTGAGGGCCGCGGCGCCGGCGGACCTCATGGCGGATCTGAACCCGGCGACGCAGATCCTCGACGTGGCCGCGAAGGTGCTGGAGGCGCGCATCGCCGAGAGGGAGGGCCGGACGGCTGACGCCATCGCTCGTTATCGCGAGGCGGTCGCGATGGAGGATCGGCTCAGCTACGCCGAGCCGGCCGACTGGTTCTACCCCACGCGGCATTTCCTGGGCGCGGCGCTCCTCGACGCCGGAAAGGCCGCCGAGGCGGAGGCGGTGTATCGCGATGACCTCAAGAAGAACCCGAACAACGGCTGGGCGCTGCTCGGCCTGTGGAGGGCGCTCGAGGCGCAGGGCAGGCAGCCTGAAGCGGCGCTGGCCGAAGCGGCCTTCCGCGCCGCCTGGGCGCGGTCCGACCTCCCGCTCACCCGATCGGCGTTCTGAGGCCGCGAGCGCCCGACCCAGCAGCGGCTCCCCGCCGCGACGCGAGCCGGCGGCTCCACAAGCCCCGTGTGGTTCCGGAACACAAAACTGAAGGGGGCCGCCGAGGGGGGGCCGCCGAGGCCTCCACCGCCATAGCCGCCCGTTGCCGCCGCTTCCGTCGCAGCCGACGTGCGATCCGCCGGTGCCCGGGCCTCCCACGCCCCCTGGGCCCCCGCGACACAGGCGTAGAGGTGATCGGCGCGGGGCCTCGACGGGGTGCCCTGGTGACAGCGGTGCGCGCAGTCGCCCCGACCCAGGTGGAGTCCCCCGGCGAGGCGTGACCCATGATGGGACGTCCGGGCTGGTCTGGACAGGGAAACAGGCGCATCGGCATACGGGTCGGCCCGCACCTTGCGCCTGGAATCTCTGCGCCGTAGGATGCCGCGCTGCGATGCCACAGCGGGACACCTTTCACACGGCCGTCAAGACGGCGCTCGAGCGCGACGGGTGGACGATCGCGGACGACCCGCTCCTCCTCGCGGTGGGCATCCATAAAGTGTACGTCGACCTGGGGGCTGAGCGCCTGCTCGCTGCGGCGCGCGGCAGCGAACGCATCGCGGTCGAGATCAAGAGCTTCGTCGGACCGTCGCCGGTGAGCGACTTCGAGCGGGCGCTCGGCCAGTACGTCCTCTACCGCACGGCGCTTCGTCGGCGCGAGCCCGAGCGGACCATGGTGCTCGCGATGCCTCGCAGCGCGTACGATGCGCTGCTCGAATCGGAGCTGGGCCGCGCGGCGCGGGAGGACCTCGAGCTCGTCGTCATGGTCTTCGATCCGCTGGAGGAGGTTATATGGAAATGGCTCCCGTGAGCGACTACCCCGAGATCATCAAGCGCATCATCAAGGGGCACGCAGCGTTCAAACCCTCTCACGGCGACGTCGATGTCGAGGCGATCTTCGACGACGTCAATGGGCACTACGAGCTGCTCTATTCGGGTTGGTTCAAGGAAGAGCGCATCCACGGCCCTGTCGTGCACGTCGACATCAAGGGCGATAAGGTGTGGATCCAGTTTGACGGGACGGAGGCAGGGATCGCGGGCGAGCTCATGGATCAGGGCATACCGCGCGATCGCATCGTGCTCGGGTTTCAGTCTCCGTTCATGCGGAAGCACGGAGACTTCGCGCATGGGTGATCGCGCCGGCGACCGTCGCGGTGGGGATAGGATGTGGCGACCCGAGACGAACGCAGTTTCCCGAAGCTCCCGGAGCTGAGAGTGCTTCGCTGGTGAGCGCGACGCCTGACGACCGACGACCTGACATCGCGATCGACGCACCCAGCTCGTCCGTGACAAGCTCACGGTCACCGGCTACGCTGTTCATACAAGCGCTTGAGCCTCCCCCTTCGGAGATCGCGCCTGCTGTGAACCTCCCCTTCCA
>CAYQYG010000036.1:0-33089 GCA_964421485.1 uncultured Polyangiaceae bacterium | reverse complement strand
CCCCGCCGCGTCGCCGGAGCGCGCGCGGCGCGGCCTGGCCTCCACCCCGTGGGTGGTCTCGACCTACTTCGCCGAGGGCCTGCCCTTCTCGATCGCGCACAAGGTCGCCACGGAGCTCTTCACGGCGATGGGCAAGAGCCTGTCCGAGATCAGCCACGCCTCCCTCATCGGCGTCCCGTGGAACCTGAAGCTCCTCTGGAGCCCGCTCCTCGACGTCTACGGCACCGCGCGCCGCTGGCTGGTCCTCACCGAGCTCGCCCTCGCGGCCGCCGTGGCCGGCGTGGCGCTCGTCGCCGACCGCGGCGCCTTCGGCGTCCTCGTCGCGGCCTTCACGCTCGTCGCGTTCGTGGCCGCGACGCACGACATCGCCGTCGACGGCTTCTACCTGAAGGCCCTCGACAGGACCCAGCAGACGGCCCTCTCCGGCCTGCGCGTCGCCGCCTACCGCGTCGCGCTCATCGCCGGCGGCCTGCTCGTCGCCCTCGCCGGCGCGACCTCGTGGCGCCTCGCGTTCCTCGTCGCGGCCGCCGCCTTCGTCGCGCTCGCCGCCCTGCACGCCGCCGTCCTGCCGTCCCCGCCCGCCGAAGGCGCCGCCCCCGGCGCCCCGCCGAAGCGGGTCTCCGCCGAGGCCTTCAAGGCCTACCTCGCGCAGCCGGGCACCGGCGCGAGCGTCGCGTTCATCCTGCTCTATCGCGCCGGCGACGCGATGATGTTCGCGCTCTCGTCCCCCTTCCTGAAGACGCTCGGCCTCGAGACCACGGCGCGCGGCTTCATCAGCAGCGGCGGCACGCTCTCCTCGATCGCCGGCTCGATCCTCGGCGGGCTGATCGTCGCGCGCCTCGGCCTCCGCCGCACGATCTTCCCGATAGCCCTCCTCCAGAGCCTCGCGATCCCGCTCTATGTCGCGCTCGCGGCGCTCCGCCCCGGCGCGCCCTGGGTCGTCACGCTCGTGATGATCGAGCAGCTCGTGGCCGGCGTCGGGACCGCGGTGCTCACCGTCTTCCTGATGCGCCGCTGCTCGGACGCGTACAAGGCCTCGCACTTCGCGATCGGCACGGCGATCATGTCGGTCGCGGTCACCGTCACCGGTACGATCAGCGGAGACATCGCCGAGCGCGTCGGCTTCACCGCGTTCTTCGCGATCGCGTTCGCGGCGTCGATCCCCGGCGTGATCCTCTCGCGCCGCGTGCCCGCGGACTGAGGGAGAGGAATTCACACGGAGGCGGGGAGGCGGGGAGACGAGAGAATTCTCGGAATTTTCTGCTCTCCCCGCCTCCCCGCCTCCCTGTGCTTCTCTCTCTCTTCACACACCCTCTCTCGCGGGCGGGCGGAGCGCGATCTCGATGCCCACGCGCGCCCCGCCGCCCTCGCGGTTCTCCGCGAAGGCGCGGCCGCCGTGGGCCTCGGCGATGCGCTTGCAGAGCGCGAGGCCGAGGCCCAGGGAGCCGCGCTCGCGGCCCGCCCCCCCGGCCCGGTCGCGGCGGTAGAACGCCTCGAACGCGCGCGCCTCGTCGCCGTCCGCGAAGCCGGGGCCGGAGTCCTCGACCTCGAAGGCGACCCCGATCGGCGCGGGGCTCGGGGCGTAGGGCGCCGGAGGCGACCCGGAGCCCCGAATGTGGACGGCGCGGACGCGCACGCGCGCGATGCCGCCGCCGTGCGCGCGCGCGTTGTCGATCATGTTCGCGAGCGCGCGGGCGAGCAGCGTCGGGTCCGCCTCGAAGGGCGGCGCCCCGCCCTCGACCTCGAGCAGGCCGGGGTCGAGCCCGGCGCGCTCGACGGCGCGCAGCGCCACCTCGGCCGGATCGAGGCGGCTCGGCGCGAGCGCGGCGAAGTCGAGGCGCGAGCTCGCCAGGAGGTCGCCGACGAGCGCGTCGATCTCCATCACCTCGCGATCGAGGTCGTCGAAGGTGGCCGCGCGCGGGCCGGCCTCGCGGGCCATCTCGGTGAGCAGCCGGATGCGCGCGAGCGGCGTGCGGAGCTCGTGCGAGACCGCGGCGAGCAGCTCGCGCTGGTCATGGAGCTGCCGCTCGATCCGCGCCGCCATGTCGTTCAGCGCCTCGCCCACGATCCCGGCCTCGCCGTGGCGCCGGCAGTCGAGGCGCACGCGGCTCGAGAGCTTGCCCTCGCCGATCTCGCGGGCGACGCGCGCGAGCTCCGAGAGGGGCCGCGCCAGCCGGCGGGAGAGCACGCCCGAGGCCGCCCAGAGCACGCCCGCGACGACGAGCAGCGGGGCGATGAGCCGGAGCGGGGCGCCGCGGCGCGCGCGATCGGGGCAGAGCAGGACGGCGCCGATCTCGATCCCGCCGCGGCGGACCGGGGCGCGCAGCGCGCGCGGGCCGCAGGGGGCGCCGTAGGACGCGATCACCCGCCCCTCGGCGTCCGTGAGCGCGAGGTCGGTCTCGAGATCGCGGGCGAGCGCCCTCGCGAGCTCGTCGCGGTCGGCGGGCGCGTCCCAGGCGCGCGCGAACCGGTTGCCGACGAAGTCCTGCACGCGGGCGTACTCCCGCCGCCAGCCGGAGTTGCCCGCGCGCTCCACGAGCCCCGTCACGCCGACGACGAGCAGGGCGGTGAGCACGATGGTCGCGCCGAACCACAGGAAGAGGCGGCGGTGGAGGCGCGCGCGCACGTACTGCGCGATGGTGCCGCGCGGCCCCCTCCGCCTCACGCCGGATCCCTGGCGAGCACGTAGCCGACGCCGCGCACGGTCTTGATGATCCGGGGCGAGCGCGGGTCGTCCGCGAGCTTCTGGCGGAGGTGGGAGATGTGCACGTCGACGGTCCGCTCGCTGACGTGCACGTCGCCGCGGCCGGCCTCCTCGAGCAGCGCCTCTCGCGCGACGACGCGGCCGGCGCGGCGCGCGAGCGCGACCAGGATGTCGAACTCGATGCCCGTGAGCTCCGCGGGCTTGCCGCCGGCGGTGACCACGCGGCCGGGCACGTCGATGACGATGTCGCCGGCGACGAGGCGCTCGCCGACCGCATCGGGGCCGACGCGGCGGAGCACGGCGCGCAGGCGCGCGAGCAGCTCGCGCGGGCTGAACGGCTTCGCGATGTAGTCGTCGGCGCCGATCTCGAGGCCGACGACGCGGTCGGCCTCGTCGCCGCGCGCGGTGAGCATCAGGATCGGGATCGAGCTCTTCGCGCGGATCCGGCGGACGACCTCGATGCCGTCCATGCCGGGCATCATCACGTCGAGCAGCACGGCCTCGAAGGTCCCCGCGGCGAGGGCGGCGAGGCCGCGCGGCCCGTCGGGCGCGACCGCGACCGAGAACCCGTTCTGCTCGAGGTAGCTCGCGAGCAGCTCGTGGAGGCGGGTGTCGTCGTCGATGAGGAGGATCCGCTGGGGCATGGATGACCTGAGTTATACTGGACCCCGAGCGTCCACCGCGGGTCCGGGGCCGAGGACGACCCGGAGCCCCGAGCGTCAATCGCGATCGCAGGCGAGATGGTGCGGCGCGCGCGTGAAGGGCGCCCCGCGCGCGGCGTGAAGAAGTGTGAAGGAGCCGCCGCTCAGCTCCAGGTCTCACTCGGCGCGGAGCTCGACTTCGTAGCCGAGGCGCTTCGAGGCCTCGTCCTGGAGCGGATCATAGACGTAGACGTCGACGCGGCGGCGGATGCTGGAGCCCGCGCCGCCCTCCTGCGCGCGCGGGGCCGCGATGAGCAGCCGGGTCGGGCTCACGCCGTGGTCCATGAGGACCTTGCGGACCGAGCGCGCCCGCCGGAAGCAGAGCTCGCGGTTGTACTCGGCCGCGCCGCGGCCGTCGGCGTACCCGACGATGAGGGCGTGGTAGCTCGGGTCGGCATCCATGAGCGCGACGACGTAGCCGAGGGCGAAGTAGCCCTCGGCGCTCGTGACGTCGGCGCTCCCGGCGGCGAACAGGACGATGCGCTCGTCGGGCGGCTCGTATGGCCGCGCGTAGATCGGCGCATCGGGGCGCGCGGCGCACGCCGGCAGCGCGGCGAGGAGGGTCCACGCGAGGAGGGCGAAGCGCATACGGACGCCGTCCGCTCAGGCCCTCACGCGGCGCCGCTCGCTGCCCTTCTGGAGCGTCGCGCCGCCCTTCCTGTCCGGCTCTCGATGCAGGAGCGGTCGCCCGGGCATGAATCCTCCTGTCTTCGCTTCTATCACAATGCCTCGGCCCGGCGCGCGGGGCGCGCGGATCGCGGGCCGCTCAGCCGTCGCCGGACGCGGAGACCCGGACCTCGCCACCCTCGACGCGCCAGCGCGCGGTCGCGCAGCGGTCTGGGCGCGCCGGGGGCGAGAGGCTCCGCCGCGCGAACGCGTCGTCGTGCGTGACGAGCACGAGCGCGCCGGGGTAGGCGGCGAGCGCGCGCTCCAGCCGCTCGATGGAGGGCAGGTCGAGGTGGTTCGTGGGCTCGTCGAGGACGAGCGCCCACGCGTGGCGCCCGAGCCCGAGCGCGACGGCCAGCTTCCGCGCCTCGCCGGGCGACGGCTGCCTCGACGCGAGCAGCCGGTCCGGGTCCACGCCGAGCGCGGCGACGAGCGAGAGCGTGCGGCCGCGGGCGTCGGGCGGCAGGGCGCGGGCCTCACCGAGCAGCGCGCGCGCCGCCGCGGCGTCCATGTCCTGCGGCAGGTGGAGGATCGAGCCCTCCGGCAGCCTCGCGGCCGCGAGCAGCGCGCGGATCAGCGTGGACTTGCCGGCGCCGTTCGGGCCCTCCACGCGCACGCGGCTCTCCCGCTCGAGCGAGAGCCGGACGTCGCGCAGCACGACGCGCTCACCCGCCCGGATCTCGGGCGCGTCGAGCGCCGCGAGCCGCGGCGACGGCGAGGGCGCGTAGCCGACGAAGACCGACCGGCCGAGCTCCTTGTCCACGGTGGCCTCCGCGAGCCGCTCGGCCGCGCGCTCCGCCTCGCGGCGCGCGACGCCCACGGTCCGACCCGCCCGCTTCTCCGCGGACTCCGCGCGGAACTTTGCGCCCATGCTGCGCGCGTCGCGGTCGTTCCTGTCCTTCATGCGGTGGCGCGAGCTCAGCGACGCCTCCGCCGCCGCGCGCGCCCGCCGCTCGTCCGCGAGCCGCCGGTCCGCGCGCCGCGCCTCGTCCCGGAGCCGGTCGCGCTCGTCGTGGCGGGCGCGCTCCTCGGCCTCCCACGCGCGCCGCGCCGCCTCGTACGCGCCGGGCCAGCGCCGCGCCGCGCCGCCCGCCAGGCGGACCGTGCTCGTGGTGAGCGCCTCGAGCACGGCGCGATCGTGGGAGACGACCACGCCGACGCCCGCGAAGCGCGCGAGCGCGCCGAGGACCAGCCGCCGCGCCTCCGCGTCGAGGTGGTTCGTCGGCTCGTCGAGCAGGAGCACGTCCGGCTCGGCCGCGAGCGCGGCCCCGATCTGCCACCGCTTGCGCTCCCCCGGCGAGAGCGTGGGCCAGCGCCCGAGCGCGTCCGGATCCAGCCCGAGGCCTTCGCGGATGCGCCGCGCGAGCCGGTCCTCCGCGGCCGCGAGGGCCTCGATCGAGGCGTCGGCGTGGTCCACGGCCTGCCGGCAGAGCACGACCGCCGCGCCGTCCGGCTCGAGGTGGACCTCGCCGGCGTCCGGCCGGAGCTCGCCGGCCAGCATGCGGAGCAGCGTCGTCTTGCCCGCGCCGTTCGCGCCCACGAGGCCGGCCCACCCGGCCGCGAGGTGCAGATCCACCTCCACGAAGAGCGGGGCCGCGTCCGAGAAAGAGAACGAGATGCGTCGCGCGCGCAGCGAAGTCATTCAGGCTCCTGGTGTCGTCGGGGGGCCAGGGCGCGCGGGCGCCCGGGCCCGCGGTGGCCGGCAAGAGGCGACGAATCAGGAGCGGATCTTCACGTGGGCGAGCTCCTCGCAGGGGTATCGAGCGGGCGCGAGCTTACAGCCTCATCCGCGCCGCGCAAGGGGCGTCCGTGCCTTCCAATCGGAACGAACCGAGCTACGATCGGTCCCGATGCGCGCTCCATCTTCCGCCGTAGCGGCTCCGGTGCTCGCCGGAGATGACGACCGGCTCGACATTCAGGCCCCCGGGCTCTCCGCGCGCTCGAGGCGCGTCGCCTGGGCCGTGGCCGAGGCGTTGCTCTGCGACGAGGACGAGGACGGCCGGCTCGCGCCTGCGAGCGCCGAGGTCTGCGAGCGCGCGGTCGGCGCGCTGGACCGATCCCTCGGCCGGAGCAGCGCGGATCTCCGCCGCGGGTTCGGCGTGCTGACGCTGCTCATGGATCTGCTCCCGCTGCTCGTGATCGGCGCGTTCGGGCGGATGAGCCGCCTGCCGCTCGAGCGCCGGCTCGCCTACCTCGAGGCGCTCGAGGCGAGCCGGTTCGGCCTCTTCGCGATGCTGCTCGTCGCCTTCAAGGTGCCGCTCTGCATCCCCGCGTTCGAGGAGGGCGAGGAGCTCCGGATGACCGGCTTCGACCGGGAGAGCACGGCGTCGCGGCGGAGGCTGCCGATCGCCGCGGAGCGCGAGGCGGCGTGAGCGGCGGGATCGCGTCAGGCGACCCGATCGTCCACGGGCGCGACCTCCCGCGCGGCTTCGAGGAGGGCTGCGACGCGGTCGTCGTCGGCTCGGGCGCGGGCGGCGCCGTCGCGGCGACGCTGCTCGCCGAGGCGGGCCTGCGCGTCGTCGTGCTCGAGGAGGGCCCCTACTACCGCGCGGCCGACTACCAGCGCTTCAAGCCGAGCGAGGCGGTGCGGCGCCTGTTCCGCGAGGCCGGGATGGTCACCGCGTTCGGCGTCGGGCAGACGCCGATCATCTCGATCACGATGGGCCGCGCGGTCGGCGGCTCCTCGGTCGTGACCGGCGGCGTCTGCTTCCGGATCCCGGGCGAGGTGCACGCGCGCTGGGCGCGCGACCTCGGCCTCGACGAGCTCGCGGAGCGGGGCCTCGAGGCGGCCTACGAGAGCGTCGAGCAGCGGATGAGCGTGCGCGAGGTGCCCGAGGAGATGCGCTCGGACTCGACCAGCCGCTTCGTCGAGGGCGCGCGCCGGCTCGGCATCCGGATGCACGCCATCCGCCGGAACACGGGCGACGCGTGCGAGGGCAACGCGCGCTGCAACTTCACCTGCCCCGCCGGCGCGAAGCGCTCCGTGGACGTCTCGTACCTGCCGTCGGCCGTGCGCCACGGCGCGCGCGTGGTGTCCGACGCGCTGGTCGACCGGGTGATCGTCGAGCGCGGCCGCGCCGCCGGCGTGGAGGGCCGCCTGCTCGGCGGCGAGCGCGGCGCGCCGGCGCACCGGTTCCGCGTGCGCGCGCCCGTGGTGGTCGCCGCGTGCGGCACGCTCCACACCCCGCTCCTGCTCGGCGCGGCCGGCGTGGGCCGCGAGAGCGGCGCGCTCGGCAACGACGTCACGCTGCACCCCGCGGCGCGCATCGTCGCCCGCTTCGACGACGAGATCCGCGGCTGGGACGGCGCGCTGCAGAGCGTCTACTCCGACGACTTCGCGGAGGAGGGGATCAAGCTCGTCGGCGTCTACAGCGCGGTGAACGTGCTCGCGGCCGGCCTGCCCGGCGTGGGCCCGGCGCTCCGCCGCCGCGCGCGCGAGCTGCCGCGCTCCGCGGTCTTCGGCGCGATGGTCCACGACGAGGGCGGCGGCCGCGTGCGGCCCGGCCTCGGCCGGGAGCCGATGCTCTGGTACGAGATGTCCCCGCGCGACCTCGCGCGGCTCCGGCGCTCGATGACGCTGCTCTGCGAGATGGCGTTCGCCGCCGGCGCGCGCGAGGTCTACACGCCGGTCTTCGGCGCGCCCCCGATCCGGAGCGCCGAAGACGCGCGCGCGCTCGAGAGGACCCGCCTCGACGCGCGCCGCATCGAGTGCATGGCCTTCCACCCGCTCGGCAGCGCCCGGGTCGCCAACGATCGGCGCCGCGGGATCGTCGATCAGAGCGGCGAGTGCTTCGAGCTGCCGGGCCTGTTCGTGGCGGACGGCTCGATCCTGCCCACGAGCATCGGGGTGAACTCCCAGGTGCCGATCATGGCCATGGCGACGCGCATCGCGTGGCGCCTCGCGGAGCGGTTTCCCCGCCTCGCCGCGCTCGGGGCCGCGTAGAGACGCGCGCGCCGATTGCTGCTAAAGGCACGCGCCGCGGCGCCCGCAGGCAAGGCCCCATGATCGACCTCCGCTCCGACACCGTCACCCGACCGACCGAGGCGATGCGCAGGGCCATGGCCGCCGCCGAGGTCGGCGACGACGTCTACCGCGAGGACCCGACCACCCGGCGGCTCGAGGAGCGCGTCGCCGAGATCACCGGCAAGCAGGCCGCGCTCTTCGTGCCGAGCGGCACGATGGGCAACCAGATCGGCATCCTCGTCCACACGCAGCGCGGCGACGAGGTCGTGATCGGCGAGGGCGCGCACTGCGCCTTCTACGAGTCCGGCGCGGCCCCTGCCTGGAGCGGCGTGCAGTTCGCCGTCGCGGGTCGCGGCGGGCTCTTCAGCGCGGCCGAGCTCGACGAGGTCATCAAGCCGCCGCAGTACTACCACCCGCGCACGCGCCTCGTCGCGGTCGAGAACACGCATAACAGGTCGGGCGGACGCGTCTTCCCCGAGGCCCGCGCGCTCGAGATCGCCGAGCTCGCCCGGTCGCGCGGGCTCGCGCTGCACCTCGACGGCGCGC
Source organism: uncultured Polyangiaceae bacterium (assembly GCA_964421485.1). Taxonomy (GTDB): domain Bacteria; phylum Myxococcota_A; class Polyangia; order Polyangiales; family Polyangiaceae; genus CAYQYG01. The sequence continues at coordinate 24,508 of CAYQYG010000036.1, read as the reverse complement.
GCATCTGGAACGCCGCGGCCGCGACCGGCCGCCCGGTCTCGGCGCTCTGCGCGCCGTTCGACACGGTGAGCGTCTGCTTCTCGAAGGGCCTCGGCGCGCCGGTCGGATCGGCGATCTGCGGCGGCGCGGACGCCATCGCCGCGGCGCTCCGGTTCCGCAAGATGCTGGGCGGCGGCATGCGGCAGGTGGGCGTGCTCGCGGCGGGGGCGCTCCACGCGCTCGAGCACCACCGGGACCGGATCGCGGAGGACCACGCCGCGGCGCGGGCGATCGCGGCGGCGCTGCGCGAGGTGCCCGGCGCGGAGATCGGCGAGCCCGAGACGAACATCGTGAACGTCGACACGCCCGGCGTTCCCTCGGCGCGCCTCGTCGAGGCCGCGCGGCGCCGCGGCGTGCTCGTGGGCTCGTCGGCGCGCTGCCGCGTGCGCGTCGTCACGCACATGGACCTCGCGCCCGCCGAGGTCGCGCCCGCCGCGCGCGCGCTCGCGGCGGCGCTCTCCGAGGCGCTCGACGGGGCGGGGGCGTGATGCCGGGGCGGCGCGGCCTCGCGCTCGCGCTCGCGCTCGCGCTGCTCCCCGCGAGCGGGCCGGCCCACGGCGACGCGTACCTCGCCGCGATGGCGGCCGGCGAGCGCGCCTACCACGCCGGGCGCTACGAGGAGGCCGCCCGCGCCTTCAGCGACGCGGCCGGGAAGGCGCAGCGCGTGAAGGATCGCGACGAGGCGCGGCTCCTCGAGGCCCGATCGTACCAGCGCGCGGGCGTGTGGACCGAGGCGCGCGCCGCCTACCAGAGGTTGCTCGCCGCGCGGCCCCTCGGCCCGCGCGCGCCGCGCGCCGAGTTCGAGCTCGCCGAAATCGCGATCGATCACGGCGACGCGGAGGCCGGCTGGGCCATGCTGCTCGAGGCGACGCGGAAGCACCCCGCGCACGGGCTCGCGAGGAACGCGCTCCGCCGGCTCGCGGAGCGCGAGGCGGAGCGCGGCGGCCCGGCCGCCGAGGCCGCGTGGCTCAGGGCCCAGGCGCCCGCGCTCCGCGGGACCGATCTCGATCAGGACGTCCGCTACCGGCTCGGCCTCGCGCTCGAGGAGAGCGGCGATCACGAGGGCGCGATCCGCGAGCTCGTCGCGGCGGCGCGCGCCCACCCCTACCCCGCCGGCTCGCTCACCGACAACGCGCTCTTCCGCGCCGCGAAGATCGCCGAGGCGCTCGATCGCCCCGAGGAGGCGATCGGCTACCTGCGCGAGCTGCTCGCGCCCCGCGAGCCCGCCTCGACCGGCAGCTACGAGCGGGTGCTCTTCGATGACGCCCAGCTCGCGATCGCGACGATCTACCGCGACAGGCTGCGCGATCGCGCCGCCGCGCGCCGCGAGCTCCACGCGCTCTACGAGCGCTTCCCCGCGTCGCTCCTGCGCGACGACGCGCTCTGGAACGAGGCGCTCCTCTGGCGCGAGGACGGCAGGGCCGACGAGGCCTGCGGCGTCGCCGCGCGGCTCGCGCGCGAGCTGCCGGACTCGCGCTACGCGCGCTGCGTGGCGCTCCTCTGCCCGTCGCTTCCCGCGGGTGAGCGCGAGTGCGCGGGCTACATCAAGCGGCAGCTCGAGGGGGATCGAGGGGAACCGGGCCCCCCCGACGACGAGGAGCCGGCTCCCGGGCAGTGACGGCGAGGGGGCGAGGGCTCAGTCGTCCTCGTCCTCTTCCTCGCCCTCCAGATCGGAGTCGTCGTCCTCGTCGTCCTCGCCGAGGTCATCGTCGGAGTCGTCGAGCTCTTCCTCGTCCTCGTCCTCGTCCCGGGGCTCGTACTTGAGATCGATCCCGATGTCGCCGAGCTGCGTCTCGAGCAGCTCGAAGAGCTCGTCGACGTCGTCTCCGCCCCACTCGTCGAGCACGTCGGTCAGGAACTCGAAGAAATCGCCGCTGTCGAGGCGCCGCTCGATCTCTTCGACCTGCTCCTCCGAGAACGCTTCGAGCACGTCTTCGCGAAGCGCCTCGGTGTCGCCTTCCTCAACGGCGTCAGCCGCGGAGAGGCGGATCTGCTTCACAGCACGCTTGTCGAGGTGGATCTCCATGCGGGTGGCTTCGTTTAGGCGACCCTCGCAGCCGACGTCAAGCGGGCGGCGCATTTCCCTGCGAAGGTTCCGGCGTGCGGGGCGCTCCGCGCCCGCCCCCCACGAATCGCGCCGCCCCGGTTGACGTCGGGGCGCCCGGGGAGGGTGGTGCCGTCGGGCGAGCCGCAGCGCCCCCCGCGCGAGCCGCCGACCGCAACCCTGGGGCGTCAGGCCCGCCATCGGGGCTCGGCCGTTGCCGGGAGCCCACCACTCGCGTATTTCAGGCCAATCGTGCGCTTGCAGACGCCGCTCGGTGCCCTCGCGGCCGCCTCGATCGCGGTGTGGGCGCTGCCCTCGTGGGCGCAGGCCCCCGCGCAGGAGGCCCCGGCGGCTCCGAGCGCCGGCGGCAGCGCGGCGCCCGACGGTCCGGCGCGCGCCGCGGCCCCCACGGACGCTGCGGCCCCTGCGGCGCCCGACGGCCAGGGCGTCGCGATCGCGACCAGGCCGCCGCCGCTGCACGTCGAGTACGCCCAGTATGGCGTCGCGCTCAATGCGGAGATCAACATCGACGCGGGCGCCACCTGCCGCGACGACGGGCCCGGCGGGGGCTTCGTGCCGTGCATCCTCGGTAGCGGCGGCGGCCTCTCGATCCGCGGCGGCTACCGCTCGCCCGGGCCCTGGTACCTCGGCGGCGCGTACGAGTTCACGAAGATGGACTCGAGCAACCTCTACCGCCTCGGCATCTTCCAGCAGCTCCGCGCCGAGCTGCGCTACCTGCCGGACATCGGCTACCGCGCGGCGCCCTACTTCACGGCCGGCCTCGGCGGCGTCGCTTACGGCAACGAGTGGGGCGTCGAGACCGGCGGGGCGCAGATCTCGCTCGGAGCCGGCGTCGAGATGGAGATCTCGCGGCTCGCCGTCATCGGCGTGAGCATCACCTACAAGCCCGTGCTGCTGGCGGGCTGGACCGACACGGCCGGCCACGAGCGCGACACGGGCATCGCACAGTTCCTCGGCCTCGAGTTCCTGCTCGAGGTGCGCACCGAGCTCGGGCGGCGCTGAGCCCGGGGCGCAGGGCGCCGTCAGGCCCCCCCCGAGCCCTCGGGCGACCCGGAGCCCGGAGCGCCAACCGCCACTCGGAGGGCCCGACCGTCGGCCGGGGCCGCAAGCGCTACTTGACTCGACCCGCGGACCGCGGTCCCCTCGCGGGGTGATCTGCGACGTCTGCGGACGCGAGAACGCCGAGGACCTGACGTTCTGTCAGGACTGCGGGCGCCGCCTCAAGGCCCGGGGGCAGCGGGTGGTTCCGCCGACGCCTCCGAGCGGCCTGCCGCTCGTCGCGATCCCGCCCGGGCCGCCCACTGCGCCGCTTCCCTCGACCGCGGCGGCGCCCGCGATCGCGCCGCCGCCCCCCGCGGAGCCTGCGCGCGAGGCGACCCACACCGCCGCGCCGCAGCTCGACGAGATCGATCGCCCTGCCGCGCGCGACGCGGGCGCGGCCGATCGACCGCCGCAGGGGAGCGGCTCGGTTCCGCCGGCGCGCGCCTCCGGCCGCCTGCGCCCCGAGGCCCCCTCGTTCTCGTTCGCTCCGCCGACCATCGCACGGCCGCCCGATGCTCCCTCCCCCGCCCTCGTCGCGACCCCCGCTCCGCCGGTCGCGACGCCTGCGCCGCCGCACACCGGCGAGAACGGCAGCCCGGCCCCGGCCGCGCCCGCCGTCGAGCTCGCCGCGCGGCCGCGACCGCAGCCCGCCGCGGCCCGCGTGAGCGAGCGCGTCGAGTCGCCCCTGCCGGCCACGGTCGCCGTGCGGATCGTGTGCGCGAGCTGCGACGCCGAGAACCCGCCCGGCTATCGCTTCTGCGTCACGTGCGGCGCTCCGCTCGCAAAGGCCGTCGCGAGGACGCCGGAGCCGCCCGCGCCGCCTCCGCCCGCGCCGCCTCCGCCTGCGCCGCCTCCGCCGGCTGTTCCTCCGCTGGCCGCGCCGCCGCCGGCGCCGCGCGTGCCGGCGCATAGCCCGCCGACGATGCGCGTCGAGTCTCCCGGCGAGGACGAGATCCGGCTGTCCGCGCCGGCCAAGGGCGGCACGCCGTGGATCCCGGTCGTGCCGCCGCCAGAGCCGATCCCGGCGCCGCGCCAGGCGGCGCCGGCCGGAGGCGCCGCGGACAAGATCGTCGGCGCGCCGGTGCTGGACATCGCGCACCCCGCGCGCGTCGCGCCGGTGCGGCTGATCGAGTGCGCGCGCTGCCATGGCCACTGCATCGCCGGCACGCGGTTCTGCAAGTACTGCGGCGCCCCGCTCGACGCGGAGCGCGCCGCGCCGACCGAGGGCACGGACGCCGACCGCGGCGCCGCCGCGGTCGCGAAGGCCGCGCCCGCCCCCGCGGGCGACATGCGCGTTTCCCCGCGCGCGTCCCCACGAGAGAAGCACGCCGAGGTCGCCACCCTGCCGAGCTCGATCGACACCGCGAGCAGCGCGTCGCGATCGAACCCCGTCCCGCACGTACCGCTGCGCTCGCCGTACTCGGTGCGGTCGGCCTCGCCGCCGCCGGACGCGCGGGCCGTGCGGGCGCCTGACGGACGGCTCGTCGTCATCGTCGAAGATGGCAGCGAGGGCAAGAGCTTCCCGCTCACCGACCGCCAGATCGACGTCGGCCGGGTCGAGGGGGACATCCTCCTGGAGGACGATCTCTACGTCTCCCCGCGGCACGCGAGGCTCATCCCTCAGGAGGGGGGCTGGCTCCTCCGGGACCTCGGGAGCGTGAACCGCATCTACCTCCGCATCAGGAAGGCGCACCCCCTGCGAGATGCTGACTTGCTTCTTCTGGGGCTGGAGGTGTTACAGTTTCAGACTGTGAGCGACGGGGAGCGAGGCCTCGGCCAAGCGATCCAGCATGGAACGCTGCTGTTCGGCTCGCCCGCCATCCATCGGCGGGCGCGCCTCTGCCAGAAGACGGTCGAGGGCGTGACGCGGGACGTTTACCATCTGTACCGGGACGAGACGGTGATCGGGCGAGAGACAGGAGATATCGTCTTCACGTCGGACCCGTTCCTCTCGCGCCGCCATGCGGTGATCCGGAGGAGCCCCGCGACGGGCGAGTACACCGTGACCGACCTCGACTCCTCGAACGGGACCTACGTGGCGATCCGGGAGGACGTGAGCCTCGTGAACGGCGACTTCGTGCGCATCGGGCAGCATCTGTTCCGCGTGGACCTGTCGTGATGAGCGATCAAACCGCCCGAGAGACGCCGAGGGAGGCGACGGAGACCGAGGGGCCCGCGAGCGGGCCTCCCTCGAGCTCCAAGGCCGCGAGCGATCCGACGTCGAGCCCCGGCAAGGCCGCAGCCGCGCCGGGCCCCGACGGCGTCTCGAGCGGCGACGCCGACGCGAAGAGGGTCGACGCCGAGCCGGAGAAGAACGCCGACGCGAAGGAGGAGCCGGAGCCCGACGCGAAGGCCGCGCCCGAGGACGCGAAGCCCGGTTTGACATTTGGGGCTCCGGGTCGCCCGGCGGCGCCCTCCGCCCCAAACCCCGAGCCGGCGCCCGCGCCGCCGCGGTCCGCCGAGGTGTCGCTCCGCATCTTCGGGCGCACCGACGTCGGCCAGGTGCGCGAGCACAACGAGGACAACTTCATCGTCGCGGATCTGACCAAGGCGAGCCGCGGCCTGATGGAAGCGGATCGCCGCCAGATCGTCGGCGAGCGCGGCGCGCTGATCGGCGTCTGCGACGGCATGGGCGGCGCGGCGGCCGGCGAGGTCGCGAGCCAGCTCGCCGTCGACATCATCTATCAGCGCATGCAGGCCGGCGCGCCGCCGAAGGGCCACGACGAGCTCGCCGCGCGCCTCGTGCACGCGATCGAGGCGGCCGGCCTCCGCATCTTCAGCGAGGCGAAGCTCGACCGCACGCGCCGCGGCATGGGCACCACCTCGACGATCGCCGCGCTCATGGACGACCACCTGTTCTTCGGGCAGGTCGGCGACAGCCGCGCGTACATCCTCCGCGGCGATCGGCTCGTGCAGGTCACGCGCGATCAATCGCTCGTGAACCAGCTCATCGAGGCCGGCCAGCTCACCGAGGAGGAGGCCGAGACCTTCGAGCACAACAACATCATCCTGCAGGCGCTCGGCACCTCCGACACGGTGCAGGTCGACCTCACGTACGTGCACCTCCGGAAGGGCGACACGCTGATGCTCTGCTCGGACGGCCTCTCCGGCATGGTGCGCAACGACGAGATCCGCGAGATCCTCCGCAGCGTCGACGATCCGCTCGAGGCGTGCAAGGTGCTCACGGATCGCGCGAACCAGGCCGGCGGCCACGACAACATCACCGTCGTCGTCGCGAAGTTCGACGGCGAGGGCCTCGAGGCCCCGACGCGCGACGACATCGAGGGGCTCCGCTACCAGAAGTACCACCTGCCGGAGAGCCTCCTCGCCTCCGTGAGCGCGGCGGAGCCGGCGCGCCGCGTGAAGGAGCTCGAGGAGAAGAAGATCTCGCAGCGCCCCCCGACGCCGAAGCCCTGGTCAGCGCCCGACTCCGACCTCGGCGAGGATCGGGATCCGTACGACGACGAGCTCGACGACGAGCGGGACGAGGACGAGGACGACGATCGCGCCGCCGGCCGCGCCCAGGGCGACGACCCGATCACGATCCCCACCGAGGGCGCCCCGCAGTGGCTCGTGATCATGATGATCGCGAGCGCGGTCGCCTGCGTCACGATCGCGGGCTACTACCTGCTCCGCTAGCGGAGCCGGCCATGGTCGAGGATCCGCGCCCCCACGGGCCAGGGCTCGGCGACGGCAGGCAAGCAGCGCCTCAGGGCGCCGACGCGGACGGCCGGGTCGATCTCCAGACCGCGCAGCGCATCGTGCAGGCGGCCGTGATGCAGGCGGTGCAGCGCGAGGACAAGGCCGCGGCGATCGTGCGCGAGAAGGCCGCGGCCGCGACGAGGCGCGCGGCGCGCAACAACGCGCTGCTCGGCCTCGGCGTGGCGGCGGCGCTCGTCGCGGTCGTCGTCGCCGCGGCCGCCACGTACCGCTCCCGCAAGGCCGCGGAGGTGCTCTCGAGCGAGATCGGCGCCGGCGCGTCCGCGCGCCCGGTCGCCGGCGCGATCCCCACGGCGGTGCTCACCGGCCGCCAGATCTACGAGCAGAACAAGGCCGCGCTCTACGTGATGGGCTACACGCTCGGCGATCGGATCGGCGGCTGCTGCTCCGCGTTCGCGATCGCCCCGGACCTGCTCGCCACGAACGCGCACTGCGTGCTGTCGTGCCGCGCCCGCGGCGGCACGCCGATCGTCACGCAGAACGACTCCGGCGGGAGGACGCGGATCAAGATCCTCGCGATGACCTCGCACCCCGGCTACCGCGAGGGCAGCCAGGGCGCCGACTCGCCCGACGTCGGCCTGCTCCGCATCGAGGGCAGGGCGTCGAGGGTCGTCACGCTCGCGAACGACGCCGAGCTCCGGTCGATCGGTCCAGGCGACGACGCCTACGTCCTGGGCTTTCCGGGCCGGGTGATGGATCCGATCAGCCCATCGGCGACCTTCCTCCAGGGCCGGATCGGCCGCGTGACGGGGCTCGGCGAGCAGTCCGCGGCGCCCGAGCGCGCGGTGCTGATCCAGCACGACGCGGTCACGCGCGGCGGCAACAGCGGCAGCCCGATCTTCAACCAGTACGGCCACGTGATCGGCGTGCACGCCGCGCACATCGACGAGGAGAACGACGTCTCGATCGACGGCAAGCCGACGAAGGTGGTGGGCAGCTCGCCGTTCCGCCTCGGCATGAGGATCGACCTGCTGCGAGAGGTGGCCCGCCCGTGAGGCTGCGCGTCGTGCACACCTTCGGCACCCACGCGGGCGCGTCGACGGTCACGGATCGCCCGGTGGTGCGCTTCGGCCGCTCGCCGGACAACGACGTCGCCTTCGATCCGAACCATGACCGCGACGCGAGCGCGCACCACGCCGAGGCGCGGCTCTCCCCCGAGGGCTGGGTGCTCGTCGACCTCGGGAGCCGCAACGGGACGTTCGTCGGCGGCCAGCGGGTGCAGCGGCACGCGATCAAGTCCGGCGACGAGGTGACCTTCGGCGCGAAGGGCCCGCGCGTCCGGATCGAGCTGCTCGACGCCCCGGCGATCGCGGCCCCGGCCGCCCAGCCGGTCATGCAGCCGCAGCCGTTGCCGCAACCGCAGCCGCAACCGTTGCCGCAACCGTTGCCGCAGCCGCAGCCGCGACCGCAACCGCAACCGCAGCCGCAGCCGCAGCCGCAGCCGCAGCCGCAGCCGCAGCCGCCCGCCGCGCCACCCGCGGGCGCCCGGGTCGGGCAGCGGACCATCGCGATGATGATCTCCTCGGCCGTGTCCGCCGCGACCGGACGCGCGCGGCCGCGCAGGACGGTCGAGATCAGCGCGATGGTCGATCAGCAGGTCAAGGCGGCGACCGCCGGGCAGCGGCGCACCACCATCACGCTCGCGCTGCTCCTGCTCGTCGCGCTCGCGAGCCTCGTCGGGCTCATCCTCTACAACCGGTCGTCGCACGACGAGATCAGCAGGCTGCGCGAGGATCTGGCGCGCCTGCCGCCGGAGGACCCGCGGCGCAAGGAGATCGAGGGCCGCCTCGGCACCCTCCACCCGCCGAACGCGAACTTCGGGCGCAACCTCTACGACCGCTCGCGCAAGGCGATCTTCATGCTCGCGTCGGGATCGAACGGGTTCTGCACCGCCTTCGCGGTGCGGCCGTCGATCCTCGCCACCAACGCCCACTGCGTCGCCACGGCCAAGCGCCACGGCGGCAGCGTCGTCGCGCTCGAGAACGAGGGCCGGGGGCAGGTCAGCTTCTCGGTCACCGAGATGCGCGCGCACCCGCGCTACCGCGGCGGCGATCCCGATCACCTCACCCCGGACGTCGGGATCGTGACGATCTCGGGGCGCGCGGCGGCCGTGCTCGAGCTCGCGAGCGCCAAGGAGCTCGCCGCCGCGGGCGCGGGCGACGAGGTCTACATCATCGGCTTCCCGGGGCGGCTCATGGACCCGACGAACCCGGCCGCGACGTTCATGGACGCTCACATCGGGCGGATCACCGACGCCTCGGGGCGGCCCGCGCAATCGGCGGACGCGTGGCTCATCCAGCACGACGCGCAGACCACCGCGGGCACGAGCGGCAGCCCCATCTTCAACGGCGCCGGCAAGGTGATCGGCATCAACGCGGGCGGCTACCTCGAGGGCGACGACGAGACCATCGCGGGCCGCAAGACCGAGGTCGTGCGCGCCTCGCCGTACAAGTTCGGCATGCGCATCGACCTGCTCGACTCCATCCTGCGCTGAGGGGCGGCGAGGACCACGATGCTCCGCCACTCGCTCCGAAGGCTCCTCTGGACCCTGCCCACCTTCTTCGGCGTGTCGGTCCTGAGCTTCCTCGTGCTCTCGTTCGTGCCCGATCCGGCGGACGACCCGCGCGTCGCGGCGATGCTCGGCGCGGCCGAGCTCTCGCAGCTCCGGCGCGAGCGCTTCCTCGACCTGCCGCGCTTCGTCAACCCGGCGCCGCGCGACGTGCGCGTGCGCGCGCTCGAGGCGGTGGCGTCGCTCGCGGCGGACGCCCAGCCGCCGGCCGAGGCGGAGCGCGCCGCGGCGGAGCTCCGGCGGCTCGGCGGCGCGGCGCTCCCGCACGTGCTCCCGGCGCTCGACGGCCTCGCCCCGGAGCCCCGCGCCAGGGTGGCGCTCGCGCTCGCGCCCGTGGCCGCGCGCATGGGCCTGCCCAAGGCCGCGGAGGCGGCCGATCCCGCCCGCGCCGTCGCCTTCTGGACGCGCTTCTGGGACGACCGCGGCATCGAGTTCCGCGCCGCCTCGGTCCGCAGCGCCGTGCGCAGGCTCGTGCGCTACGGATCGACCTCCCGCGCGGCCGAGCTCCGCGAGCTCGACACCTTCGCCCTCGATCAGGTCATGGACGCGCTCGAGCCCCCGCGCGACGCGGCGGGCTTCGTGCAGGCCCGCGCCCTCGTCGACCTCGCCGCGGGCGTCACCGAGCGCGACGACCGGATCGCGCCCGGCGACGACCTCGAGACCGCGCGCGCGTGCGTCGACCGGTGGAAGGCGTTCTGGACCGTCTACCGCGGCGACTTCTCCGTCTTCACCGGCCCGTCGCGCGTCGCGGCGATGGTCCTCGAGACGCGGTACGGCAAGTGGGCCCTCGGCGCGATCACGCACCGCTTCGGCGTCTCCGCCGGCGGCGAGCCCGTGCTCGACGAGCTCGGCCGGCGCGCCCCGGTCACGCTCACGCTCGTCTTCGGCGCGATCGCGCTCGCCTACGCGATCGCGATCCCGCTCGGGGCGATCAGCGCCGCCTCGCGCGGCAGGAAGACCGACCTCGTCATCGCCTGCGCCGTGCTCGCGCTCGTCGTCGTGCCGACCGCGGTCCTCGCGGTCTCCGCGGCGCGCCTCGGCGGCGGCGGCCTCGCGCTGCCGACCGCCGTGCTCGCGCTCGCCCTGATCGCGGCGCCGACGCGCCAGCAGCGCTCCGCGCTCGCCACGGTCCTCTCGCAGGAGCTCATCCGCGCCGCCGTCGCGCGCGGCGCCGGCCGCCTCCGCGCCGTCGTCGTGCACGGCCTCCGCAACGCGCTCCTCCCGGTCGTCACGCTCGCCGCGCTCGAGCCGCCGATGGCCCTCGGCGGCGCCTTCGTCGTCGAGCGCGTCTTCGGCCTGCACGGCATCGGCGAGTCCACCATCCTCGCCGTCCAGGCGCGCGACACCGCCTGGCTCATGGCGATCTCCATCTTCGCCGCGGGCATCGCCGCGCTCGGCGTCATCGCCACCGATCTCGCCTACGTGCTCATCGACCCGCGGCTCGCGGACGCCGTCCTCGCGCGCAAGGGGCGCACGTGACGCACCTCGGAGTCATCTGGCGCCGCGTCGCCCAGAGCCGCCGCGTCACGCTCGGCGCCGTCGTCCTCGGCCTCCTCGCCCTGCTGGGCATCTTCGCGGAGCTCCTCGCCGCGCCCGCGCCCATCGCCTGGGCGGGCCCGCGCGGCGTCGAGGTCCTCCCCGCGATCACCCGCGCCGCCGAGCTCGAGGCCCTCACCGAGGACGAGCTCGCCGCCCGCTACGAGGGCGGCGCTGCGCTCTGGCCCCTCGTGCGCTACGGCCCCACGCGCCCCACTGCGGAGGGCCCGCACGCGCCCTCCTCGCTCCGCCACCCGCTCGGCACCGACGCCGAGGGCCGCGATCTCGCCGCGCGCCTCATCTACGGCGCGCGCACCGCGATCGGCCTCTCCCTGAGCGCCGTCCTCGCCGGCATGCTGCTCGGCGTCGCGCTCGGCGGCCTCGCCGGCACCTACCGCGGCTTCTGGAACGATCGCCTCGTCCGCCTCGTCGAGACCGTCGACACCTTCCCGGCGATCATCGTCGTCGCCCTCGTGCGCGCGATCGAGCGCGAGCCCTCCGCCCTGTCGCTCGTGATCGCGGTCGCGATCGTCCGCTGGGCCGAGATCGCCCGGCTCGTCCGCGCCGAGGTCCTGCGCGCCTCCGCCGAGGACTACGTGCTCGCCGCCAGGGCGCTCGGCAGCCCCAGGATCCGCGTCTTCTACCGCCACATCCTCCCCAACGTGATCGGCCCCGTCATCGTGAGCTCCGTCTTCGGCGTCGCGTCCGTCGTCCTGCTCGAGGCCGCGATCTCGTTCCTCGCCATGGGCGCGCCCGCGCACGCCGCCTCGTGGGGCGAGACCCTCGCCGAGGCCGCCCACCACCCCGGCGAGCTCCGCCTCCTGCTCCTCCCCGGCGCGCTGCTGATGATGACCGTCGGCGGCTCGTACCTGCTCGCCGACGCCCTCCGCGACGCCATCGACCCGCGCACCGTGCGGGCCGGCAGGGCGCCGCATGCGGACCGCAGCTGACCCCCGGCGACGTCGCGGACGTCTCTAACACTCAGGGCTCCGGGTCGCCTCCGGCGCCCTCCGCCCCGAACGCCGTTAACACTCGGGGCTCCGGGTCGCCTCCGGCGCCCTCCGCCCCGAACCCCGCCGACGATCGAGGTCTGGAATGGCCCATTTGCGTGCCCGGCGCGACGCCCCCTCGATCCAGGTCTCGAGTCCCGCTAGAACACCGCGCCATGCCCGTCCCCGAGATCTCCGAGCAGGAATTCGAGCGCGAGGTGCTCCGCAGCGAGCTCCCTGTGCTCATCGACTTCACGGCCACGTGGTGCGCCCCGTGCAAGACCGTCGCCCCCGAGGTCGAGGCGATCGCCCGCGAGCTCCAGGGCAAGGCGAAGGTCGTCAAGGTCGACATCGACAAGTCGAAGCGCATCGCCACGAGCCTCCGCATCCAGGCCGTGCCGACGTTCATGGTCTTCCACCGCGGCCGCCCTGTCGCCGCGGATCAGGGCGTCCTGCGCCGGGCCCAGCTCCGCGAGATGCTCGATCCGTTCCTCCCCCGCGCCGAGGGCGCGATCCGCCCCGTCGAGCTCGCGCAGCTCCTCCGCGAGGGCCAGGTCGCCGCCGTCGACACGCGCGAGGCGAGCGCGTTCGGCCGCGCGCACATCCCCGGCGCGGTGCACATGCCGCTCGAGGAGCTCGAGGGCCGCCTCGCCGAGCTCCACATGCTCCCCGGCGCCCCGGTCCTCTACTGCCGCGCCGGCGACAAGACGAAGGAGCTCTCGACCCGCCTCGCCGAGGGCGGCATGCCCGTCGCGTTCCTCGAGGGCGGCTTCCTCGCGTGGGAAGCCGAGGCGCTCCCGATCGAGCGCCCCGACTGATCCGCCGCGCTACGCCTTGGCGGCGGCGAGCGCGGCCGCGATCACCTCGCGCACCGGCGCGCCGTGCTTCCTCGCCGCCGCCGCGCAGTCCTCGAACTCCGGCTTCACCTGCGGCGGCCCGAACGGCCCCTCGCTGATCTTCACCCGGATCGGCCCGTACGCCGTCTCGACCGTCACGGACCTCCGGGGCCGCTCGGTGCGCGTCACCGGGATCCTGCGCAGCCCGATCGACGTCGTCTCGCGGAGCAGCGCGGCCCCGACCGCGTCCGCCTGCGGCGCCGGCGCGAGCGCCGCGATCGTCAGCGCCGGCCTCCCCTTCTTCATCGTGATCGGCGCTGCCCACGCGTCGAGCGCGCCCGCCGCGAGCAGCGCCTCGATCGCGTGCCCTGCCACCTCGCCCGTCAGATCGTCCACGTTCGCCTCGAGCACCACGTGCGACGCGCGCCCGAGCTCTCCCTCCCCTGCGCTGCGCGTCCCCAGCACCAGCCGCAGCAGGTTCGGCCGGTCCTCGAGCTCCCGCTGCCCTGCGCCGAACCCGATCCGGTCCGGCGCGAACGTCGGCCACCGCTCGAACCGGCTCGCCGCCGCCGCGACGATCGCGGCCCCCGTCGGCGTCACGAGCTCCGCCGCGACATCGACCCCGTACGTCGGCACCCCGCGCAGGCACTCGACGACCGCGGGCGGCGGCACTGGCAGCACGCCGTGCTGTGCCTTCACGAACCCGTACCCCATCGGCAGCGGCGACCCCACGACCTCCGCCCCCACGTACGTGATCGCCGCCGCGGCCCCCACGACGTCCACGATCGCGTCCACCGCCCCCACCTCGTGGAAGCTCACGTCCTCGAGCGGCATCCTGTGCACCGCCGCCTCGGCCTCCCCGAGCCGCCGGAAGATCCGCCTCGCCAGCGCCGACACCTCCCTGTCGAGCGGCGCCTCCGCGAGCATCGCGTCGATCGCCCCGTAGGTCCGCTCCGGCTGCGCCACCTCCACGTGCACGTCGAACGACGTCGCCACGATCCCGCTCCGGTGCGCGTGCCCCCGGTGCAGGTGAACCCCCTCGAGCGGCAGCGCCGAGATCGCGCGCTCGATCACCAGCAGCGGCACGCCGAGATCGAGCAGCGCCGCGATGGTCATGTCCCCGGCGACACCGCTGAACGCATCGAAGAAGAGGATCTTGCCGGCGCCGGCGCCCTCCTCGAGCAGCGGGAAGCGCACGGGATGCTCGTGATCGCGGGCGTGACCGTGCTCGTGATGGTGCCCGTGCTCGTGATCGTGATGGTGCCCGTGCTCGTGATCGTGCCCGTGCCCGTGATCGTGATCGTGATCGTGCCCGTGACCGGACCCGCCGCCGTGCCCGTGAGAATGACCTCGCCCCATCGGCCGCTCATCCCTTTGGCAGCATGCGGTGCGCGGCCATGGCCGCCCCGAAGCCGCTGTCGATGTTCACCACGACGACCCCCGACGCACACGACGTCAGCATCGAGAAGAGCGCCGTGAAGCCGCCGAGCGCCGCCCCGTAGCCCACCGACGTCGGCACCGCGATCACGGGCGCCGCGACGAGACCGCCGACGACGCTCGGCAGCGCGCCCTCCATGCCGGCCACCACGATCACGGCCGCCGCCGCGCGCAGCTCGTCCACGCGGTGCAGGAACCGGTGCAGCCCTGCCACGCCCACGTCGTAGAGCCGCGTCACCTGGAGCCCCACTGCGCGCAGCGTCTCTGCCGCCTCCTCCGCGACCGCCACGTCGCTCGTCCCTGCCGTCACGATCGCGACCGGCCCCGCGGTGCGCTCCGGCGGCGGCGCCACCTCGAGGCTCCCCGTCCGCGCCAGCGCCGAGTACCGGAAGCCGGCCAGCGCCGACGACAGCGCCTCCCCTTTCGCCGCGTCCACGCGCGTCACCAGCACGTTCTGCCCCGCCCCCGAGATCTCCCGTGCGATCAGCGCGATCTGCTCGACCGTCTTCCCCTCGCCGAAGATCACCTCCGGCGTCCCCTGCCGCAGCGCCCGGTGGTGATCCACGCTCGCGACCCCGAGATCGCGGAACGGCAGGTGGCGCAGCGACTCGAGCGCCTCCTCGACGGCGAGCTCGCCTGCGCGCACGCGGTCGAGCATCTCCCGGACGACGCGCGGATCCACGCGCTGGCGCTTACCCCGGCGGCGCCCCCAGGGCAAACCCCACGGATTCCGCCGCCCCCCGCGCGGGAGCCCGCGCCCGGGGCTCCTGGTCGCCTCCGGCGCCCACCGCCTGGGCCCCCATTGCTTTGCCCCGACCGCACCCACGTGGCTACGTTTCGCGCGCCCGTGCCCGCATTCGTCGCACCCCTCGTCGGCTTCGCTCTGGGCGCGGTGCTCGCCTGGTTGAGCGCCGCCGCCCCGCGCCGCCCGCTCGCCCGCGGCCCTTCCGCGCCCGCCCTGCCGCCGTGGATCACCGGCGCTGCCCGCACCGCCCCTGGCTCCGACCCCCGCGCCCGCACCCTCTCCCTCGCCGCGCTCTTCTCCGTCCTCGTCTTCACCCCGATCTGCGCCTATTTCCTCGTCTTCGCCCCCGACTGGAGCTTCGCCTACCTCGTCGACACCCGGCGCATCCCCTCCGCCGTCGACCTCGTGCTCCTCCTCATCGACGCCGCCTCGGTCCCTGCCGGCTGCTTCGCCGCCGCGCGCCTTTCGGATCGCCGCTCCCTTCGCGCCTCGGCGCTCCTGGCCGGCGCCCCCCTCGGAGCCGCCCTCCTCGCCGTGCTCGTCCTCTCGCGCCGCCTCGCCATCGACGCCAATTTCCGCCAGTTCCACGGCGATTTCGGCACCCACCCCGTGGCCGGCGGCCCCCTTGGTTACGCCCTGCTCTGGATGAACGGCCTCCTCGCCGCCGGCCTCATCCTCACCGCCCGGGCCGTCCTTACCCCCGCGGATCGCGAACCCCTCACCCCCCCCTTGCCGGACAACCCAGATCTCTCGAGCCGTCCGCCGCCCGACGACCCCGCCCCCCCGCGCCGCCTCGGATCCGTCGCTCCGCCCGCCCGCCCGCGCTTCAGCCGCCGCCGCTGAAATCAGAACACCCCCAGTTTGACATTTGGGGCTCCGGGTCGCCTGGCGGCGCCCTCCGCCCCAAACCCCACCGACCTCTCACCCGGCAGGAGGCCCCGGGGCCGGACGTCGCCGCCCGCCACGACCTCGGATCCACCGCGGCATTCTCTCTTCTTTCTCCAAGATCTCCCGCCCGGACCTCTCAGAAAGGCAGCACGACAACCCCATCGTTGACGGAGCCCCCGCGGTCCACCACGCTGTGCGCCCCATGACTGCCAATGCCCGCATCGATCAGCAGATCGAAGAGCTCAAGGCCCTGGCGAGCGACGTCGTCGACCGCGCCCGCAGAGGCGGCGCCGACGTCGCCGAGGCCATCGCCCGCTCCGGCTCCGAGCTTTCCACCAAGGTCCGCCTCGGAAAGCCCGAGCTCGTCGAGGAGGCCACCCACAAGAGCCTCGGCATGCGCGTCATGAAGAACCGCCGCGTCGCCCTCACCTCGACGAGCGACCTCACCCCTGCGGGCATCGACCGCTTCGTCAAGGATGCCCTCGAGCTCGCCGACATCTCCCAGGAGGACGCCTTCGCCGGCCCCGCCGACCCTGACCTCATCGCCACGGGCCCCTTCCCCGACCTCGACCTCTACGACCCTGCCGGCGGCGACGTCACTGCGGCCCAGGCCATCGAGCTCGCCGCCCGCGGCGAGCAGGCCGCCCGCGACGCCGACCCGCGCATCACCAACAGCGACGGCGCCACCTTCTCCCGCACTGCCGGCGCCTTCGCCATCGTCCTCTCCGGCGGCTTCCGCGGCGGCTACGCCGGCTCTTACGCCTCCCTCGTCGTCTCCCCGGTCGCCGACGACGACGGCGGCAAGAAGCGCCGCGGCTTCCATTACAGCGCCCGCCGCTACCTCGCCGAGCTCGACCCCCCCGAGACCGTCGGCCGCGAAGCCGCCCGCCGCACCCTCCGCAAGCTCGGCGCCCGCAAGGTCCCCACCTGCGAGGCCCCTGTCGTCTTCGACCCCGACGTCGCCCGCTCCATCCTGGGCCTGCTCGCGAGCTGCCTCGTCGGCAGCTCCATCTGGCGCAAATCGAGCTACCTCGTCGGCCGCGAGGGCACCCGCGTCGCCAGCGACATCATCACCGTCGTCGACGACCCCCTCATCCCCCGCGGCCCCGGCTCCCGCCCCTTCGACGGCGAGGGCCTCGCCGCCCGCCGCAACGTCGTCGTCGAGCGGGGCGTGCTCAGGACCTACCTCTGCGACAGCTACAGCGGCCGCAAGCTCGACCACGCCCTCACCGGCAGCGCCTCCCGGGGCTCCGGCGGCGGAGTCGGCCCCTCCACCTCGAATTTCCTCCTCCAGCCCACCTCCACCCCGCCCGAAGAGATCGTCCGCTCCACCCAGCGCGGCCTCTACGTCACCGAGATGATGGGCTTCGGCTTCAACGCCGTCACCGGCGACTTCTCCCGCGGCGCCTCCGGCTTCTGGATCGAGGACGGCCAGCTCGCCTTCCCCGTCAGCGAGGTGACCATCTCCCTCAACCTCGACGAGCTCCTCCAGCGCATCGACGCGGTCGGCAGCGATCTCGACCTCCGCACCGCCACCGCCGCCCCCACGCTCCGCGTCGCCTCCATGACCATCGCCGGAAGCTGAGCGCCAACCGCCCGCGGCTGGCCCCCCGCCCGTGCATGAAAATGCATCCACGAGCCGTCGGGGGCCGAGGGGTCGCGATGGTCAGCGCGACGATCCGCCCGCAGCGGCGACGCCCCGCGGAACCTCTTCCGCCCCGGCCTGCGCCCCTGCCTGCGCGGCCGGCTGCGCTGCCCCTTCCGGCAGCAGCAACATCCGCAGCGCCTGCCCATCGCCCCGCCCGATGCGCGTCACGAACGGCGGCACGCTCGCGGCCTCATCGGAGAGCGCCACGAACGTCGCCTGCGGCCCTGCCCGGTGCAGCGCCTCGAACAGCGCTGTCGGCTCGACCTCTGCCTGCACCGCGCGCAGATCGACGATGTACGCGTCTGCCGGCTCCGAGCCCGCGTACACGAGCGCGTCATACGGGTGGCCGGCGTGCCGGATGGGCATCCCCTCCCCCACCGTCCGCGCCACGTGCGCCATCGTGTCCTTGGTGCCAATCACGATCATCGACCTGGAGCTCGCCCTCGCCAGCTCGCGCGGCACCGTGTATCCCCACGCCCGCAGGAACTCCGCCACGTCCGCCGCCTTGAAGCGCAGATGTCTCCCCGGCGTACGGAAATGGGCGATCCGCCCTCGATCCACCCAGTTGTGAATGGTCTTGAGATCGACCTCGCACAGGGCCGCGAGATCGGACGCCGTCAAGAGCTTCTCTCGAACACCAGCCATTGCTCCGCTCCACGCAAACCGCACGCGGCGGTCCTGGGCAGAGGGCGCCCGGAGGCACCCGGAGCCCATCGTCCAGCTCGTTCGCTCGCGCCCCGGCGCGCGAGCACAGGAATGCCGCCGCTCCCCCGGAGAAATCGGCAGCAATCAGACGTGATGTCTCCCCCCCACCTGATTGGTTCGCTGCTTTGAAACCTAGCTCTCACTGACGGGTCCGTCACCCGCTTTGCTCGAAATTTCTCGGGCCTCGGTTACAGGCTGTCCTCACGGCACCAACAGTCCAAAATTCGACATTTCAGGGCTTCGGGTCGCGCGCCCCCTGTCGCGCCCTGCGCCCCCCGAGGTTCGTTCAGGGTGTCTTCGCCTCAAGTATGTTCTCGCGGCCGGGCGTCGGCCAGGCCACGACGAAGGAGCTTGCCAGACCGTCCGGAGCCCGCGGGCCCACCCTGGACAGGCTCATCCCTGCCTTCGGTTTCGGCGAGGCGGGCGCCCTCGACACCACCGCGCCGGTCGCGTCCTCCAGCTTCAGCGGCTCCCCTGAATTGGAGAGGCCGCCCTTGCCGAGCTTCGACACGCGCAGGATCAGCGCCGCCGGATCTGGCACCGGATCGAGCTCGTCGTCCTCGACGAACGTCTCGTTCACGATCAGCGCATATCCACCAGGAGCGAGCGGGGCCGGCGGGAGCGCCGTCTCCCCACCGATGTCCTTGAGCACATAGCCGCCGAGGTCGGCCGCCGCCGAGCCATCGTTATAGAGCTCGACCCACTCCGCATCCGGCTCCGCGCCGAGCGGGTTGGCGAGCACCTCGCTGATGACCACGTGCGGCCGCGGCGCGAGCGTGACCGCCGAGAAGCCGCCCCGCGCGACCCGCCCGGCGACATCCACGGTCGACACATCGAGCAAGATCGAGCGGAGCGGAGGCAGCGGCGCGAGCACGAACGGATCCCCCGGCGCAGCGGCGACGACCTCATCGAGCCCCTCCCCTCGCACCGCCCACAGCAGAGGCGCGCCGCCCGACCGCACGCGGATCCGGTCGTCCTCGACCACTGCGCACCCCGGTCCAAACGGGAGCTCTCCCGCCTCGCACGCGATCCCCGGCGCTGCCGGCGGCCCCGCCGCGACGACGAATGGCCGCGGATCGAGCCCCGCGATCGGCTCCCCGTCGCCGAGCGCGGGAGGCCCGACCAGGGGCCCCTCGGCGCTCGCCGGCTCGCCCGGATCCGCCTCGAAGCGGACGCAGCGCGCGCCGGTCTCGCCGACCGCGCCCCTCCGGAGCGCTCCACGCGGCCCCTCGGGCGAGAGCTCCACGTCCGCGACGACCTCCGGCAGCGCCGAGCCGCTGCACCAGACGCCCATCGAGATCGACGCGCCGCCCTCGATCGGCGGCCAGATCCGCGGGAGCACCGGCGCCTCCCCCCCGGCGGCGACCCGGATGTGCTCGGCCAGAGGCGGAGCGCCGAGCGCGAGGGCGTAGGCCTCGCCCGGCTCGAGCGGCACGGTCGGCGCGGCGATCACGACGGGCTCCCCCGAGGAGCCGTCCTCGATCCAGGCGATCGAGGGGACGAAGCGCTCCGAGAGCGCGTTCGAGATCTCGCCGCGCGCGATCTGCCGGAGGTGCGCCGGTCCGACCTTGCCGCGCACGACGGCGACCCGGCCGAGATCGACGTCGCCGGCCGCGACCCCGTGCAGGTGCAGGTGGAAGCGGAGCACCGGGTGCGCGGCGTCGAGCGGCGCCTCGGGCGAGAGCTCGAGCGCGGGGCCCGCGCCGTCCTCCGCCGGCCCGTGGCCGGGTCCTCCGCCTGGCAGGTCCGGGACGCATGCGGCGAGCCAGCAGAGCAGCCCGCCCGCGACGAGCAGCGTGACGGCGAGGGAGGGGCGAGCGGGCGCCCCACGGGATGACACTCGAGGGTCCATGAAGGGTCGGGTCGACGCCGCCGCCCCGCCGGTTGCTACCCGTCGCATTTTTTTTCGACGCCGCTACCCTCGGCATCCCGATGCTCCCCGACGAGATCAAGAAGCTCCGCGACGAGCTGGGCTGCACTGCCCGCGAGCTCGCCGCCGCGCTGGACATCGATCAGGAGACCGTGCTCGCCTGGGAGCGCGGCGACCTGTTCCCGACAAAGCGCCTCGTGGGCCTGATGGCGGACCTGCGGCGGCGAGGTCCGACCGCGATCCCACGCAAGAAGAAGAGGGGCGCCGCCGGCTCCCCCGTGGAGGCCCTCGCGGACCCGGAGCTCTGGCGGCTCGTGCGCAAGCTGCTCGTCCACCCCGACCTGCGCGCCGCCGCGCTGAAGCTCGCCGAGCCCTACGCCGACCCCGCGGACACGCCCCAGGGCTAGCGCCGGCGCCCGGCCTCGCCATCCTCCCGCGCCGGTGGTAGCGTCGCGCCGCCTCGGCGCCGAGGCGGCGCGCCATGAAGATCCCCTACGGCATCAGCGACTTCGGTCAGATCCGCGCGGAAGGCTTCTTTTACGCCGACAAGACGCCTTTCTTGCCCACGCTCGAGGCCGGCTTCCGGCACATCGTCTTCCTTCGCCCGCGGCGCTTCGGCAAGTCCACCCTCGTGAGCACGCTGGAGCACTATTACGACATCGGAAGGCGGGACCGCTTCGACGCGCTCTTCACGGGCCTCTGGATTCACGAGCACCCGACCGAGGAGCAGGGCCGCTACCTCGTGCTCACCCTCGATTTCTCCCGCGTCGCGACGGATGGGGGGCCGGAGGTGCTGCGGCGGACGTTCGTCGAGGCCGTGCGTGGCCCTGTCGTGACGTTCCTGCTGCGCTACCGCGATCGCATCCCGGAGCTCGGCGATCTCTACGCGCAGCTCGGCGATTTCGAGGACGCGGAGGCGCTGATAGGCCGGGTGCTGAACATCGTGGCCGCGACGCCGTACAGGATCTACCTGCTCGTCGACGAGTACGACCACTTCGCCAACCGGCTGCTCTCGACCGGCGAAGGGACCATGTACGAGGCGATCGTCAAGAAGACAGGGTTCGTGCGCACGTTCTACGCCACGCTCAAGTCGGGCACGACGTCGGGCGCGGTGGGGAGGATGTTCGTCACCGGCGTCTCGCCGCTCATGCTCGACGATCTCTCGAGCGGCTTCAACGTCGCCAAGCACGCCTCGCTCTCACCGCGCCTCCACACGCTCGCCGGCTTCACGCGGCAGGACACGGAGCGCGCCGTGGGCGAGTTCCTGGCCGCGCGCCCCCGACTCGCGCAGATCCCCGAGCTCTGCGACCGGGGAGCGCTCCTCCGCGTGCTGGAGCAGCACTACAACGGATACCGCTTCTCCGAGGGCGCGGAGGAGCGGGTCTTCAACTCGGACATGGTGCTCTATTTCCTGGGGGAGCTCGACGATCGAGGGCGGTATCCGAGCCACATGCTCGATCGGAACGTGCGCACGGAGTACGGCCATCTCCAGCGCATCGGGACCGCGACCGGCACCGCCGCGGCCGATCGGCGCGCGCTGCTCCAGACCATCCTGGGCGACGGCCACATCCGGAGCGAGATCGTCGAGCAGTTCGGCGTCGCGACCCTCGCCTCCCGCACGCACTTCATCTCCCTGCTTTACTTCCTCGGCATGCTGACCCTCGGCGCGTCGCCGCGGGACCCCTACGGATACGACCTGGAGATCCCGAACCGCGTCATCCGGGAGCTTCAATGGGAGCACCTGGCCCTGATGCTCGAGGAAGAGGCCAGGGTCACCATTCAGGTCGACGATCTCCGCGCGGCGCTCGCGGCGATGGCCGTCGAGGGCGAGATCGCGCCCTTTCTGGATCTGTTCCACGAGCGGGTGCTCCAGGCCTTCAGCAACCGGGACACGAGGGGTCTCGACGAGAAGACCATCAAGCTGCTCCTCTTGACGTACGCCTCGCTCGGCCGGGCGTTCTATCCGCTCAGCGAGAAGGAGTTCACCCAGGGCTACGGCGATCTCTTCCTGGGCGCCTCGCGGGACGTGGCCGGCGCCAGGTACTCGTGGCTGCTCGAGCTCAAGTACCTCAAGGCGGGCGCCAGGCCGGCTCAGATCGAGGCGGCGTTCGACGATGCCGAGGCGCAGGTCGCTCGTTATGCGTCGGACAGGGCCCTGCTCCCGCTGCTGCTCGGCGATCGGGCGCTCAAGGCGGGGATGGTGGTGTTCGTCGGCGCGAAGAAGGTGCTCTTCCGGCCGTGGGACAGCGAGGCGAAGCGCGCCCCCGCCGCGAGGACCAGGAAGGCCCGGCGACGCCCCCGCGCGTGAGCAGGCCGTGAGCCGGCACGGGACGCAGGGTCGAAGCTGGGCGCCGCCGCGTAGCAGGGGCTCGGGCCGGCTCGCGCCGCGGGCGGTGCTCTGCTAGCCAGACGCCATGCAGCACGCGACGGCCCCCGCGGGGAGCGGACCCGGGATGACGCTCGCCGAGTGGGCAGAGATGGACGAGGACGACCCCGGCGAGCTCGTCGCCTGGGACGAGCCGAATTTCCGCATCATCAGCGCCACGCTCGAGCGGCGTCACGCCGCCCAGCAGGCATTCGTCTTCCACAACCTCACGGCCCAGGTGGGATCGGCCGCGGTGCTCGGGGTGAAGGCGCTCCTCGATCGGCTCGATGCGCTGGAGAGCTCCCCGGACCGCGAGGCCACACGCAAGGAGGACCACGCGGCGCTCAAGACGCTCGCAAAGCGCGGGCACACCAAAGAGGAGCGGGAGCGGCTCCGCCAGCTCGTCGACGTCGCCTGCGCCGGCACCCCGGATCCCATGGACGAGGCCGAGGTCGAAGACGAGGACGACGAGGCGGAAGGCGACGGCGCGGACGAGACCGACGGCGCCGGCGAGACCGACGACGGCGACGCCGTCGTCGGGAGCGACACGCACACGAAGGCGCTGCTGGAGCTCTACGCCTGGTACAAGGAATGGTCGGAGATCGCCCGGGCGGTCGTGAAGCGCCGGGATTACCTCATCCGCCTGGGCCTGGCGCACCGGAAGCCCCGGAAGAAGGTCAGCGCGGCGCCGAAGAAGCAGACGGGCCTGCCGGCTCCGGAAACCATCGAGTCGGCACCGGCGGCGGCAAAGCCGCCAAAGAATACCCCCTGACCTGACCGCCTCGTCCCCCTCCCCCCGCCGCCGCGCATAGGAAGCTCGGCAGGATCACCCCACGTCGGACGCGACCTGGCGGGCGTCGCAAGGGCCGAGACCAGCGACGGCGCTCAGTCGCCGTCCTCGTCGTCCTCGTCGTCCTCGTCCTCCTCGTCCTCGTCCTCCTCGTCCTCGTCCTCGTCCTCGTCCTCGTCCTCGTCCTCGTCCTCGTCGTCGTCCTCGTCCTCCTCGTCCTCCTCGTCCTCCTCGTCCTCGTCCTCGTCGTCCTCGTCTTCGTCCTCGTCTTCGTCTTCCTCGTCTTCCTCGTCTTCCTCGTCTTCGTCCTCGTCCTCGTCGTCCTCGTCCTCGTCGTCCTCGTCGTCGCCCTCGTCCTCATCCTGGTCCGGGGCGACCTCCACCTCGCTCTGGACGACCTCCTTCTCCTGGGCGCCCTCCTCCTCGTTCTGGACGACCTCCACCTCGCTCTGGACGACCTCCTCCTTCTCCCCAGCGCCCTCCCCCTTGTCCTGGTCGGGCTCGCCGTCCTGCTCCAGCGCCGGATCCGAGACGGTCGTCCTGATCTCGCCCTCACCGCCCGCGAAGCTCTCCAGCCCCGGCGACCCGGGCAGCATCTCGGGAGGCTCCTCGCCGAGCTCGCGCTCGTAGGCGCGGCGCGAGTCGTCCGAGAGCTCCGTGAACTCGCGCAGGGTGGGCAGATCGCCGAGCGCCTTCAGGCTGAAGAACTCGAGGAACTGCGGCGTCGTCCCGTAGAGCATCGGGCGGCCGGGCTCGTCCTTCTTGCCGAGGATGCGCACGAGATCGCGCTCGAGCAGCGACTTGAGCGCCGCGCCCGAGTCGACGCCGCGGACCTCGTCGACCTCGGGCCTCGTGATCGGCTGGCGATACGCGACGATCGCCAGCGTCTCGATCTGGGCGCGCGACATCCGGACCGGCTTCTGCTCCGAGATCTCGCGCACGAACGGGGCGAACGCGGGGCTCGTCCTGAACACGTAGCCCCCGGCGATCTCGTCGAGCCGGAACCCACGGCCGTCGAACTCGGCGACGAGCTCCGCCAGCAGCTCCCGCACGACGCGGTGCTCCGCGTTCGCGGCGCGCGCGAGCTCCCTCGCCTGCATCGGGCGCTCCGAGGCGAAGATCAGCGCCTCGAGCACCCCCTTCAGGTGCTTGCGCGCGACCGGGGAGATCGCCGGCGCGGCGCCCGCGCGCGCGCCGGGCGCTCCGCCGCGGAGCTGCGCCCAGGCCGCCGCGCGGAGCCTCGCGACGGCGCGCTGCCTCGCGGC
>CAYQYG010000035.1:27949-33182 GCA_964421485.1 uncultured Polyangiaceae bacterium | reverse complement strand
GGGCCGGAAGCACCGCGCTCCGTTTCATACGGCAAACCTAATGCGACCCACCGGCAATGTCGCCGACGATCCCGCCAATAAATCTCCCCCCTCGACGCACCCCCCAGCATGAAAATCTTCCACGAGCCGCCGAAGCCCCTGCACACCGCGCAATCACGGCTCCTCGATCCGCACCCCCGGAGCGTTCAGCGCAGGCCGCCGGACCACGCGCGGATCGAGGGCGGCCAGCAGGGCCCCGTGGCGCGCCGGCGGCGCCCAGACGAGCACGTGCCCGCCCCCGCCCGCGCCGCACATACGGACCACCTCGACCCCGTGGGACCGGAGCTTCTCCGCGAGCGCGGCGGCCGTGGCGCTCGCCGCCGCCGCGCGCCGCATCTTCGCGGCCGCGCTGCGGCGCATCCCGGCCACCACGCGCTCGAGCGAGCCCTCGGCGAAGCCCTGCACCACGTCGCCGGCCGCGGCGAGCAGCTCGGCGGCCGAGCGCGCGTCGTCGGCCGCGTGCGCGCGCTCGATGACCTCGCCGGACACCCGGCGGACCTCCGTGTCGACGAGCAGCAGGCCCGCCTCGAGCGACGCCACGAGCGCCGCCCCGCGCTCCCCGGGCGGCAGCGTCACGGGGCGCACTGCGGCGCAGCCGCTGCCGTCGAAGACCAGATCGAGCACCCCCCCGTACGCGGCGAGCAGCTGGTCCTGCGCGCCGCAGGCGATGCGGAGCAGATCCCGCTCCACCGCGCTGGCCTCGCGCGCGAGCGCGTCGCACGGCGCCGGGTCGTCGACGGCGGCGCGCAGCGCGAACAGCGCGGCGACCGCGGCCGCGGCGCTGCCGCCGAGGCCGGCGCCCGGGGCGACGCCGGTCTCGATCCGGAGCGAGACGCCGTCCACCACGCCGGTCGCGGCGAGCGTCGCCTCGAGCAGCCGGAGCGCGACATCGCCGCGCGGCGGATCGGTGCTCCGGCGCACCGCCTCGCCGCCGGGCGAGGTCAGCCGGATCCAGCCCCGATCGAAGGGCTCGACGGTGGCGCGCGTGCGGAGGTCGATCGCCGTGCCGACGACGCGGCCGCCGAAGCGGCGCGCGATCTCGGGCAGGTCCGTGCCGCCGCCGGCGAAGGAGACGCGCATCGGGGCGCTCGCGACGATCCGGCGGAGCGGGGCGCGCGCGGCGCGCGGCCTGGGGATCGAGGTGGGGGCGGTCGTCGTCATGGCGTGCGGCGCGCGGCGACACGCTGGAGTGCAGGGAGCGAGCCAGCCGGAGAGCGCGCGGGGTGCACGTTTTCGATCGTCCTCAGTGGAGGGGCGGCTCTGTCCCGCCGGAGCGCGCCTTCTCGCGCGCGCGGGCCGCGTCGAGGATGCGGTCGACGAGCTTCAGCCCGGCGGTGAGCATCGTCTCGCGGGCGCGCGCGCTGCCCGCGTGGGCCTCGCCCGCGGCCTCGCGGAGCGCGAGGGCCTCGCCGCGGATCAGCGACAGCCGCGCGTCGCCCGCCGCGTCCGCGATGCGCCCCGCGACGTCGTAGACGAGCAGCGCGTCCTCGTCGCCGCCCGTGCGGCCGGCCGCGCCGTGCAGCGCCGCGGTGAGCTCCACGCGGTAGGCCGCGAGGATCAGCCCGTAGAGCGCCTCGCGCTCGCGGAACGAGCGGGGGATGAGCTCGAGGAGCTCATCGGAGCGTTTCGGTTCATCGCGCATCATCACGTTGTACGGCGCAAGAGGGCCGGGCCTCAACGGCGAACGCGTCGGACCCTGGCCGCCCGGCGGGGGCGCGCGGCTGACGCGGCCCGGTTGCGTGCCCGCCGGGGATGGGGCAAGAGGTCCGGCCCTCCGCCCCGCGGAGACCTGGGCAGGCGCCGTGCGCCTCGGGCGCGGGGCGCCCGGGGCTCCTTGCAGGCGCGCCCCAGGCAACCTTCCCTAACTCCGGCACCCCCAGTGAGCGCGAACGCACCCACGAAGCCCCCCCACCAGGACCAGCCTGCTCCCCTGCCCGGCGCCGCCCTCGACGAGCGCGGCGAGCGGATCGTGCGCGAGGAGGAGGCGTTGCTCGAGCGCGTCAAGGCGAACCTCGCGGAGGTCAAGCCCGCGCGCCCGGCGCCTGTCGAGGGCTACGAGGAGCAGCTCCTCTCGCTGCGCGACCAGATCGCGTCGGCGCGCCTCGAGGACGTGCCCGCGCTCGTCCAGCAGATGGAGCGGCTCCAGGGCATCGCCGCGCGCAGGAGCGAGAGCGTCGTCGAGCCGGTCGACCCCAGGTCGCCGTATTTCGGCCACCTGCGCCTGCGCGAGCGCGGGCGGCCCGACCGCGACGTCCTGATCGGCAAGACGACCCACGTCGACGCGAAGGCCGGCGTGCGGATCGTCGACTGGCGGCACGCGCCGGTGAGCCAGATCTATTACCGCTACGAGGAGGGCGCCGACTACGAGGAGACCTTCGGCGAGCGCGACGTCGAGGGCACCGTGCTCGCGCGGCGCACCGTCACGATCGACGACGGCGAGCTGCTCCGCATCTCGACGCCCGGGGGCACGCTCGTCCGGGGTCCCTCCGGCTTCCGCGCGCTCGCCGCGCACGCGGCCGAGCTCGCCGGCGGCCAGGGCAAGGCGGTGCGCCCGGAGGACATGAAGCGCATGGGCCTCGGCACCGGCGCCGCGTTCCACGCGCGCGAGGACCGCCACCTCCCCGAGATCGCCGCGCTGCTCGATCCTCGCCAGTTCGAGCTCATCTCGAAGCCCGACACCGGGCTCGTCGTGATCCAGGGCGGCGCCGGCAGCGGCAAGACCACCATCGGCGTGCACCGCATGGCGTTCCTCGCCTACAACGCGCCGCGGAGGTTCTCGGCGGACCGGATGCTCGTCGTCGTCGGCAGCCCCGCGCTGCGCGCGTACATCGACGAGGTGCTGCCCGCGCTGAAGCTCCACGGCGTCGCCGTGGAGACCTACGCGGAGTGGGCGCGCGCCGCGCGCGCCCGCGCCTTCCCCTGGCTGGAGGCGCCCGTCGAGGAGGGCACGCCGGGGGTCGTGACCCGGTACAAGACGCACCCGGCGCTGCTCCGGCTCATGGAGCGCCGCGCCCGCGAGGTGCAGGACGATCCGCGCGCCCGCCGCGACTCGCGCGGGGTGCTCTGGTTCTGGGCCGACGTGCTCACCGACCTCGATCGCGTGCAGGCCGCGTTCGCCGAGGCGAACGATCCCGAGCTCGGCCCCGAGCAGGTCAAGCGCGCGTGGCGCTGGTGCGCCGACCGCTGCCCTGCGGTGCTCGACCTCGATCCGGGCGACCGCGCCGAGCGCAGGGCCGCGCTCGCCGAGGAGCCCGAGCCGGAGGACGAGGACGAGCTCGGGGCGGACGCGCGCGGCGCGCGCTCGGACGAGCGGGCGTCGCTCGATCCGGAGGACGACTCGCTGCTCCTGCGCGCTTACCAGCTCCTGCGCGGCGAGCTCAGGAGGGGCAAGGGCCCGCTCGAGTACGAGCACCTCTTCGTGGACGAGGCGCAGGACCTCGCGCCGATCGACCTCGCCGTGCTGCTCGGCGTGGTGAGCGAGCGGCGCAGCGTCACGCTCGCCGGCGACACGGCGCAGCGGCTCCACATGGACTCCGGCTTCCGCGATTGGCGCGCCACGCTCGACGACCTCGGCCTGTCCCGCGTCGACGTGGAGCCCCTCCGCATCGCCTACCGCTCGACCCGCGAGGTCCTGGCCTTCGCCCGCGCCGTGCTCGGCCCCCTGGCCGACCCGACGCCGCCTGTCGCGCCCCGGACCGGCGCTCCGGTGGAGCACCACCATTTCCCGAGCGCGGGCGCCGCGGTCGCGTTCCTGGCCGACGCCGTCCGCCCGCTCTTCGCCCGCGAGCCCCGCGCGACGCTGGCGATCCTGGCCCGCCACCCCGAGCAGGCCGACGTTTACTACGAGGCCCTCCGGATGGCGGAGATCCCCCACCTCCGCCGCATCCGCGCGTTCGAGTTCGCCTTCCGCCCCGGGGTCGAGGTGACGGAGATCCGCCAGGTGAAGGGCCTCGAATACGATTACGTGGTGCTGGTCGACGTCAACGCGAGCACCTTCCCGGCCGACGACGAGTCGCGCCACCTGCTCCACATCGGGGCGACGCGCGCGGCCCACCAGCTCTGGGTGATCTCGACGGCCGCGCCCTCGCCGCTCATCCCCGACTGGCTGCGCTGAGCGGGGACTAAAAAACGCGGCGCCGCGCCGGAATCGTCGCCTGGCTCGATGTGCGGGGTTCCCCCCCCGGACCCGCGGCCAGCGAATTCATCCGGCGCGGCGCCGCGCCGCCTGCCTCAGTAGCTCGACATCCGCGGCGTCTCCGCCACGTCCTTGCTGCCGATGTCGAAGCGACCCTGCAGGCCCGCGTAGATGAACGTGCTCAGGCCCGTGTTCTCCAGCTCCACGTTCCCCCGATCGCCGGCCGGGTTCGCCCACACGAAGTAGTTGAGATCGGCGCCGATCATCGGACCGATAGCGAACTCCTTGCTCACCCGGAAGTCCAGGCCCGCGGAGAGCTTCGCGATCTGGAACCCGTGGACCAGCACCTCATGGCCGTTGTCGTTCCCGCCGTGGTGCTTGTGGTGCGAGCCGCCGATCGGGTCGTCCGCGTCCACCCAGAGCAGCCGGTACCCGGTGCCGAGCGAGATGACCGGGTCCATCTCCTGGAACGGCATGAAGTGGTAGGAGGCCTCCAGGCCCACGGTCATGCCCTGCGAACCGCTGCTGGCGGACCTGTCGCCCTCCGAGAACGCCTGGTACGCGGCCGTCAACCCGACGCTGAGCTGCGGCGAGAAGCGGTACGAGAGCCCGAGCCCCAGGTTGATCCCGGCGCCCGCGACGTCCTCCACGTCGAGGCGGCCGCCGAGCTTGCCCCAGCCCTGGGTGTAGCTCGTGTTGAACCCGAGCTCGAAGGCCTGGTTCGGCGCCATGAGCACCCTCTCCCTGTCGGGCCGCTCCTCCGGCGGCGCGTACTGCTGGCCGGCCTGACCCAGGGTCTGCTCCCCGGCGACGCCCGCCTTCCCGGGCGCGACGCCCTGCTCCCCGGCGAGGCCCTGCTCCCCGGCGAGGCCCTGCTCCCCGGCGAGGCCCTGCTCGCCGGCGAGGCCCTGCTCCCCGGCGAGGCCCTGCTCGCCGGCGAGGCCCGCCTTCCCGGGCGCGACGCCCGCCTTCCCGGGCGCGACGCCCGCCTTCCCGGGCGCGACGCCCTGCTCGCCGGCGAGGCCCTGCTCCCCGGCGAGGCCCTGCTCGCCGGCGAGG
>CAYQYG010000035.1:0-27849 GCA_964421485.1 uncultured Polyangiaceae bacterium | reverse complement strand
GGGCGCGACGCCCGCCTTCCCGGGCGCGACGCCCGCCTTCCCGGGCGCGACGCCCGCCTTCCCGGGCGCGACGCCCGCCTTCCCGGGCGCGGCCTGCGGCGCAGCCGACTGCCCCCCGACGCCGCGCTCCCCGGCGAGCGCGGTCCCGGCGAGCACCATGGCGAGCGCGCTGGTGGCGATCGAAATACCAACCTTTGCTTTCATTGCTGTTCCCCCTCTGTCGACGCCGATATAGACGCGGCTCGCATCGAATCCGAGCACCCCGTATGCCACGGGCGAGGGCGAGCAATGATTACCCGGTCGGAGCCGGGCGCGGGCCAAGGATGGATATCGTGGCGGGACGCCGCGAGCATTCAACCGAGGGTTCTCTCCCGGGCTTCCAGCGTGGTAGCCTCGGCCCCGATGTTCGCGGGCCTCCGGCGCGTGGCGCTCGGGATCGCTCTCACCGCCGCCCTCGCGGGCTGCGGGCCGGCGACCTACAACGTCCGCGCTGCGCGCGCGTATGGCAACGAGGACGCCGACCCGGCCGTCGTCGCCGATCGGGCCGCGGATCTGGAGCGGGCGGCGGCCCTCGCCGACGAGGTGCTGCTGCAGGCGCCGTACTCGCCGGGGGATCGCTGGATAGCCGCCCTGCGCCTGGACGACGACGAGGGGGACGAGCTCCGGGATCGGCTGGAGGACGCGGCGCCGTACTCGGGGCGGTACGAGCTGCCGCTCGCGAAGCTATACCGGCTGAAGATCGAGGCGGCCCTGCGGGGAGCGACGGCGCCCCGCGCGGCTCCCCCGCGTTATCGGGGGCTGCTCGAGGCGGCGGCCGCGCTCGCGCCGGGGGCCTCGGCGCTGCCGGCCTCGTGGCGGGCGCTCGTCGAGGCGACGCGGGCGCACATCGCTGCGGCGCGCGACCTCGATGCGCTCACCGCGCACAGGCGGCCGGCGGCCGGGGCTCCGGACACCCCGGAGATCGCGGCGGCGCGGGTGAGGGCCGCGGCGCTGGAGACCGCGATGAGGGAGGCGCAGCGCGCGATCCTGGAGGCCGCCGCCGCCATCCGGCTTGACACTTGGGGCTCCGGGTCGCGCTCCACGTGGCGCGCCCTGCGCCCCAGACCCCCGGTTGACACTCGGGGCTCCGGGTCGCCGGGCGGGGGGGCTCGGGGCGGGGCGGCCCCGCGCAGCCCGGAGGAGGCCCTCGCGATCGCGCGCGACCTCGTGAACGCCGTCTCGTTCGTCGAGCGGATGCACATCGAGGCGCTCGCCGTGGCGCCCTACGTCGTCAAGCAGGCCCGGCGGCTCGCCCGGAGCGACGCGGCCGAGCGGCCCGTCGTGGAGCGGGCGCGCGCGCTCGGCGAGCTGCTCGAGGAGGAGCGCGCCGCGCTCGACGCGCTGGCGGCCGCGCTCGCGGACAGGGCGCGGACGCCGCTCGCCGACGCCGCGGGCTACGAGCTGCACGAGGGGCTCATCTCGCAGGCGGCGGCGATCCACCTCGACGCGACCCACCTCAAGATCAAGGCCGACGCCGACCTGCTCTTCTTCCACGGGATCGCCAGCGCCGCCGCATCCGGCGGCAAGAACGATTACACCGGGCGCACCCGCCGCCTCGAATACCACGTGGACCCGGTGTTCATGATCGGGGCGCGCGCGATCCTCACGTACGATTTCGCGCACGTCCGCAACGCGGCCAGCCTGAACGCCGGGTTCAAGACGAACCGCCTCTTCTCGCGCGGCGGGGACCTCGAGTACAGGAGCTCCCTGGGGGAGCTGCTCGGCCTGGAGGGCATCGCCAGCGATTTCTTCGACATCGGGGCGGATCTCCTGGGCTTCAGCACGACGGTGAAATTCGTGACGTTCACCTCGGGCGAGGTCACGGAGATCGCGGTCGATCCGGCGACGGACCGGGACGCCGGGGTCGTGGGCGAGGCGCCGTTCCAGCTCAGGTACGCGCAGGTCGACGTCGGCTTCGACCTCACGAAGATCTGGCCCGAGGAGGCCGAGGACCTCTACGTCGAGGCCGCGCTCGTGGGCTTCCGGTACATGGATTACGAGCTGCCGCGGATCTTCTACGAGCTCAGCCAGCGGGCGCCCGGCGAGGACAGCACCTACGTCTTCGACCGGCAGAGCCCGGCGCAGACCGTGGGGTCCTTGCTCTATCAGGGCGGGCTCACGCTCCGCCTCGGCGACGGCGAGTGGTCGCGGCTCTCGCCGTTCGCGGATCTCGGCCTCTACGGGGGCGCGGGGCCGGTGTCCTATCACTTCTCCGGGGAGCCGACGACCGGGGGCGGGGTGCGCTCGGAGCAGCACGCGACCATGCTCGCGCTCTCCGGCAACGCGTCGCTCGGGCTCCGGCTCCGGCTGACCTCGTTCCGGAGCCGGCCGCGGCTCGTCACCGAGGTCTCGTACAGCGCGGAGATCGTGGGGCAGGGCATCGTCTCGAGCATCCGCGGCGTGAAGAAGGGTGAGGACACCTCGTACGTGGTCGACAAGAAGGTCGACCTCGGTGGATTCGACCTGTTTCACGGGCCGCGGCTGCTCGCCGTGCTCGTGTTCTGAGGCGGGAGCATCCTTGACGCGCGCGGGGAGCACCGGCTCTCCTCGATCGCGTGGAGCACCTCGACGACCTGGACGACTCGCTGGGCGACGTCACGACGATGGACCAGCATTCGGGGCGCACCACGCTGGACCCGGAGCTCGGGGGAGGGGAGGAGGACGAGGCGAGCCCGCCGCCGGTCGATCCGGACGCGCCGACGCTCGGCATGGGCGCCGGGCGTTACAAGGTGCGCCGCGAGCTCGGGCGCGGGGGAATGGGCGAGGTCTACCTCGTGAGGGACGGGCGCATCGGGCGCGACGTCGCGATGAAGGTGCTCGCGCCGGGGCGCGAGGCGGCCCCGGACGCGCGGGCGCGGTTCCTGCGCGAGGCGCGGATCCAGGGGCAGCTCGAGCACCCGTCGATCGTGCCGGTGCACGATCTCGGGGCGTACCCGGACGGCACGGTGGTCTTCACGATGAAGTGCCTGCACGGGATGACGCTCGCGGACATCATCCGGCGCCTGTACAGGAAGGAGGGCGCCGCGGTGCAGGCGTACCCGCGGCGCAAGCTGCTCCTCGCGTTCTCGTCGCTCTGCCTGGCCGTCGATTTCGCCCACTCGCGCGGCGTGATCCACCGCGACCTCAAGCCCGCGAACGTGATGCTCGGCGACTTCGGCGAGGTATACCTGCTCGACTGGGGCATCGCGAAGGTGAGGCGCGGGCCGGAGCATGACGCCACCGGGGACGACGACGAGCACTTCGACGCCGTGAGGACGGCGCGGGGCAAGATCCTCGGCACGGTCGGGTACATGTCGCCGGAGCAGTGCCGGGGGCAGACCGCGGAGATCGACGCGCGCAGCGACGTGTACTCGCTCGGAGCGATCCTGTTCGAGCTGCTCACGCTGCTGCCGCTCCACCCGAAGGCGTCGCGCGGGGAGATGCTGATGGCGACGCTGCGCGGCGCGAACGCGCGGCCGTCGCTGCGCGCGAGCGATCTCGACGTGCCGCCGGAGCTCGAGGAGATCTGCGTCCGGGCGACGAGGACCGAGCCGGGGGCGCGGTACGCGTCGGCGCGCGAGCTGCACGAGGCGATCGAGCGCTACCTCGACGGCGACAAGGACCAGGAGCTCCGCGGGGAGCTCGCGTCGAGGCACGCGCGCGCGGCGGCCGCGATGGTGGTGGCGGCGGTGCGGGGCGGCCCGGGCGCGGAGGCGGCGCGCCGCGACGCGCTCCGCGAGGTCGGCCGGGCGCTCGCGCTCGAGCCGACGAACGCGGAGGCGCTGCGGGCGCTCGCCGCGGTGATCACCTCGCCGCCGCGGCGGGCCCCCGCGGCCGTGGAGGAGGAGGTCGAGGGGCTCGCCGCGGCCCGCCACCGGATCGCGCTCCGCTACGGCGTCGCGATCGATCTGGTCGGGGTGAGCGTCACCGCGGCGGCGCTGCTCTGGATGGGGCTGCGCGACGCCCGCGTGATCCTCGCGCTCGTCTCCCTCACGCTCGGGTCGTCGGCGTTCAAGATCATCGCGGCG
Organism: uncultured Polyangiaceae bacterium; assembly: GCA_964421485.1. Lineage (GTDB taxonomy): Bacteria > Myxococcota_A > Polyangia > Polyangiales > Polyangiaceae > CAYQYG01. Next base: position 23,803 of record CAYQYG010000035.1, on the reverse strand, counting down.
CGGGCGCGGCGCAAGCGGACGATGCGCGCCTTCGGCTACGGCGCCTACCTGCTCAACCTGCTCGCGGTGCTCTCGGCGAGCCGCATCTTCGGCCCGCTGTTCTTCGTGCCGGCGCCCGTCGCGCTCTTCACGACCGCGTACTGCATGGTCGCGGACTCCGGCTTCCGGAGGGCCGTCATGGTGACCGGCTGCGCGGGCCTGCTCGCGGCCGTCGGGATGGAGCTCGCCGGCGTCGCGCCGAGCTCCTATTCGTTCCACGGCGGGCAGATGACCATCCTGTCGCAGGCGGCGAGCTTGCCCGAGATCCCGACGCTCATCGGGCTGACCGCGAGCAACCTCTTCCTGACCCTCGCGCCCGCGCTGATGGCGATGAGGCTCCAGCGCACGTTGATGGCCGCCGACCGGCGCTCCGTGACGCAGGCGTGGCAGCTCCGGCAGCTGTTGCCCGACGAGGCGAGCGCGCTCGCGGGCCAGCGCTGACGGGGGCCGCGGCCCGCGCTCAGGCGCTCCGCGCGCGCCGCTTCTCCATCAGCCCATCCATCTTCCCCAGCAGCCGCTGGAGATCGACGGGCTTGGTGTCGTAGTCGTCGGCGCCGACCTCGCGGCAGCGCGCCTCGTCTCCGGCCATTGCGTGCGCCGTGAGCGCCAGGATCGGGATCACGGCCGTATCCGGCGCGGCCTTGAGCCGCCGCGTGGCCTCGAGGCCGTCCATGACCGGCAGGCTGATGTCCATCAGGATCAGCTCCGGCATGAGGGCGCGCGCCATGTCGACGCCCTCCGCGCCGTCCTTCGCCAGGTGCACCTCGTGCCCGCGCTTCACGAGCCGGCGCGAGAGCACGTCGCCGCTCATCGCGTTGTCCTCGACAATCAGGATCTTCATTGGTCACCGCGCCGCCGGATCGAGGATCCAATCATTTCACATGGGACGGGCTCGCTCCGCAAGACCACCGTCCTCGACGTTCGTGTGTGTGGTGGGTCACATCGTCAACGTGGCGGCGGCCTCGGACGAACAGATTGCGCCCTGGTCGAATTTCACTTTCGCATATCCTTTTGCTCGTGTACAAGGATGGCGGACGGGGGTGAACTATCCGCAGGGTCCCCGTATGGAGCATCCCCACCAGGGCGACGGTCTGGCGCAGCTTGTCGCGAGCCTGGGCCACGATCTCCGGACGCCGGTCAACGCCATCCTCGGCTACTGCGAGCTGCTCGGTGAGGAGCTGGTCGACGCGGGCCTCGAGCGCCTGCGCGAGGACGTGCGGCGCGTGCAGGCGTGCGGGGCGCACCTGGCCGCGATGATGGAGGCGCTCGTGGACCTGGCGCGGCTGGAGCAGGGTCAGGCGCAGGTCACGCCCTCCGCGGTGGCGCTCGGCCGGGTCGTGGACGAGGCGCTCGCGTCCCTCGGGCCGCCCGAGCAGGTCGGCGGTCCGCGCATCGAGATCCAGGACGGCGCGGTGGGCTCGGTGGCCGTCGATCCGGTCAGGCTGCGGCGGGCCCTCGTGAGCGCGGCCCGGGTGATCGCGGATCGCGCCGGCGAGCGCCGGGTCAGGGCGTCGATCGCGCGCCGCCCCGAGGGCGCGGCGATCTCGATCGAGGCGGCCGGGGACTCCGACGCGGCGCCCGCGCGCCTCGTGCGCGAAGCCGACGGCGGTCTGCTCATGGCCCGCGCGCTCTGCGCCCGGATCGGTGTCAGCGTCACGGTCGAGGCCGAGGGGCGCATCGTCTTCACGATTCCCCCGAACGATCGCGCGTCGCCCGGCGCCGCGGCGATCGGGTGACGGAGGCCGTCGTGGCGAACATCCTCATCGTCGACGACGACGCGGTCTTCGGGATGCTCACGCAATGGCGCCTCCAGAGGGCGGGGCACACCGCCACCCTGATCGCCGGTCCGCTGGGCGTCATGGCGGAGCTCAAGAAGGGCGATTTCGATCTCGTGCTCCTGGACCTCACGATGCCCCTGCTGAGCGGGGCCGACCTCGTCCGCATGATAAGGAGCCGGGGCGCGCACGCGTCGCTCAAGATCGTGCTCTACAGCAGCGCCGACGAGGACAAGCTGATCGCGGCGGTCGAGCAGCTCGGGGCCGACGGCTACGCGCGGAAATCGGACAAGATGAAGGAGCTCGTGGAGGCGATCGACCGCGTCCTGGAGCGCTGATCGAGTCACCCGGCATGAGAATGCCGTGGTGGATGTCCGGAGGTCGTGCCGGGCGACGACGTCCGGCCCCGGTGCCCGAGGGGGTCCTCACCTCCCGGGGCCGGGAATCGGTTCACGCTCGGGGGCTCCGTGCGCAAGCGCGCTGCGCCCCCGAACCCCGCGGGCCCCTGTCGTGGCCCGCCTCCGACCCGGCCCCTCCGGTGAGGACCCCCTCGGGCACCGGGGCCTCCCGCCGGGTGAGAGGTCGGTGGGGGGCATTTTCGTGGAGAGATCAGCGGTGCAGTGCGCGGCGCAGGCCGGAGATCACGTCGGCGAGGGCCGCCTTGGCCGCATTGATCCCGGCCGACATGCTGAAGAAGCCGTGCACCATGCCCTCGTAGCGGCGGTGGTCGACGGGCACGCCCGCCGCGGCGAGCGCGGCGGCGTACGCGTCGCCCTCGTCGCGCAGGGGGTCGAAGCCCGCGGTCAGGATCATCGCCGGCGGGCCGCCGGCGTGATCGCCGGCGAGCAGCGGCGAGGCGCGGGGATCGCGGTGATCCCGGTCCGTGTGGAAGCAGTTGGCCAGGAAATAATCCATGCTCCGCTGCGTGAGCAAGGGCCCGTCGCGGAAGTGCCGGTGCGACGGCAGCGATCGGGTCATGTCCAGGCCCGGGTAGATGAGGAGCTGGAACACCGGGCGGAGCGCGTCGCCGCGCGTCTCGCGCGCGACCGCGGCCGCGAGGTTCCCGCCCGCGCTGTCGCCCGCCACGGCCATGCGCGCCGGATCGCCGCCCAGCGACGCGGCGCTCCGCGCGATCCACCGGAACGCGCCGACCGCGTCGTCCGTCGCGGCCGGGAAGCGGTGCTCCGGCGCGAGGCGGTAATCGACGGCGACCACGATCACGCCCGCGCCCGCCGCGAGGGCCCTGCACTCGCCGTCGTGCGAGTCGAGCGAGCCGAGCACGAACCCGCCGCCGTGATAGAAGACGACGATGGGCAGCGGCCCCACGCCCCGCGCCGCAGGCGCATAGACGCGCGCGCCGATCTCGCCGCCGCCCGCCGGGACGCGGATGTCTCGGATCGAGAGCGCCGCGTCCGGCCGCGCGCCGAGGACGAGGGCGCTCTCGTTCATGAGCTTGCGGGCCGCGCGCAGCGAGTGGTCCTCCCAGCGCGTCACCCCGAGCAGGTCGCTCGCGTGCAGGAGGATCTGGATCTGCGGGTCGAGGAGGAATCCCTCGGGCGATCTCCGCTCCCGACCCGCGAGGGCGCGGATCACGGCGGGCGGGGCGCCGAGGATAGTAAGGGCGATGCGGCGTTGGTGCTCGACGGAGAGGATCACGATGCGCTTGTACCACAGCCGCGGGCGCGGATCCGGATGCGGGCGCGGCTCCGGTTGGCGGGGCCCGGGGCGCGCCAGCCCCGGCGCCTCATCCCCCCTTGGGCCGCTGCTCCGGCGCGAGGCTGTCGTCCCGCCAGTCGCTCCGGTCCACGTATACGATATGCGGGATGACGATCTCCGGGGTCGCGCCGGGCGGCGCGTTGCCTAGATCCGTCTCGATCTCGCGGATCTCGCCGGGCTTGAGCGGCCTCACCGGCTTCACGATGCCCGCGAACGGCGAGCTCACCTGCTTGCCCGCGTGGTCATAGTAATACACGCGCAGCTCGAACCAGGCGATCGCCTTGTCCCCCCGGTTCGCGAACACCACCGCCGGCTTGCCGAGGTCCTCCCCCGTCCTCCCCGTCACCTTGACGTAGAGCTTGCCCGGCCCGATCGACGGCGCGGCGGGCGGCAGGCTCACCGGCGCCGCCGAGCTCACCGGCGCCGCCGAGCTCGGGGCGGCCGGCGCGGGGTCGCTCCGCTGCCCGCAGGCGGCGAGCGCCAATCCACAAACGAACCACCCGATGACCGCGATCCTCCGCACGCCTCGCCTCCTCATGGCGGGGCCGCGAATAGCACGGGCCGCCGCGCCCCGCAATGGCGCGCGCAGCGGGGTCATGAGGGCCAGGATAGCGCCTCCGCCCCCATCACCTCCACCAGCTCCTCGAGCGCCTCGGTCTCCTCGCGCCAGTACGCCTCGGTCCCGAAATGCGGCCAGGTGCGCGGGAAGATCGGGTCGTGCCACCGCCGCGCGAGCCAGGCCGCGTAATGGATCATGCGCATGCCCCGGAGCGGCTCGATGAGGCGCAGGCTCCGGCGGTCGAAGCGCCTGAGCTGCTCGTAGCCCTCCAGGAAGACCTCCCGCTGCTGCCGCGCCTCCGCGTCCCGCCCGGGCAGGAGCAGCCACACGTCCTGCACCGCCGGCCCCACGACCATGTCGTCGAAATCGACCACCCGGAACACCCCGTCCCTGAGGAGCAGGTTGCCCGCGTGCAGGTCCCCGTGCAGCCGGTGCACCTCCACGCCCCGCATCCGCGCGTCCGCCGCGTCCGCGATCCGCTCCGCCGCGTCGAAGTACCGCGGCGCCATGCGCGCCGGCAGCGTGCCCCGCTCCTTCATCCACGCGAGGTCCTCCCGGATGTACGCGTCCGCGGAGAGCCGCACCCGGTGCTCCGCCTCCCGCGCCGCCCCGACGTTGTGGATCCGCGCCACCAGCATCCCGAGCCGCTCGATCGCCGCGTCGTCGAGCTCGTCGGGGGAGCGGCCGCCCACCCTGTCGAACACGCTGTAATGGATGTGATCGATCCGCGCGAGCGTCCCGATCCCGGAGAGCGGCCGCGCCGGGCACACCGGGATCTCGTCCCCCGCGAGATCGTCGAGGAACCGGTGCTCCTCGAGGATCTGCGCCTCGGTCCAGCGCCCCGGGCGATAGAACTTCGCGACCAGCCGGGAGCGATCCTCCAGCTCGACCTCGTAGACGCGGTTCTCGAACGAGCTGAGCGGGTAACAGACGGAATTGCAGCGCACCCCCGAGGCCTCCACCGCCTCCAGCACCTTGTGCGGGGTCAGCGAGAGGAACAGGTCGGTCGCATCATCATTCATGGAACCTCGGGAGCGGCAGCGGAAACGGAAGCGGTAACGTCCGGAATGTTCGCGAGCGCGCCGGCCGCGTCAAGCCGCGCGCGTCACGCGGCGCCGCTGCGGATGAGGTCCGCCGCCCTCTCCGCGATCATCACGGTGGCCGCGGCGGTGTTGCCGGTCACGATCGTGGGCATGATCGAGGCGTCGACGACCCGCAGCCCCTCCACGCCGCGCACGCGGAGGCGCGGGTCCACCACCGCGTCCGCGCCCCGGCCCATGCGGCACGTGCCGACCGCGTGATAGAGGGTCTCCGAGCGCCGGCGCACGTGCTCCGCGATCTGGTGGTCGGAGCGCGCCTCGGGCCCGGGGACCGCCTCGCGGCCTCGATACGGATCGAACGCGCGCTGGGCCACGATCTCGCGGGCGAGCCGCACGGCGGACACGAGGACCTCGAGGTCCTCGTCGCTCTCGAGGTAGCGGGGGTCGATCGAGGGCGCGTCGCGGGGATCGGCGGTGCGCAGCGAGAGCCGCCCGCGGCTCCGCGGGCGCGTGAGGGCCCCGCCCGTCGTGAACCAGTGCCCCGGCGGCCGGTCCAGGCCGTGATTGACGTAATATGCCGGCGAGAAGTAGAGCTGCAGGTCCGGCGCGGGCAGCCCGGGGCGGGTCCGCGCGAAGCCGCCCGCCTCGGCGAGGTTCGACGTGAGCGGCCCCCGGCGGAGCAAAGCATAGAGGAGGTAATTGCGGAGCCGCGCCGCGTCCGCGAGCGTGATCGGCTGCGTGCATTCGAACACGACGGGCGTGCCGAGGTGGTCCTCCAGGCCCTCGCCGACGCCCGGCAGGTCGGCCGCGACGGGCACGCCGAGCGCCCGGAGCGCCGCGGCGGGCCCGATGCCGGAGAGCAGGAGGAGCTGCGCGGAGCCGACGGTCCCCGCGCAGAGCAGCACCTCCCGCTCGGCGCGGACGCGGCAGAGCTCGCCGCGCGCCGCGTACTCCACGCCCGCCGCGCGCCGCCCCTCGAGCACCACGCGCGTGACGAGCGCGCGCTCGAGCAGGGCGAGCCCCGGCCGGAAGAGCGCCGGCCGGAGGTACGCCGTCGCCGCGCTCTCCCGCGCCCCGCGCCGCTGCGTCACCTGATAGATGCCGGCCCCGTCCTGCTCCGGTCCATTGAAATCATCGTTGCGCGGCAGCCCGGCCGCCGCCGCCGCGTCGACGAACGCGCGCGAGAGCGGGCTCACGCACCGGAGGTCGGAGACGCGCATCGGGCCCCCGACGCCGTGCAGCTCCGAGGGGCCCCGCTCCTGGTCCTCCGCCTTCTTGAAATAAGGCAGCACGTCGTCGAACCCCCAGCCCTCGTTGCCCAGCGCGCGCCACGTGTCGAAGTCGTGCCGGCTGCCGCGGACGTACACCATTGCATTGATCGACGTGCTGCCGCCCACGACCTTGCCGCGCGGCCAGTACAGCCGGCGGCAATCCATGCCCGGCTCCGGCTCGGTGAAGTAGATCCAGTCGTGGCGGCTCTTGAAGAGCTCGGGGAACGCCGCGGGGACGTGGATCCTCGGGTCGTGGTCCGAGCCGCCCGCCTCGATGAGCAGCGCCCGGACGGCCGGATCCTCCGTGAGCCGCGACGCCAGGACGCAGCCGGCGGCCCCCGCGCCGATGATGATGTAATCGAAGACGTCTCCGCGGCTCAAGGCCGGATCCCCCCGGGCGGCGCCGCGGCGCGGCCAGCCCGCGCGGCGCCGGCCGCCCCCGCGCTTCAGCATGGCGGCGCGCGCGGGCTTCGCCAGCGGGCTCGCCGCGGAGCGGCCACGAACCCGCCCGCCCGCGTGAGGACGGAGCGCGCGAGGCCGTCCCTGCCGCCCTCGTCCCGTCGCGCGCGGCGATCGCCGTGCGCGACGGACGGTGTCAGCACCCCACGATGTGGATTCGCTCGCCGGCGATGCGCAAGCGCTGCGTGAGCTGTGCGGCGATTGCACCGGAGACGTGCCGTGGGCGCAATTCGTGCGACCCCGCGATCGCGCGAACGGTGTCGTCATGAGATTTCGCATGAAAAATGGGACTTTGCGACCGGGGCGACGTGTGCGAGCATGTGCCGTTGCACGATCCATTGCGACAGGTTTGCGCGCCCTGGTGAGCGCGCCCAGCGAGGATCTGGGCGATGGAGGTTTCAACGGTCGTGTCGGACGAGGTGGATCAGGCAGCGCTGCCGCTGGGTGTGATCTGGGACGTCACGTATGCTTGCCCGCTGCGGTGCGCTCATTGCTATTCCGAGTCGGGGCGCCGGCCTCCGCGCCAGCTCGCGCTGCCGGAGATGCTCCGTCTGGCCGACGTGATCGCGGCGATGCGGCCGATGTCGCTCCAGATCAGCGGCGGCGAGCCGCTCATGGTGAGGGATATCCCCGAGGTCGTGCGGCGCGTCGCGGAGCGCGGGATCCCCGTGGGCGTGTGCACGAGCGGGCTCTGGCTCGACGAGCCCACGGCGCGGGCGCTCCTCGCGGCCTGCGTCCGCATCGAGGTGAGCCTCGACGGCGCCGCGCGGGAGACGCACGATCGAATCCGCGGCCAGGCCGGCGCGTTCGACCAGGCCCTGGGCGCGCTCGCGCTCCTCGATCGCGTGGCCGCCGGGACGAGGAGCGCCTGCGCCTTCGGCATCAACTGCACCGTGGTGCGGAGCAACCTCGGCGAGATCGAGCGGCTCGCCGGGCTCGCGTCGCGGTTCGCCGAGCTCCGCTTCCTGAGGCTGAACGCGGCGATCCCCTCGGGGCTCGCGAGCCGCGAGGGCTACGAGGCGGAGCTGCTCGGCGAGGTCACGCTCGAGCGGCTCTGCGCGCCCGTCGTCCAGGAGCGCCTGCGCGCGCTCTTGCCGGCCGGCGTGGGGCTCATCATCACCGACAACCGCGAGCTCCAGATGCACCCGGACGACGTGGCGGCGGGGCGCGCGGCCGACGGGCTCATGCGCGTCGAGCCCGACGGCGCGGTGCGGGCCATGGCGATGTACGAGGGTACGGTGGGCAACCTGCTCGACGAGCCGCCGGAGGTGATCTGGGCGCGCGCGCGGGCGCGCGCGCGCCACCCGTTCGTGGTGGAGCAGCTCCGGACCGCGCGCACCGTGCGGACGTGGGCCGCGGCCGCCCGCGACATCGATCGTTACTTCGCGGCGCCCTCGGAGCTCCACAGGCTCCGCAGGCGCTCGGCCCAGCGCGACGCGGTCGCAGGAGAATTCAGCAGAAGAGGAGGCGCGACGTGATCCGGACCGCGAGCGTCGCCTTTGGAGAGCGGATCAGCGCCGCGGGCAGTAGCATCCCCGGCCGATGAACAAGCGCGTCCTCCTGGCCGTCGCCCTCGCCCTCGCGGCATTGCTCGCCTCCGTCTGGCTATTCCGCGGGCGGCCGCCGCCCGCGCCGGCGCCGGCGCCGGTCGCCTCCGCCCGCCCGGCGAGGGCTCCGAGGCCGAGCGGCGGCGGTCGATCCTCGTGGGCGCCGCTCCGCGTCTCGCCGGCCGAGGCGGGCCCCGCGGAGGGCGGCGGCGCGGCCGTGTTCGAGGGCCGGGTGATCTCGTGGAGCAGCGGGGCGCCGATCAAGGGCGCGGAGCTCACCTTCGCGCACGACGGCGTGACCTCGCGGGTGCTCTCCGGCGAGGACGGGGGCTTCCGCTTCTCGCCGCCGGAGCCGGGCGCGTACGAGCTCGTGCTCGCGACCGCGAGCGGCTTCCTGCCGTTCGCGCCGGCGTGGGGCGCGAGCCCGATCCGCTGGACCGCGCGGGCTGGAGAGCGCGTGCACGGCGCGACGATCTCCCTCACGCCCGCGGTGACGTATTCGGGCGAGGTGCAGGATCCCGATGGAAAGCCGGTCGAGGGCGCCGAGGTGCGCGTCCACACGGAGGACGGCGGCGAGGGCGCGCTGGTGCCCACGACCGATCGCGCGGTCTCGAATGCAAAGGGGGAGTTCCAGCTCTCCGCGCCCGACGGCGCGCTGCTCGAGGCGCGGCACCCCGCCTTCGTGCCCGCGCGGGAGCGGCTCGATTTCTCCGCCCAGGTGAGCAAGCGCGTCGTGCTCCGCCTCGGCAGGAAGCAGGGCGGCGCCGAGGCGGCGGCCAAGGGGCGCATCGCCGGCCGCGTGATCGACGGGCGCGGCGCCCCCGTCGAGGGCGCGCTCGTCCAGGCGCTCCGGGGCGAGCCCGTCGCGCCGCTCGATCGCGACAGGCAGCTCGTGCCCGCGACGCGCAGCGACGAGGAGGGGCGCTTCGCGCTGGAGGAGCTCGACGGGGGCACCTTCACGATCGTGGCCGCGCACCGGGAGCTGGCCCCCGGGCGCGTGGAGGGCGTCGCCGTGGGCGCCGCCGACGTCACGATCACGCTCGAGAGGGGCGGGATCCTCCGCGGCTCGGTGCGCGACGCCGCGAGCGGCGCGCCCATTGCCTCGTTCACCGTGGTGATCTGGTCGAGCGCCGGGGCGCTGGGCCGGGAGCCGTTCACGCGCCGCACGTTCTTCGACGCGCAGGGCGCCTACGAGATAGCGGGCCTCTCGCCGGGCTCGTTCCTGGTGATGGCGGTCGCCGCCGGCCACGCGCCCTCCAGCGAGGCGTCCGTGACGATCGCCGATCCTCCGGACGCGCCTGCGACGGCCGATTTCTCGCTCGGCCGGGGCACCCGGGTGACGGGCACGGTGCTCGACGACAAGACGCGCGCGCCGATCGAGGGCGCCCGCGTCTCGATCGAGGGAATGACCGGCAGCGGCCCCTCGGGCGAGCCGCTCCTGTCCACCGCGGAGACCGACGCCCGGGGCCATTTCGAGCTCGGCGGCCTGGCGTCGGGCCTGCGCTCGCTCACGGTGGCCGCGGCCGGGCACCACGGCCGGATCCTCTCCGGCCTCGTCGCGAGCGAGGGCGGCGATATCGGCCCGATCACCGTCACCCTCACGCCGACGGAGGAGGGCGAGGAGCCGCGGATCGAGCTCACCGGCATCGGCGCCGTGCTCGCGGTGAAGGGCGACGCGCTCGCGATCCAGAAGGTCATTCCGGGCGGCGGCGCCGAGGAGGCCGGCCTCGCGCCCGGCGACGCGGTGCTCACGATCGACGGCGCCCCCGTCACCGAGCTCGGCTTCGAGGGATCGATCGAGCGGATCCGCGGGCCCGAGGACAGCGTCGTGCGCCTGTCGGTGCAGAGGGGCGGCGCCGGAGATCCGGTGGAGATCCCCGTGCGCCGCCGCCGCATCCGCGGATAGAGCGGCGCTCAGCCGGCGTCCGAGGCCGCGAGCAGCGCCTCGAGCGCGGCCTCGAGCTCGTCGACGTTCACCGGCTTCGTCAGATAACGATAGAAGCCCTCCTGCTCGCCGCGCAGGCGGTCGCGCTCCGAGGCGGCCGCCGTGAGCGCGATGACCGGGATCTCCCTGGTCTCCGGCCACTCGCGCAGGATGTGCAGCGCATCGAGCCCGCTGATCCCGGGGAGGTTGATGTCCATGAGGATCACATCGGGCCGCCTGCTGCGGGCGAGCTCCAGCCCGATCTCGGCGGTCGGCGCGGCGGCCAGCTCGATCCCCTCGAACGCGTCCAGGAGATCGCGCATGAACGTGATGTTGGCGGGGTTGTCCTCCACATAGAGGATGAGGCCGCGCCGGTTCGCGTCGAGGCGCGCCGACTCCCCGACCTCGGGCGCCTCGCTCGCGCGGTGGCTCTGCATGTGAATGGGCATCTCGACCCAGAAATCCGATCCTTCCGACGGCACGCTGCGGAACCCGACGGTCCCGCACATCAGCTCCGCGAGCCGCTTGGTGATGGTCAGGCCGATCCCGGTCCCCTCGATCGAGCCTGTCTCCTGGCCGGCGCGCTGGAACGGCTGAAACAGCTTGTCCTGCTTGTCGAGCGCGATGCCCGCCCCGTTGTCGGCGACGGTCACGCGCAGCCGCTCGGGCGCGGGGAGCGACAGGATGAACGTGACGGTGCCGCCGGGCCGGTTGTACTTTATCGCGTTCGTGCCGTAGTTCATGAGGATCTGCGTGAACCGCGTGCGATCCGCGACGATCGTCGGCACGTCCGCAGGCAGGGGCGCGATATGGATGCTGACGTCCGCGCGCGCGGCCACCGGGTCGAGGGTGGTCTTCACCTGCTCGAGCACGTCCTTGACGTGGACCGGCTCGGGGGAGATCGAGACGCGGCCCGCCTCGATGCGGGCCAGGTCGAGCACGTCGTCGATGAGCCGGAGCAGGTGCCCGCCCCCCTTGAGGATCTGCTCGACGCGTGCCCTGTGCCGATCGGACAGGGGCTCTTTCTTGTCCCGCTGGAGGAGCTGCGCGAAGCCGAGGATCGCATTGAGCGGCGTGCGCAGCTCGTGGCTCATCGAGGAGAGGAACTCGCTCTTGGCGGCGCTCGCCACGTCGGCGGCCGCGCGGGCCTGCCGGAGCTCCTCCGCCTGGCGCACGTCGTCGGTCAGGTCCCAGATGGTCGTGACGAGCCCGCCCTCCGGGGTGCGCCGGTCCATGATGCGCAGGCACCGGCCGTCGCGCGTGCGCACGTCGCACGCGCCCGTCGGCTTGCTCCGCTCCGCCAGGCGCGACTGCAGGAACCGCGCGCGCTCGCTCTCGTCCGGGAGCACGAGCTCCTCCATCCAGGCGGTGAGCACGTCCTCGAAGGGCCGGCCGGTGAGGGGGCCCGGGATGAACGTCATCAGCCGGCGATAGGCGCTGTTGCAGAGGACGAGGCGATCGGTCGCGTCGAACAGCACGAGCGCGTCCTGGATGCTCTCGATCGCGCTGGCGAGGCGGTCCGCGTTCAGCCTGGCGGCCATTTCCATTCGCTTGCGCTCCGAGATGTCCCTGAACGCGGCCGAGACCGACACCGCGTCGCCCGTGCGGATCGGGCTCAGGCTGACCTCGATGGGGATCAGGGAGCCGTCCTTCCGGCGGCCGAAGAGCTCGATCCCGGTGCCCATCGCGCGCGTCTTCGGCGAGGCGAAGTAGCCGGAGGCGTGGTGCTCGTGGGCGGCGCGCGCGCCCTCCGGGATGAGGACGTCGTGGGGCTTGCCGATGAGCTCCGCGCGGGAGTAGCCGAACAGCGCCTCGGCCTGCCGGTTGACGAGGGTGATCCTCCCGTCCCCGCCGACGACCACCATCGCGTCGGGGGCCGCGTCGAGGAGCTGGCTGTAGCGCTCCTCGGAGCGGACGGTCATCTCCTGAATGGTCCTGTCCTGCTCGCTCTCGTGCCGCAGGAGGAGCACGTACTCCGTCACGTCCTCCACGCGATGGATGATGTACAGCACCTCCCCGTCGTCTCCGAGCACCGGAGTGTTCACGGGGCTCCAGTGGCGCTCCTCGAAGCCCCCGCCCTCGGAGTCCGGGCGCCGGATATCGTATTTCTGCAGGGCCATCGTGTCCGGCCGCCGGCGCGCGAGCACCCGCTCGAGCGACGTCCGGAGGTTCGCGACGCCGGTCGCGGCGGGATCGTCGGGGTTGTCCGGGAACACGTCGAAGAGGCCGCGACCCAGGATGTCGTCGCGCCTCGTCATCGTCGCGTTCAGGTAGGCGTCGCTCACGGCGACGATCGTCAGGTCCGGCGCCAGCACGAGGTAGCAGCCGGGGGCAGACTCGAAGATCCGCCGGAAATCGGGCGTCAGGTTCGATTGCGTGCTCATCGTCGGATCCTCGCGGGCTCACGAGGAGCGCTGCCCGCTCCGGTGCGCATCAGGCCTCGTCGGGCAGGCTCACGCAGAAGATGGAGCCGGGCGTCCCCTCCTCGACCCAGATCCTCCCGCCGTGCGCCTCCGCGGCGAGCTTGCAGAACGTGAGCCCGAGCCCTCGCCCCGCCCTGGCCGCCAGGTGATCGTCGCTGCTCTCGATCTGGACGAAGGGGTCGAAGATCCGCTCGCGCATCTCCGCCGGCACGCCGCACCCGGCGTCGGCCACGCGGAGCGTGAGCCCGCCCGCGCCGGCGGCCGCCGTCACGGTCACCGCGCTCCGCGGGGGCGCGTGGCGGATGGCGTTCTCGACCAGGTTGGCCAGCATGCGCCGCAGGAGGTCAGGGTCGACGCGGGCGCGCTCGGCGCCGATGGGGCTCTCCAGGCTCACCTCGCCGCCCTGCGCCTTGACCGCGAGCTCGGCGAAGACCTCGTCGACGAGCGACCGGAGGGCGACGTCCGACCGCCTGGTCTCGAGCTTGCCCTCGTCCGCCTTGCTGAGGTCGAGCAGGTTCAGGATCATGCGCGTGAGCTGCCGCGCCTCGGTGCGTATCTGCGACGCCGACTCCCGCCCGTGCGCGGAGAGCCCCTTGTCGCGCAGGAGGAGCTGCGCGAGCAGGTCCATCGAGGTCACGGGGTTCTTGAGATCGTGCACGATGAACGCCATGAGCCGCTCCTTCTGCAGGTGGAGGCGCATGAGGTTGTCGCGCTGGCTCCTGAGGAGCTCGTAATGCTCGCGGAGCTCCAGCCGGAGGCGCCGCAGCTTCAGCGCCGTCTGCACGCGGACGACGAGCTCGGTCGGCTGGACGGGCTTGGAGAGGAAGTCGTCCCCGCCCGCGCCGAGGGCCCGATCGAAGGTGTCGACGTCGCGCAGCGCCGTGAGGAACAGGATCGGCGTATCGGCGCCGCCCGGCATCGCGCGGATGCGCTCGCATGCCGTCAATCCGTCGATCCCGGGCATGCGCACGTCGAGCACGATGCAGTCCGGGCGCTCGGCCTCGAACGCGGCGATCGCCTCGGCGCCGCCCGTCGCGAGGAGCACCTCGTACCCCTCGTCCTCGAGCGTGCCCTGCGCCAGCAAGCGGTTGGCCTCGTTGTCGTCGACGATCAGGATCCTCGCTGCTGCGCCGTGCTCGCTCTGCTCCACCGTCGAAGCCTCCTCCGCGGGCGTTCTCTTCTATCTCCCATCGGGACGGAAGGGAAGGGCCGGGTCGATCAGGGCCTTTGGCCGCCGGAGATGCGCGCGGTCTCGTGGTGCGCCGCCCTGGCGAGCGGCATGGTTCAGGGGGCCGCGCCTGGGTTATGCTCGCCGCCCTCGGCGCGGGGCGCCGGGCGCGCGGAGAGGTGCGCGGGCATGAGCAAGCGTTCGATCGCCGTCATCTCCCTCCTGACCGGCCTCGTCGTGGGCTTCTTCCTCGGCATCGCGTCCACCAAGGCGGGGGCTGCGTTCCTCGAGGACCTCGCGAGCAGCGAGGCGCCGGCCGACGTCAGCGAGCCGATCGCGGTGTCGCGGCCCGGCTTCTCGTTCAGGCACCCGCGCAACTGGAAGATCGACACCGCCGACAAGGACCACGACCCCGACCACCTCTTCTCGATCGAGAGCCCGGGATCGTGCTTCACCATGATGATCCTCTTCGACGGGCCGACCGATCCGGCCAGCAATGTGCAGGCGCAGGTCGACGCGTACGTGCCGAAGGTGCTCCAGGCGCCGGCGCGCATCCCCTTCACGCAATGGGGCAAGTACGCGGGGCAGGGCGCGGAGCTCAGGGGCAAGATGCTCGGCATCAACCCCGGCGCGGTGCGCATCTTCTCTCACGCCTCGGAGAAGAAATCCTTCATCGCCGTCGAGTTCTGTCACGACGAGGACATCAAGGACGTGAAACCGGGCTTCGACCTGATCGCGTCGAGCTTCTCGCTCGCGCCTTGACGATAGTCCTCCTCACCCGGAGGGGGGCCGCGTCCAGCCGCCGCGCTCGAGGACCTCCTCGATCCGGGCGATGAGCGGCTCGACCGAGGCGAAGGCGTCGGCCGCGATGGCGGGCGTCGCCTCCCACGCGCGCTCGTAGTCGGCGAGGTCGCGGTAGCTCTGCGTGCGGCCGACGACCGCCACCTCCTCCGCCGTGAGCACGCCGGCGCGGAGGAAGTGCGCGCTGAGCAGGCCCGCGATGGATCGGTGCCGCCGCGGCTCCACGCCCTCGGTCAGGAGGAGGGCGGTCGTGGCGTGATAGAGGGCGTAGTAGAGCCGGCTCAAGGCGTCGTTGCAGAGGCCCATGTCCCGGAGCGCGCGTGCGGCCCTCAGCGCCGCCGCGCATTGCCGGAGCTCCTGCTGGATCGCCTGCCTGCGGTTGTCGTGGGTCACAGCGGGATGCCCTCCGTGTCGAGATCTCTGGCCAGCAGGCGCTCGCCGCGCCGGAGCTGCTCCAGGCGCTCGGTGGACATGGGCAGCGGCGAGATCGGGACGCCCGTGTCGATCATCGTGTACGTGGCGTGATCCGCGACCACGCCGATCTCGAGATCGGTGAGGCCGTCGACGAGCACGAGCACGTCCACGTCCGAGTCCTCGTGCGCCTCGCCGCGCGCGTAGGAGCCGAACAGGCGCAGCTCGCGCAGGCGCTCGCCGAAGATCGGCCGCAGCCGCGCGGCGTACGCTTCCAGGGCGGGGCGGAGGGAGGGGGGGACGCTGCGCGGCACGGCGGGAGCTTACCGCCGGAGCCTGCGCGGCGCAGCATCCGACCGACGCCGGAGCCTGCGCCGGCCGTGCGGCGCTCAGCCCACCGGCTCGGTCTGCGCGCCGGCCTCGGCGAGCAGCGCGCGATACCACGCCGCGGCCTCGGCCGCGCGGCCGGGGAGCGCGGTCGTCCCCCAGATGACCGACAGCGCGCGCGTCGTCGCGTCGTGGGTCTTGGTCCGCTGGGCGTCCTTCACGCCATTGGCGCAGGGACCCTCCGCGTCGAACAGGCAGAGGAGGCCGCCGAGGTCGATCTCCTGCCCGGCGGCATTGAACACGTAGCGCGAGCCCGCCGGCGCGATCCCGACGCGCAGCGGCGGCGCGGCGCGATCCAGGTCCACCACGCTGATCGGGAGGCCGCTGTGGAGCGAGACCACGTTGCACGCGTCCACGGCCAGGTTGATCGAGCCGAGCGCGCCCTCGGAGACCGCGCGGATCAGGTACTCCGAGGCGGGCTTGCCCCGGCCGGTGGGCTTGTAGCCGCCGTGGCGCAAGAGGTCCCGGACCGCGGCGCGGACCGCGTCGTCCGCGCGGAGCGGGGCAGGGGCGTCCAGCGCGAGCAGGCCGCGGAGCCGCTCGCTCGGCGGCATGGAGCCGAGCGGGGCAGGGAAGGTGGTGGCGAAGGCGGCGAGCTCGAGCAGGGGGTGGGTATCCACGGTGAGCATCGGCATGGCTCGGGGCTCTATCACATCCCTGCCCCCCGAACCCCATCCCGAGCTTGGCTTTCGGGGGCCCCCCTGGCACCCTCGGGCGCGGCCTTGCTCGTCAGGAGGTTCATCGCCATGAAGCTCACCCCGTCCACCACATCGGCCCTGCTCTTGCTGCTCACAGGCTGCGGCGCATCGGACGCGCCCGCCCGCCCGGTAGACCCCGCGACCCCGTCCGAGCACGCGGCCGTCAGCTCGCCGGCGACCCCGCCCTCCGCCGGGCCGGCGCACGAGCCCGCCGGGGCGCACGCGCACGCGGTGCACTGGGCCTACAGCGGCGAGGACGGACCCGAGAAATGGGGCGATCTGGCGCCGGAGTTCGCGCTCTGCAAGAAGGGCACGCGGCAGACCCCGGTGGATCTCCCGAGCCACATGGAGAAGGACAACAGCCTCGAAGCCCTCGAATTCAACTATCCGCCCATCCCGCTCTCGATCGTGCACAACGGCCACACGATCCAGGTGAGCAACACGGTGGGCGCGTGGGCCCAGCTCGAGGGCGAGAGGTACGATCTCGTGCAGCTCCACTTCCACAGCCCGAGCGAGCACACCGTGGACGGCAAGCATTACGACATCGAGGCTCATTTCGTGCACAGGAGCGCGAAGGGCGAGCTCGCCGTCGTCGGGGTCCTCCTGAGCAAGGGCAAGGAGAACGCGCTGCTCGAGGCGGTCCTGGAGCGCACCCCGGTCGAGATCAGCGATGAGCCGAGGCGCGTCGCGGGGGTGACCGTCGACGCGGGCGCGCTGATCGCGAAGAACAGCGGCTACTACGATTACATTGGATCGCTCACGACCCCGCCCTGCACGGAGGGGGTGAAGTGGTTCGTGCTCACGAGGACAGCCGAGGTCTCCGGGGCGCAGATCGCGAAGCTCCGCGCGCTCACGGGCGGGGAGACCAGCCGCCCCGTGCAGCAGCTCGGCGGCCGCCACGTGGCCCATTTCGAGCCGTAGTCGAAGCGCTCTCCGGCTCCGCGCTACGGCGCCGCCGGCGGCTTCCAGGCGAGCACGCGCTTCACGTTCTCCGAGAAGATCTTGTGCACGTCCTCCTTCGAGAGGCCGGCCTTCTTGAGGGCCTCCGCGAACGCGGGGAGGTAGGACGCGTCCGCGAGGTCCGAGGGGGGCGTGCCGCCGTCGAAATCGGAGCCGATGCCGACGTGGTCCACGCCGGCGACCTTCACCATGTGCATGGCCTGGTTCACGGCGTCGGCGAGCGTCGCCTTGGCGCCGACCCGGAGGTAGCCGGTGTAGAAGTTGACGCCGACCACGCCGCCGCTCGCCGCGATGGCGCGGAGCTGGTCGTCGGTGAGGTTGCGGGGGTGATCGGTGACGGCGCGCGCGTTGGAGTGCGTGGCGACGATCGGGGCGCCGAGCCGCTTCGCGATGGCGGCCACGTCCTGGAAGCCCTCGTCGCTCATGTGGGAGACGTCGACGAGCGCGCCCTTGCGATAGACCCGCTCGCAGAACGAGCGGCCGACATCGGTGAGGCCGCCGGTGTGGGCCTCCGTGGAGGAGGTGGAGAGCCGGTTGTTGTGCATGTGCACGGGCCCGACGAAGCGGACGCCGCGGTCGATGAAGCGGTCTATCTGCGTGATGTCGTCGGCGAAGGCCCCGGCCCCTTCGATCGAGACGAACGCGGTGACCTTGTCCTCGGGCGTGGGCCCCCTGGACGGGAGCCAGAGGAGGTCGGCGTGGCGGGCGACGATCTGGTCGAACGTCTGGAAGACGGCGTCGGCGTCCGCGATGGTGGGGCGGTTGTCGTGGAGGGAGTCGGCGATGTAGATGACGAAGAAGACGCCGCCGGAGCGGCCTCGCCGGAGCGTGTCAGGCGTGATGTGCCCGGCGTCGAGCGCGAGGCTCCGGCCCTTGGTCCTGACCTGGTACGGCGTGTCGCAGTGCATGTCGATCGCGCGCGGGACGCTGTCCGGATCGGGGCGGGCCACGGCCGGGGCCGCCGGGGTGGCCTCCGGGGCGGTGGCGGCCGCGATCGCGGTGGAGCGGGCGGTGACGGCCGCGGTGGGGGGGGCGGCGGCGGTCGCCGCGGAGCGGGCCGCAGGTACGGCGTCCGTTCGCTCCGCCGGCGCAGGCGGGCGGCCGGGCTCCTGCCTGCAGGCGGCGAGGCCGAGCGCGAGGACAGGGCCGAACAGGAGCGCGACGGATCGGGCGGCTTGCATGGGGCCGGGGATTGTCGCCGGAAACGGGGCGCTTGCATAGAGCGGACGACCGGGCGGCGCCCGATTAGGAAGCGGCCTCCGCGCGCGAGGGTATATTCGACGTGCGCGGCGCTCGGAATCAGGGCACGAGGACGATCCGCCCGACGGCGGCGCGGTCCGCGAGGAGCCGGTGGGCCTCGGCGGCGCCCTCGAGCGGGAGCGTCCGGTCGATGACCGGGGCGATCTCGCCCGTGCGGACGAGGTCGAGCGCGTCGGGCCCGCCGGTCCGTCTCAGCATCACTGCGCGCATGGCCGCCTCACACGCTCGCGCGGAGCCGCCGGCGCCGCGCCCCCCGATCCAGCGCCAGCCAGATCAGCCGCTCGACGAGCTCCCTCGCCGGGATGCCGCTCGCCTCCCAGAGCTTCGGGTACATCGATATCGCCGTGAAGCCGGGGATGGTGTTGATCTCGTTCACGTAGAGCCTGTCGTCCCTCGAGAGGAAGAAATCGACGCGGGCCATCCCGGCGCCCTCGAGCGCGCGGAAGGTGCGCAGGGCGAGGAGCTGCACGGCGCTCGCCTGGGCCGGGGTGAGGTCCGCGGGGATGCGCGTCGTCGCGCCGCGCTCGTCGATGTACTTGGCCGCGTAGGAATAGAAGCCGTCGGCGTGATCGACGACGATCTCGCCCGGAATGGACGCGATGGGATCGTCCTCGCCCAGCACGGCGCACTCGATCTCGCGCGCGCCGGGGACGCCCTGCTCGCAGACGACCTTGAGGTCGAACTCGAAGGCGTGGTCGATCGCCGCGTCGATGGCATCTCTGTCGAGGGCCCGGCGGACGCCGACCGAGGAGCCGAGGTTGGCGGGCTTGACGAAGACGGGGAGGCCCTCGGGGCCGGCGAGCCCGGCGGCCCTCTCGAGGCAATGGGGGCGGTCGCGATCCCACTCGGCGCGGCGGATCGTGACGTGCGGCACGAGGGGCAGCTCGGCGTCGCGGAGGAGCCGCTTCATGACGTCCTTGTCCATTCCCACGGCGGAGCCGAGGACTCCGGAGCCGACGTAAGGGACGCCGGCGAGCTCGAGCAGGCCCTGGACGCAGCCGTCCTCGCCCATGGGGCCGTGCAGGACGGGGAAGACGACGTCGATGCCGGAGGGGTCGCCGCCGGCGATGGAGAGGGTGGCGGCGCCCGTGGGGTCGGGGTGGGCGGCGAGGGCGGCCTCGGGCATGGACTGGTTGAGCCTCTGGAGGCGAGGGTCCCGGGCGGCGCCGAGCAGGAGGGCCTCGTCCTGGAGGAGCCAGCGGCCCTCCTTGTCGATGCCGATGAGCACCGGATCGAAGCGGTCGCGATCGAGGGCCTCGACGACGAACCGCGCCGAGAGCAGGGAGATCTCGTGCTCCGCCGAGCGGCCGCCGAAGAGCACGGCGACGCGGAGCTTCTGAGGCTTCGTGTGCATGGCGGCGGAAGCTAGCCGCGAACGTGCGGGAGGGCGAGCAAGCGGCGCTCCGGTGGAGGTGCCTGTCGGAGGTGGATCAGTCGGTGACCACCCTCAGTCGGTGACCACCCGGAAGAAGGTGCGGATGGTCGTGGCCTCGACGCGGGCGACGTGGCCGTCGGCGAGCTCGACGTCGACGCTGGCGAGGCGGTCCTTGCGGTGGTTGAGCTTGACGACGTTGACCTTGGAGCCCTTGGAGAGCTCGGCGCGGCCCACGGCGACGTCCTGGAGGGCCTCGAGCTGGGCGCCGACCGTGATCTCGGCGGGGTCCTGGGCGCCGGCCTCGTCGTCGGCGGCGAGGGCGATGGGGGCGGGTGGGGCGAAGGCGGCGGCGAGCCCCACGGCGAGGCCGAGGGCGGTGCTCCTGATCCGTGCCGTCAGCATCGGTCGCGATAGTACGCGAGCGGCGGGCCAAGTCATCCCTGGTTTTTTTTCTCGAGATGGCGGATCAGCGGCGCGCGTCAGCCCTCCTCGCCCTTCGGGATCCAGCCGTCGAGGGCCCTCTCCACGAAGAGGAGGCGGTCCTGGCCCCAGAAGAGGAGCTTGCCGACCGCGTAGCTGGGCGCGCCGCAGACGCCGATCTGGACGGCGGCCTCGGTGGCAGCCCGGAGCTCGTTCTTGAGCCGCTCCTCCCGGGTGGCCGCGACGAGCGCCGGGCCGTCGAAGCCGGCCGCGGTGGCGATGTCGGCGAGGGTGGTATCATCGGCGAGATCGCGGTCGTCCGCCCAGTAAGCCCGGAAGAGGGCGTGGATGAGGCGCGGCCGATCGGCCTCCGGGACGGCGAGGGTCATGCGGAGGGGCTTGATGGTGTTCACCGGGAAGCGGGACGGCGGGAAACGGAACGGGACGCCGTAATGGTCAGCCCAGCGGTGCATGTCCGCGTTGTAGATGCGCTGCTTGGCCAGAGGGGCCGAGAGGATGGGGGCGTCCGGGGTGCCAATGGCCTTGAAGAGGGCGCCGAGGAGGAAGGGGCGGAAATTGACCGTGGCGCCGTGGCGCGCGGCGGCGGCCTCGATCTGGGTGCTGCCGAGGTAGGCGAACGGGCTGGAATAATCGAAATAGAAATCGACGGCCTTGGTCATGCTGAACCTCCTTTGTGCGCTCGGTGGCTGCGCGCGGGCGAGCCGCGCTATGCCCTCGAACCCCCTGCGCCGGGCGGGGTCCATCCGCCGAGCGCCTTTTCCACGAAATCGAGCCTGTCCTGCCCCCAGAAGAGCGCGCCGTCCAGGTGGGGCGCGGTGACGACGAAGGTGGGGGCGCCGCAGAGGCCCGCGGCGATGGCCTCGTCGGTGCGGCGGCGGAGGTCGTCCTTGACGGCCGGGTCCTCCGCGCGCGGGATGAGGCCGGCGCCGTCGAGGCCGGCGGCGTCGAGGGCGTCGCGGACGACCTCGGGGCGGGAGACGTCGAGGGCGCGCGCCCAGTAAGCGGCGAAGAGGGCCTTGCTGGCGCGCGGGAGGTCGCCCGAGGCGATGGCGGCGCGCAGGGCGAGGACGGTGCGGTTCGGGTGCGTGTCCGGAAAGCGCAAGGGGACGCCCCAGTGGTCGGCCCAGCGCATGATGTCCAGGGCACCGAGCCGGGCCCTGGCAGCGGGCATGCCGCGGGCAGGGACGTCCGGGGTGCCGATGGCGCGGAAGACGCCGCCCAGCAGGAAGGGCTTCCAGACGAGCTCGGCGCCGGCGCGGGCGCAGACGGCCTCGATCTGGGTGTGGCCGAGGTACGCGTAGGGGCAGGAGAAGTCGTAGAAGAAGTCGACCCGCTTCACGGGGCGGGAGTGTAGCCCCGGGCGGGACCGAGCGCGCCGGAGATTTTACGGGCTGCCTCGAGGTCGTTCGGGGTCTTCAAGGGGTCCTTCGGGAGGCTCTCCTCGCACGGCGGCTCGCGATCACGATCGCGGCCGCAACGATGACAGCGGCCGCGCCGCCCGCGGGCAGGAGCCATCGAATCGCGGATCCGATCTCGGCCGCAGGACCGGACGCAGGCGCGGATCCGGCCAGGGGCGCGCTCGCGGGCACCGGCCGGGCAGCCGCCGCCTCGGCGAGCACGCGGGCCACCCCGGCGCGGTCCAGCGAGGCGCCCGGGCCGATCAGCGCGCGCAGCGCCGCCCGGGCCTCGAAGAACGCCGCGCCGCCGCTGCTCCAGCTCGCCGGCGCGTCCCGCGGCGCGGCGTCGAGCGCGGCCGGGATCGTCTTCCTCAGGATCGCGTCCGCCGCCGCCGGTGACGCCGCGCGCGCCAGCGCGAGATACCCCGCGTCCTGGATCCCGCGCCGCAGCGCCTTCAGCTTCATGGAGGGCAGGACGCCCGGGAAGCCGATCGAGCGCGAAGAGAATGGATCCACCTGGATCCCCGGATACAGGAGCAATCCGTCCCCCAGGCACGCGTCCCCGTCGCGATTATGAAAGCTCTCGGCGGTCGTATACGGGTCGATAGGCCCCTTCCCGCCGCGATTGCTGTCGTGCCAGAACCCGGTCTCCCACAGGAACCACCGGCCGATCTCGTGCGAGGCCGCGATCCACCCGTCGGCGAGCAGGCTCGTGAGCGGCGCGTCGAGCATCATCGTGCCGGACGCGGGCAGCGCGCCGTTGTAGACCCAGTACCGCACGCCCGCCGCGCGCGCGTTGTGCGCCCAGTCCATGCGAAAGCGCTCGGCCGGCGCCATGACGAGATCCACCCCGTGCTCCCGCGGATCCCCCTTCCCGCACGTGTGCCCCACGAGCACCCGGCCCTTGACCGCGGAGCCGTCGACCAGCCGCTTCCAGCCCGGGCCGCGGGGGCTCTCGCACTGCTCGTCGACCGCATAGAGGACCACGTCCTCGACCGCGGCCGGCACGAGCGCGGTGATCGCCTCCACGCGCTTCAATGTCTCCGGGCTCGGATCGCCGAGCTGGCCGTAAGCGCCCAGCGCGACCGCGGCCGGCGCGACGCCCTCGCCGGGGCCCCGGTAGCCTCGCGCCGGCGTGAACAGCGATCCGTCGAGCGCAGGGCGCAGCCGCTCCGCGTCGGCCGTCTCCTGGAGCGATCCGAACGCGTCCACGTGATGCCGGTGGAGGAGCTGCCATAGCTGATCCTCCAGCCCGGGCACCTCGCCCATCCGCTGGGCGATCCGCTGCATCGAATAGAACGCGAGGAAGCTCACCGGCCGGTACGGCAGCTCCGCTGCTGCCACGTCCAGGCGCACCTCCACCTTCGCGATCTCCGCCCCGCCCGGGCCGGTGACGCGCAGCTCGCCGGCATAGGGCCCGGGCGGGGCGTCCCCCGGCACCGTGACGTCGATCCAGACGCCGCCGGCGCGGCCCGCCGGAATGGAGAGGGGATAAGGGGACCACGCCGGCGCATTATCGATCGGGATGAGCGCGTCCGGGACCATCCCGAGCTGCCCGTCGTCGGGCGGCCGCGCCCCGGGCGTCCAGCCGAGGGATTCGGCCGGCACGGCGTCGTTCCGCGAGCGGGCCTTCACCTCGACGTAATGCTCGACGAACCGCTCGACGCCGATCTCTGGCCCGTGCTCGCCGCCCTGCGACGCGAGCGCGGGCAGCTCGACCCGGACGCCCTCGAGCGGCGCGGCGCCGGCCTCGACGATGACCTGGAAGGCGACCACCTCGCCCCGCAGCGCGGCGAGCCGCGCGGGCTCGCCGGGCTGCCAGAGCGGGTTGCCGTCGCCGCGGGACAGGGGCGTCCCCGCGTCCTCGCGGCGCACGCGCGTCGCGTCGTCCGCGAGCCATGCGCGCGGCCCCGGCTCCGCAGCCTCCACGCGCGGCGCGAGCGCGAGGGCGGTCATCGTGATCGCGCGGGCAAACCAGCGGAGAGGAGGCCGAGGTACCATGCTCGGCCTTTTATATCGCGGCGGCCGCCCTCCTGGACATGAAGTGCCCTGCTGCCCACGCCCGGCGGGCAGGATCCCATGAGCCGAGCGCCGGACCTAGTGCCGCTCGCCAGAGGTTGCGCCGGGGTTTGGTGGATCCCGAGCTCTGGGT
>CAYQYG010000034.1:0-33388 GCA_964421485.1 uncultured Polyangiaceae bacterium | reverse complement strand
CCCGTGCCCGGCGAGGCGCCGGCCGCGGCGCCCGACTCGCCCGCGCCGGCCGCGCCGGCCGCGTGCCCCGCGGACATGGCGCTCGTGGACACCACGTATTGTCCCAGCGTCCAGCTCGATTGCCTGCGGGACGAGCACAACAAGCCGAACAAGATCACGATATGCCACGAGTTCGCGCCCGGGCAGGTGTGCCGCGGGAAGCCGCGGCGCCAGCGGTTCTGCATCGACCGCTACGAGTTCCCCAACAGGCCGGGGGCCCACCCGCCGGTGATGGTCGACTGGTACGACGCGGCCGGCGCCTGCGGCGCGCTGGGGAAGCGCCTGTGCTGGGAGAGCGAGTGGGTGAGCGCGTGCGAGGGGCCGGAGAAGCTGCCGTTCCCCTATGGCCTCCGCCGCGATCCCGCGAAGTGCAACATCGACAACGTCTGGCTGAAGCCCGACCTCGAGGAGATCTACTCGAAGGACCCGAAGATCTCCGGGCCGGAGCTGCTCCGGCTCGATCAGAGCGTGCCGAGCGGCGCGAGGGGAGGGTGCGTGAGCGGCTTCGGCGTGCACGACCTGACGGGGAACGTGGACGAGTGGGTGAATGCGGAGTCGACGTACAAGAAATCGCAATGGGCAGGGCTGAAGGGCGGCGCCTGGGGCCACGTGCGCAACGCGTGCCGGCCGATGACGACCAGCCACCCGCCGGAGTTCACGTACTACTTCATCTCGTTCCGGTGCTGCGCGGACGCGGCCCCCGATCCGGAGGCCGATCGCGATCCGGCGCTGTGGAAGCCGCCGCCGCAGCCGAAGCACCCGGATCCGAGCGGGGCGATCAGCCCGGGGTGGACACCGACCGAGCGGGGGCCGAACCAGCCGAAGTGAGCTGGCGGGGGACTCTTAGGGAGCGGCGGGCTCAGGCGCCGCGGGGGCGCCCTCGGGCGCGGCGGGCGCGGCAGGCGCGGCGGGCTCGGCCGCGGGCTCCGGCTCCTCCTCGGGGTACCTCGCCGTGTACGGGGGCGGCTCGGGGCGAACGAACGAGATGCCGGCGTAGAAGCCCGGCACGACCTGGCTGTCGACCGATCCGTCGGCCTGGAAGACGTTGTAACGCGACGCCTTGCCCTCGACGGTGATCTTGAAGCCCTCGATCGGCGTCGTGGAGAGCCCGGCGCTCCCGGAGACCTTGGGGTAGAAGCCGCCCCACGCCTTGTCGTCCGGGTCGATGAGCCCCTGGAAACGGAACATGGGGTGCACGATCTCCGCGGGCAGCACGTTGACCGTGAGCGTGCCGGTGAGGAAGAAGTTGGACTCCTCCACCTGCTCGCCGAACTCCCGCGGGTCGTAGAGACCGGTGACGCCGTCGACCGCGACCGTGAACGCGTCGTGCGGATAGAACTCGAAGGCGAGGTTGGCGATGTAATAGTCGAGGGTCGGAAACAGCGCGATGCCCGACCAGGTCCCGAAGGACTCCTGCAGGGTGGCCACGCCGGCGCCGGCGACGAGGCCATCGCCGGCCTTGATCTCGCCGGGCACGATCTCCCCGTCGCCGTCGGTGTCGTGCTCGAAGCAGCCGCCCCAGTCGAGATCACAGCCGGCGAACGCGAAAATGTCGTAGCCGCTGTCGAGCGAGAACACCGGCTCGATGCCCGCCATTCTCCCCGCGGCCAGGTTGAAGCCCGTGGACTTGGTCGGGAAATAGGTGTTCCACTGGTCCCAGTCCTCGAACCCCATGGAGTGGGTCACGATACCCGCGCGCACCTTGAACGGGTCCACCGTGAGCTGGACCATTGCCCACTCGGGCGGGCCCAGCTTGACGCCCGGCTCGAACTCGAAGACGGGTGGGTAGGGCGTGAAGCCCGCAGCGACCTTGGCCGGGTAGCTCGACGCAAACTGGAGATCAAGGTCGAGGCGGAAGTAGAGGTTCCCGCTCTCGGCGCGGAAATCCAGCTCGGTCTGGCCATAGGCGCCAAAGGCATGCGCGCCGACACCAGAGCTATCGCGCTCGACGGTGGTCACGATGCCGGAGCCGCCACCAAGCCACATGTCGACGTCGGCAGGAAGCGCGGCGAAGATGGGGATCAGGGGAAACCTCCTTGGCGGCAAGCCTATTCGGGTTGGCGTCTCAGGAGCAAGCGAAATGACTCGCCCTGGACGGGGCTGGCCCACAGATGTCACGACCATGTGGGTCGGAGCACCGGTCGTGGGCCCCCCGATCCCGGATCAGGGAGTAAGGGGGCGCCTTACGCGGGGGGGCGCGCGGGGCCGGTCGCCCCCCCGGGCGCGCCGGCGCAGGCGGCGCGCAGGCGCTCGACCACGGGGCGGATGACGTCGCTCCGGAGCTTGTAGGCGGCGCGGTTCGCGACGAGCAGCGTGCTCACCTCGGCGACGGTCTCGAGGATGTCGAGGTGGTTCTCGCGCAAAGTGGTGCCGGTCTCGACGACGTCGACGATGAGGTGGGAGAGGCCGACGAGCGGGGCGAGCTCGACCGAGCCGTGCACAGGGATGATCTCGGCGACCACGCCGCGGCGCGCGAAGTGATCGCCCGTGATCCGCGGGTACTTGGTGGCGACGCGCGGGAGGTCCGGCCGCGGGGCGCCGGCGCGCCCGGCGACGACCAGGCGGCAGCGGCCGATGCCGAGATCGAGCGGGGTGTAGAGGTCGTGGCGGCGCTCCAGCAGCGTGTCGCGGCCGGCGAAGCCGATGTCCGCGGCGCCGTACTCGACGTAGGTGGGGACGTCGTCGGGCTTGAGGAAGACGTAGCGGAGCGCGCCGTCGGGCGAGGGGCGGACGAGGCGGCGGTCGCTCGCCCGGAGCGGCGAGGCGTCGAGGCCGGCGCGCTCCAGCAGCGGGGCGAGGGCTTCGAGGATGCGGCCCTTCGGGACCGCGACGGTGAGCGGCGTCATCCCTCGCGGCCCTCGACGCGCACGGCGTCGGCCCCGAGCGCGGAGAGCTTGCGCTCCATGAACTCGTAGCCGCGATCGAGGTGGTAGACGCGCAGCACGTCGGTCTCGCCCTCGGTCGCGACGAGCCCCGCGATCACGAGCGACGCGCTGGCGCGGAGGTCGGTGGCCATCACCGTGGCGCCGGAGAGCGGGCGGCCGCCGATCACGTGCGCGGTGTGGCCGTCGACGTCGATGTGCGCGCCCATGCGGGCGAGCTCGGGGACGTGCATGAAGCGGTTCTCGAAGATGGTCTCGACGATGCGCGAGGTGCCCTCGGCGAGGCACATGAGCACCATGAACTGCGCCTGCATGTCGGTCGGGAAGCCGGGGTGCGGCGCGGTCGTGACGTCGACGGCCCTGAGCGGCCGGTCCTCGCGGCGGACGCGCACCGCGGAGCCCTCGCGGCCGACCTCGACGCCGGCCTGCCGCAGCTTCGCGGTGACGGCCTCGAGGTCCTCGAGCGGCGCGCCCTCGAGCAGCACGTCGCCGCCCGCGGCGGCGACCGCGACCATGTACGTGCCGGCCTCGATCCGGTCGGAGATGATGGCGTGATCGAAGGGCTCGAGCTCGTCCCTGCCCTCGACGTGGATGACGTCGGTGCCGGCGCCGTCGACGCGCGCGCCCATCTTGTTGAGCACGCGGCCGAGCTCCTCGACCTCGGGCTCGCGGGCGCAGTTCACGAGCGTGGTGCGGCCCTTCGCGAGCGCGGCGGCCATCATGAGGTTCTCGGTGCCGGTCACGGTCTGGAGATCGAAGACGACCTCGGCGCCGCGGAGCCGCTTGCACTCGGCGATCACGTAGCCGCGGGAGAGGGTGATCTTCGCGCCGAGCGCCTCGAGGCCCTTGAGGTGCTGATCGACCGGGCGCGTGCCGATCTGGCAGCCGCCCGGGAGCGAGACCTTGGCGCGGCCGAAGCGCGCGAGCAGCGGGCCGAGCACCATGACGCTGGCGCGCATCTGCTTGACCAGCTCGTAGGGCGCCTCGGGCCGCACGTCGCTGCCGGCCGCGACCCGGACGAGCGGCGGGGTCGACTCGACGCCGCGGCCGAGGAAGCGGAGCAGGGCCGCCGTGGTGTCGATGTCGCGCAGCGCCGGAACGTTCCGGAGCAGGCTCTCCCCGTCGGAGAGCAGCGTCGCGCAGAGGATGGGCAGCGCCGCGTTCTTCGCGCCGCTGACGCGGATCTTGCCGAAGAGCCGCTTCCCCCCCCGGATTCGGATGGCGTCCATGGGCCCGCTATCGCACAACCCGGCGGCGGAGGCGATGTTTCGGCGTGGAGCACCGCAAGAGGGAGCCCCATTTCCCCGGCCCTGATCTAGTCTCGCCCGGCGCCATGCGAACGAGCGCCGCCGCCCTCTCCTCGCTGCTTGTCCTCTCCTTCGCCTCGATCGCGGGCGCCCAGCCCTCGGTGGACGTGCGGGGGTTCCGGGCCTCCACGGACCCGGCCTCGGGCCTGTACCTCGAGCCCGCCTCCTCGCCTGGCACCGGCGAGTGGAACGCGGGCCTGTGGCTGTCTTATGCGTACCGGCCCATCACGCTGCGGGACCCGGTGAGCGACGAGATCCGGTTCGACGTGATCGAGCACCAGCTCACCGCCGATCTGGTGGCGGGCGTGGGCATCGCCGGGCGGGCCGCGCTCGGCGTCGACGTGCCGGTGCTCCTCCATGAGTCCGGCGACGACCCCACCCCGGAGTCGATGCGCGCGCTCGGGGACTCGAAGCTGCCGTCGAGCGGGCTCGGCGACCTCGCGCTCACCGGCAAGCTCACGCTCGTCAAGCCCACGGGCGGTGATTTCGGCGGGTTCGCGCTCGCGCTGCACGAGCGCTTCACGGCCCCGACCGGCGACGAGGCGTCGTTCCTCGGTGAGGGCGCGGTGACCAGCGAGACGCGGCTGCTCGCCGAGTACCGGCTGGTCGCGCTGGGCGTGCACCTCGCGCTCGGGGCGAAGCTCCGGGCCGAGGAGGCGCGCGTGGCCTGCGCCGACACGCCCGTCGATCTCTGCGACACGCGCTTCGGCCACGAGCTGCCCTACGGCCTCGGCCTGTCGCTCAAGCCGCAGGCCCTCGGCATCGACGAGGAGGGGCGGTTCACGCTCTTCCTCGAGGCTCACGGCCACCTGCCGCTGTCGCCGATCGGGCCGTTCGAGCGCGCCGCGGTCGCCGAGGCGCAGGCCGGCCTCGGCGCGCGCTACGCGATCGGCGACGTCTCGCTCCTCGCGGGGGTCGAGACGTCGCTCATCGGCTCGGTGGGCGGCGCGCCCCTCCGCGCGATCGCGTCGGTCTCGTGGGCCCCGCGCGTGCACGACGCCGACGGCGACGGGGTCGAGGACGACGTCGATCAGTGCCGCGAGCTCGCCGAGGACCGCGACGGCTTCCAGGACGACGACGGCTGCCCCGAGGGCGACAACGACGAGGACGGGGTCGTCGACGAGGAGGACCGCTGCCCGGCGCAGCAGGAGGACGAGGACGGCTTCCAGGACGACGACGGCTGCCCTGACGCGGACAACGACGCGGACACCGTGCCCGACACCGACGACGGCTGCCCGGACGAGGCCGGCCCCGCCACCGCCGCGCCCGGCGGCCGCCGCGGCTGCCCCGTCCGCGACACCGACGCCGACGGGATCGAGAGCGACAAGGATCGCTGCCCCGATCAGGCCGAGGACAAGGACGGCTTCCAGGACGACGACGGCTGCCCCGATCCCGACGACGACGGCGACTCGATCCCCGACGCGCAGGACGCCTGCCCGCGCGAGAAGGGCGTGAACAGCGACGATCCGAGGCTGCGCGGCTGCCCGGATCCGGACGCGGATCGCGACGTGATCCTCGGGCCCGCCGATCGCTGCCCCGACAGGCCCGAGGCATGGAACGGCCTCGACGACGCGGACGGCTGCCCCGACGGGGATCCCGGGAAGCAGAGGCCGCTCGTGACCGTGAAGGACACCAAGGCGGGCCCGGCCGTGGAGCTCTCCGGCGCCGTGAGGTTCAACGACGCCGGCGAGGTGGATCCGGCGAGCGCGCCGCTGCTCTCCGCGCTCGCGGCCGAGCTCCTCCAGCACCCCGGGTGGACCGTGCGCGTCGGCGTGCGCCCCTCGAAGCGGCTCGACGACGCCGCCGCGCAGAGGCGCGCGGCCGCGGCCCTGGCCGAGCTCCAGCGGCTCACCCGGCGCAAGGACGTCGGCGAGGTCGCGCCGTGGGACGAGGTCAAGGACGCGCCGCGCGCCGTGGTGCACGGCGTCGCCTTCAAGCTGAGGGCCGCAGCGGCGGCGGTGGCGAAGTGAGCGACGGCGGCTTCATCCGGCACGGCGCCGGGCGCGCCCCCGCCGGACCGCGCGAGGGCCGCGCGTCGCCGTACCCGATGAGCCGCCTCGCGCCGCCGCACGACATGGTCGACGTCGCGCGCGAGATCCAGCAGGCCGACGCGCTCCTCGGCGCGGTCACGGGCGGACGGCTGGAGCTCATCGCCCGGCAGATCCGCGCGCTCCAGGCCGAGGCGCGCGAGCTGCTCGACGCGGCGCGCCGCGACGGCGAGCTGCACCGGGCCCAGTGCGCGTTCAAGAAGCGGCCCGGCCGCGTCTACCACCTCTACCGGCGCCCCGACGGGACGCGCTACCTCTCGATGCTCTCCCCCGAGGAGTGGGGCGGCGCCCCGCCGCACCCGTTCGACGGCTCGTACCGGCTCGAGGTCGACATGTCGTGGACCCCGGCCGATCAGATAGAGGCGCGCGACGCCGGGATCTGGGGCGCAGGGCGCGAGCCGGCGCCCCACGTGACGGACGAGGCCGCGCAGCTCGCGCGGCTGCTGGGCCGCGGCGGCTGATCACCCCTGGACGCGGAGCAGCACCTTGCCGAACGAGGTGTTCTCCGCGACGTACGCGTGCGCGGCCCCGGCCTCCTCGAGCGGGAAGATCCGGTCGATCACCGGCCGGAGCGCGCCGGAGGCGATCATGGGCGCGATGCGCCGCTCGAGCGCCTGGGCCGCCTCGATCTTCTCCTCGAGCGGGCGCGATCGGAGCACCGTGCCGATGAGCTCGATCCGCTTCTGCAGGAGCGGCCGCAGATCGATGTCCGCGGCGGCGCCGGCCGTGAGCCCGACGAGCACGATGCGCGCCCGCGCCGCGCAGGCCTTGATCTCCTCGGCGACGTACGCGCCGCCCACGAGGTCGAGCACGACGTCCACGCCCGCGCCGCCGGTCGCGCGCAGGACCTCCGCCGCGAACCGCCCGCCCGCGGGCACCACGCCCGCGTGCAGCCCGAGCGCGGCGCAGCGATCGAGCTTGTCCTGCGTCCGCGACGTCCCCACCACGAACGCGCCGAGCGCCCGCGCGATCTGGACGCCCGCCGTGCCCACGCCGCTGCCCGCGGCGTGCACGAGGACCCGGTCGCCCGCGGCGAGCCGCCCGCGCGTCACCAGCGCGTCGTACGCCGTGACGAACGCCTCGGGCGTCGCGGCCGCCTCCGCGTCGCCGAGCCCCGCCGGCGCCGGCGCGACCTCGCGCTCGTGCGCGACGATCCGCTCCGCGTACGCCCCGCCCGCCACGAGCCCGAAGACCCGATCACCCGCCGCGAAGCGGCGCGCCCCGGGCCCCACCGCGTCGACGACGCCCGAGTACTCGAGCCCCGGGATGTCCGGCGGCACGCCCGGCGGCGCCGGGTAGAAGCCCGCGCGCTGCAGCAGGTCGGCGCGGTTCACGCCGGCGAAGCGCACCGCGACGCGTACGTGCCCGTGCGGCGGCTCGGGCGCCGCGATCTCCCGCAGCTCGAGCACCTCGGGCCCGCCGGGCTCGCGCACGGCGATCGCGCGCACCGGCCGTCACTCCTCCATCGGCGGCGGCAGGATGCTCTTGCGGACGAAGTACTCGACCTTCTCCGACTCGCCGTCTCCCCCCGTGTCCGCCTCGATCGCCGGCGGCGGGCGCAGCGTCATCGCGAGCGCCGTCTCGATCTGCACCTGCTCCAGCGCGTCGAGCATCGAGGTCGCGTCCGGGAAGCGCTCCTCACGGTTCAGCGCGACCGCGC
Organism: uncultured Polyangiaceae bacterium; assembly: GCA_964421485.1. GTDB lineage: Bacteria > Myxococcota_A > Polyangia > Polyangiales > Polyangiaceae > CAYQYG01. The sequence continues at coordinate 25,452 of CAYQYG010000034.1, read as the reverse complement.
GCATCGCCGCCGTGTCGAGCTGCGCCGGCACCTCGGGCCGCAGCATGCGCGGCCGGATCATCTTCACGCGCGCCATCTCCGCGAGCAGCGCCGCCGGCGTGTGCGCCTTGAACGGGAGCTGCCCCGTGAGCATCACGTACAGGATCATCCCGACCGAGTAGATGTCCGCGCGCGCGTCGAGGTCGCGCACCCCTTGCGCCTGCTCCGGGGCCATGAACGCCGGTGTCCCCGCGATCGCGTGCCCGCCCGAGGCGGGCGCCGGACCTGACGAGGGCACCACGCTGAAGTCCTCCGCGACGCCGAAATCGAGCACCTTCACGGTGAGCGGCCCGCGCTCGCCGCCCACGATGCAGAGGTTGTCGGGCTTGAGATCGCGGTGGAGGATCCCCTCCGCGTGCGTGACCACGAGCGCGCTGAGCACCTGCGCGGTGATATCGACCGCAGTGGAAACGGGCATCGGCCGCTCGCGGGCCAGCCGCTCGGTCACGGTCTCGCCGACGAGCCGCTCCATCACGAGGTACGGCGTCCCGTCCTCGAGCTCGCCGAGGTCGTAGATCTCGACGATGTTCGGGTGCCCGAAGCGCCCCGCGAGCGCGGCCTCGTTGTGGAACCGCGCGATCGCGGTCTTGCTGTGCGCGTACTGCGCCCGCAGCGTCTTGATCGCCACGCGGCGGCGGAGCCCGACGTGGATGGCGTCGTACACCATCCCCATCCCGCCCTTCGCGATGACGTCGAGGACCCTGTACCGGCCGTGCAGCAGCCTCCCGAGCAGCGGCGCGTCCTTGGTCGGGTGGAGCTTGTCCTCCTCGATGTCGGGCGGCAGCGCCGACTCCGGCGGCCACGCCGGCTCGCGCAGCGCGGAGCCGCGCGTCGAGGGGGGCGGCGCGACGCTCGGCGCGCGCACGACCGGCGTGCCGTGCACAGGGCACAGCACGGTGTCCGAGGGGTGCGGCAGCCCGCACGCCTGACATCGGATGAAGTGCTGCGGCGGCATCGTGACCCGGTCAGAGTACGGGTACACCCGGCGCGGCAGCAAGGTCGTTCAGGGGCGCGCTCGGCGCGCGCGCGCGCCGAGGGAGAGCGCCTCCGCGGCGCCCGCGGCCGTTCCTCCCGAGCGCGCGCTCCGCCGCCGTCGCGGGCGCACGCAGCCGGGTTGGATCACGCCGCAGCTTACGGTAGGCTGCTCGAACAGCGCGCCGCCGGACCGCGGCGCGGACGGTACGCCGTGGATGCGAGCGACGGTGCGACGGTGCGACAAAGTGGCAACGTGACAACGTGACAGCGCGACAGCGCGACAGCTGGAGACGGGAGATCGAGGCTGGTCCGGAATTTTGCGTCGAAGCGAACGGGATTCAGGGTAGACTTTCCGGCGGACTTGCCAGCATTTGAGGGCCAGCGAATGGGACGGGGAAAGAGACAGGCGGCATGAGCACGGCGGAGCAGCTCCCGGAGAACGCCCTGCCCAGCGGAGAGTCGGATCCGCTGGTGGGCAAGGTCTTGAATGGGAAGTTCAAGATCCTTTCCCAGCTCGCGACCGGCGGCATGGGCGTGATCTATCGCGGCGAGCAGGTGGCGCTGGAGCGGCAGGTCGCGGTCAAGGTGCTGACTCCCACGACGGCCTCCTCGCAGATCGATCCCAACTTCCACAAGCGGTTCTTCCTCGAGGCGAGCATCCTCGCGCGGCTCCAGCACCCGAACATCGTCACGGTCTTCGACTACGGCCGCGTCGAGAACATGGAGCCCGAGCGGTACTTCATGGCGATGGAGTTCCTCGAGGGCGAGACGCTCTTCCGCCGGATGCGCAAGGTCGGGCGCATCCCGCCGCACGAGACGATGGGCATCGCCCGGCAGATCGCGCGCGGCCTCCGCGAGGCGCACAAGCACGGAGTCGTGCACCGCGATCTCAAGCCCTCGAACGTCATGCTCGTCCCGGGCGAGGACATGGGCGAGCTCGTCAAGATCCTCGACTTCGGCCTGGTCAAGGTCGTCGCGGACGACTCGGAGGAGCTCACGCAGCAAGGCTCCTTCCTGGGCTCTCCGCGCTTCATGTCGCCGGAGCAGATCTCGCACGGCAAGGTCGATCTGCGCACCGACGTCTACTCGCTGGGCGTCATCATGTATCAGATGCTCTGCGGGAAGGTGCCTTTCGAGGCGCCGAACTCGGTGCAGATCCTGATCGCGCACCTCCAGCAGCCGGTGCCCCCGATGCGCGAGCGCAACCCCGAGGCCGAGGTGCCCGAGGCGCTCGAGGCGTTCGTGATGCGCTGCCTCTCGAAGGATCCCGACGGGCGCCCGGCGAGCATGGACGCGCTGATCAAGGGGCTCGGCGAGTGCGCGCAGGCGATCGGCCTCTCGGTGTCCTTCGGCTCGACGGGGCTCGTCACGATCGACTCGGGAGCGGCGCTCCACGCGCCCACGCCGATGCCGCCGGTCAAGGTCATGACCGCGCTGCCGGACGCGTCCAAGGCCGGCGGCGCGGCCGCGAAGAAGAGCGAGGCCGGCGCCGCGGCCGCCGCCGCGCCGCCCGAGGACTCCTCGCTCGGCCCTGCGGCGCGGCCGGCGGAGCCCGCGCCGCAGGGGCGCAAGGGCCTCGTCTTCGCCGCGATCGGCGTGCTCGCGGCCGCGGGGATCGCGGTCGCGCTCACGCGCGGCTCGTCCGACCCGCCCCCGAACCCCTCGCCGGCCCAGTCGGCCTCGCCGCCGGCCAAGGTCGGGCAAGGCTCGTTCAACCTGATGCTCGAGTCGATCCCCTCCAGCGCGGAGGTGGTCGAGGACGGCAAGACGATCGGGAGGACCCCGCTCCAGATCTCGCTCGACAACGAGTCGGTGAAGAGCTCGCCGCGGCGGCTGACCATCCGCCACGAGGGCTACGAGCCGTACTCGATCCTGCAGGGCCCCTCGGACCAGTCGGTGCGCCTCGTCGCCACGCTGACGAAGATCGCCGACGCCGCGCCGTCGGCGACGCCGAGCGCCGGGCCGACGGCCGCGCCCGCGACCCCGCCGCGCTCCTCGCCGCGCTCCTCGCCCAAGCCCTCCGCGACGGCCGCGCCCACGACGCCGCCCCCGAAGCCGCTCGACATCCAGGTCGAGCGCTGACCGGCCCGGTCCGCGCGGGCGCCCGCGGGGGGACCGCGCGCTCCGGCCCCGCGCCGGGAGAGCTTCCGACGTCGCGGACCGGCCGAGTTTGCAGTATTCATCCCCGTCGAACGACCGTACACTCGCCGTTGGCGCCCGCGACGCCAGGAATCCGAGGCCGGCGCTCGTCCGGAATGCGGCCGAGGATCGACACATGAGCCCGCTGATCCCCGACTTCATCCTGCAGCAGGACGCCCTCGGAAACACCGAGGGGAGCCTCACGGCGGCGGTGCTCATCATCGACATCCCGGGCTTCACCGAGCTCACCGAGAAGCTCATGGAGCACGGCCCGCCGGGCGCCGAGACGCTCGCGGACACGCTGCGCTTCTACTTCGACCCGCTGATCGCCGCGGTGCACCAGGCCGGGGGCTTCATCATCGGGTTCGCGGGGGACTCGTTCACCGCCGTCTTCCCCGACGCGCCGGAGCGCAAGACCGCCGAGCACGTGCTCGGCGCCGCGCTCACGATGCGCCGCTTCTTCAACGAGCGCCCCGAGCGCCAGACGCGGTTCGGGAGCTTCCCCTTCTCGCTCAAGGTCGCGATCACCTGGGGCACGATCGAGTGGGGCATCGTCCGCATCCCCCCGGATCGCGGCTACTACCACTTCACCGGCCAGGCCCTCGAGAGCTGCCTGACCACCTCGCACCACGCGCACAAGGGAGACATCCTGCTCGATCGCCCGTTCTGCGATCGCATCCCGCCGGCGAGCGCGAAGGCCGTGGACGACGTGCCCGGCGTGTACAAGCTCATCGACGCCAAGCTCCCGCCGCTGCCGGCGCTGCCCCGCGAGGTCGTGCCCGGCGACGGCGCGGCGTTCCTCGCGCCCGGCGTCGCCGACGTCCCGCCCGAGGGCGAGTTCCGCAACGTCACCAGCGTCTTCCTGTCGTTCGATCAGATCCCGAGCCTGTCCGAGCTGACCCGGCTCCTGCACGAGCTCTCGGAGCTCTACGGCGGCACGTTCACCGGCATCTACCTCGGCGACATGGGCATCAGCGCCCTCATCCACTTCGGCGCCCCGATCGCGCACGAGAACGACAACGACCGCGCGCTCGACTTCGCGCTCGAGCTGAAGCGCCGCGGCCTGCGCGGCATGCGCCTGCGCGCCGGCATCACCCGCGACGTGCGCTACGCCGGCTTCAACGGCGGCACCGAGCGGCGCGAGTTCGCGTGCCTCGGCCGCGCCACGAACCTCGCCGCGCGCCTCGTGATGAAGGCCCCCTGGGCCGCGATCTGGGCCGACGAGCAGGTCTTCCGCGCCGGCGAGACGACCTACCAGTGGACCACCGAGAACATCTTCCGGTTCAAGGGGTTCGACCTCCCGATCCTCGTCTACTCGCTCGAGCGCCGCCGCATCTCGGTGCAGAAGGAGTTCTACGACCTCGGCCTGATCGGCCGCGAGGCCGAGCTCGATCAGCTCTCGCGCGCCATGGCGCCGATCTTCGAGGGCCGGTCGGCCGGCATCGTCTACGTCGAGGGCGAGGCCGGGCTCGGCAAGAGCTACCTCGTGCAGCGCTTCCGCCACCGGTGCGAGGAGCAGCAGGGCGACAAACCCTTCCTGTGGATCGACGCCCGCTGCGATCAGACCCTCCAGAGCTCGCTGAACGCCTTCGAGTTCGCGCTCAAGGAGTACTTCTGGGAGTCGTCGGCGATCGGCAAGGAGGAGAAGCTCACGAACTTCGACGACGCGCTCGAGTACCTGCTCGAGCGGCTGCCGGAGAGCCAGAGCGCGCTCCGCCGCGAGCTCGAGCGCTGCCGGTCGATCTTCGCCGCGCTGATCGGCATCCGCTGGGACGACTCGCCGTACGAGCGGCTGCACCCGAAGCTCCGCTACATGAACACGCTCTCCGCGCTGAGCTGGGTCTTCCTCGCCGAGAGCTCGCTCCAGCCGGTCATCGTGCACCTCGAGGACGCGCACTGGGCCGACGAGGACTCGCTCGAGGCGGTGCGGGTCATCCTGCGCGCGTGCAAGGGGCTGCCGATCGCGTTCCTCTGCACCACGCGGCGCAAGGACGACGGCACGCCGGTCCGCATCCCCATGGACCCGGGCATCGCGGAGCACGTCATCGAGCTCAAGCCGCTCTCGCGCGACCAGCTCCTCGCGCTCGCCGTGCCCTTCTTCGGCGGGCCCATGCCGGACATGCTCGCGACCCTGCTCTGCGAGACCGCGGGCGGGAACCCGTTCTTCGCGCAGGAGATCCTCGCGTACTGGCTCGAGGACGGGCGGTACGGATCGAGCTCCAGCTCCATCTCGATCTCCAACACGTTCATGCCGCCGAAGAACGTGAACAGCCTGCTCATCTCGCGGCTCGACCGGCTCGACGCGCGCGTGAAGCAGACCATCGTCGCGGCGGCCGTGCTCGGGCGCGAGTTCGACCTCCGCGTGCTCGCCAAGATGCTGCCGGATCCGTCGGTGCTCGACGAGCACGTCCGGATCGGCGAGGCGCAGTGCATCTGGTCGGGCATGACCCAGCACCGCTTCCAGTTCTCGAACGCGCTCCTCCGCAACGCCGCGTACGAGATGCAGTCGCGCGCGCGGCTCCAGGAGCTGCACCGCCTCGCGGCCGAGGCGATCGAGGGCCTCTACGGCGACGACCTCGAGGACCAGCTCGTCGCGCTCGGCCGGCACTGGCGGCGCGCGGGCAAGATCGACCAGGCGCGGCGCTACTTCCTCGCCGGCGCGCGCAAGGCCGCGGCCCGCTACGCGCACGAGGAGGCCACGCGCCTCTACCGCGTCTACTTCAAGCTCTCGCTCGAGCCGACGCCCGAGAGCGTGATCGTGCGCTACGAGTTCGCGCGCGACGTGCTCGAGGCGCGCGCCCGCTACCAGGAGGCGCGGCAGGAGCACATCCGCGTGCTCACCGAGGCGCAGAAGCTCCGCGACCGCGCCACCGAGGCGCTCGGCTTCCTCGGGCTCGGCCGCGCCCACTGGGGGATGCAGCAGCCGGACGAGGCGCGCACGTTCTGGGAGGAGGGGCTCCTCGCCGCGCGCGAGGGCCAGAACCTGCCCACCGAGGGCCTCCTGCTCGGCTGCCTCGCGTCGGCGCACGCGCAGCACGGCCACTACGAGCAGGCCAAGCCCCTCTACGCGAACGCGATCCGCATCGCGCGCCAGATCGGCAACCGCCGCGAGGAGGGCCGCCTCCTGCTCGAGCTCGCGAAGGTCCACCGCCAGCACGGCCGCCCCGGCGAGGCCACCGCGTGCCAGGAGCAGGCCGCGGCCATCGAGCGCGAGCTCGGCCTCGCCGCCGTCTGAGCCCGCCCGCGCTCGCCTCGCCCTTGATCCGATGGGACCACCGGCCTAGTACGCCGCAATGAGCACCAAGCCCTGCCAAGGTGGCGCCCCCGAGCCGGCGAGCCCGCTCGCCCAGCGCCCGCGTGTCGTGGTCCGCCGCGTCGACGAGTGCCGCACGCTGGACGAGGTCTTCACCCATTGCCTCCCCGCGTTCGGCGGCGGCTTCCTTCGCCGCGTCTACGGCATCCTCGACGAGGCGATCGGGGCCGGCTGCCCGCTCACCATCTCCGTCGCGGGCCCGGTCACCGTCTCCGGCCAGCACCTCGCCTGGCTCCTCCCGCTGCTCGAGACCGGCTGGATCGCGTACCTCAGCACGACCGACGCGGTCTGTTATCACGACGGCCACCGCGGCCTGGACGGCTACGAGGCCGGCCCGATCCACGAGGTCCCGATCCACGGCGACGACGGCGCGCTCCGCGACGAGCGGACGATCCGCGTCACCGACATGGCGTTCCACGAGGACGTGCTCTTCGATCAGGATCGCTTCCTCTCCTCCTGCCTCCTCCGCCCCGAGCTCCAGCGGAAGATGACGGGCACCGAGATGCGGTACCTGCTCGGCGCGGTCTACGGCGCGCAGGAGCGCAAGAACGGCGTGCCCCGCGGCCTGCTCGCGGCCTGCCACGACCTCGCGATCCCCGTGTTCGTGGGCGCGCCCGGCGACGGCAGCGTCTTCCTGAACTCGATGAAGCTCTGGGCCATGAAGCAGGCCGGCATGATCGAGCGGCACGATTTCGATCTCGACCTGCACGCCGAGGTGTTCGAATCGTGCGCGTACCATTACTGGGGGCTGTTCGACCAGCCGAGCCGGTCCCTCGGCACGCTGATCCTCGGCGGCGGCGTGCCCAAGAACTACAACCTCCAGCCCGAGCCGGCGCTCAGCCAGGTGCTCGGCCTGGCGGAGATCCGGGGCTATCTCTACGACGTGCAGATCGTCACCGCCCCGCTCACGGACGGATCGCTCTCCTCGTGCCCGCCGGGCGAGGCCGTCACCTGGGGCAAGATCGATCGCGCGCAGTACAAGCAGACGACGGAGAGCATGTCGGGCGATTACTCGATGGTGATGCCGTTCGTCACGAAGGCCCTGCTCGAGAACCGCGAGCGCTACGCGGCCTGGGCCGAGCGCATGGGCGAGGAGGCGCTCTTCCAGAAGCACCCCAAGGCGCGCGGCTACCTCCGCCCGCGGGAGGGCTACCGCCTCTTCTCCCGCAGGGAGGAGCTCTGCGCGCGGCTCTTCGACGAGGTCAAGAAGAACAGGGAATGGCTGCTCGACGCGCTCCGCTACCCGCTCGCGGCCGGGTAGGGGGCGGGGCCCGCCTGGCCTCCGGCCGGGGCCCCGCGGCCCGGCGCCATTGCTGAATTTCATCGCCCGCCGTGAATACGGAGAGCCCGGGCGCTTGCCGTATTCGCGGCGCTAGTCGTCGAGCACCTGCAGCTTGCTCGCGGGCAGGGCGAGCCACAGCCGGGCGCCCGGCGTCGAATTGAGCCGCGGGCTGACCTGCACCCGGAGGGGCCCCGGTTCGACGATGAGCTCGACGTGGTCGCCCCGGTAGAAGCTCTCGCGCACCAGGCCGCTCACGCCGTTCTCGGCCGGCGGGGCGTCCGCGATCTCGATCCACTCCGGGTGGATCGCGATCGTCCCCTCGTCCCAGGGGGGCGTGGTGCGGAGCTGGAGCTCGCCGATCGCGGTCGATACGCGCCTCTCGCCCACCCTGCGGGCGGGGATCAGGTTCGCCGCGCCGAAGAACTCGGCGATGAAGCGGTTTCGAGGCCCCTCGTACACCTCCGCGGTCGGGCCCTCCTGCTCGATCCGCCCCCGGTTCATGACCACGATTCGATCGGAGACCGTCATGGCCTCGTGCTGATCGTGCGTGACGAGCAAGAACGTCTTCCCGAGCGCCCGCTGCAGGCGCCGGAGCTCCACCTGCACCTCCCCGCGGAGCTTCGCGTCGAGGGCTGACATGGGCTCGTCGAGCAGCAGCACCTCCGGCTCGTTCACGAGCGCCCGGGCGAGCGCCACCCGCTGCTTCTGACCGCCGGAGATCTGGCTCGGGTAGCGCCGCGACAGGTCGTCCAGCCGCAGCATCGAGAGCGCCCTCGTGACCCGGGCGGTCACGTCGGCGGGCGAGAACCGCCGCGCCCGGAGCCCGAAGGCGACGTTCTCGAACACGGTCAGGTGAGGGAAGAGCGCGTAGCTCTGGAAGACCGTGTTCACCGGCCGGCGGTTCGCCGGCAGGTGATCGATCGTCCGTCCCGCCAGGGTCACGCGCCCGTGATCCGTCCGCTCGAGCCCGGCGATGATCCGGAGCAGCGTGGTCTTTCCGCAGCCCGAGGGGCCGAGCAGCGTCACGAACTCGCCCGCGCGCACGCGGAAGGAGACGTCGTCGAGCACCGGCACGGCCCCGAAGGACTTGCGGATCTGCTCGATCACCAGGCTGTGCTCGGAGGGGGCGCCCTGGGTTGAAGCCTCCGCCGCTTCGCGGCCTGGCATCAACGAGGCGAGGTGGCGCTTGATTCTCTGGATCACCCGGGCAGACCCTCGGGTGCGGCGCGCCGTGTGCGCCTGCGACCCGGCGAACAACCCTCCCCTGGGCTCCAACGCAGAACATGAACGCGTTCCGGATGTCAACGGCTTTCTTTCACGAGGCCGCGCGCGGAGCGCCTCTTCCCTCTTTTCCGCGCGCGGGCGCCAGGGCGTTCCCGCGCGTACGCAGGGCCGCTGAGCGCCTGCGCAGCGCGCTGGGCGCTCGGGATCGGGCCCCTCCGCTCGAGAGCGAACCGGTTGGATCGGCTCACGGCTTACGGTAAGCTCGGCCCGCACTGTCCCCCTTGTTCCAGAGCTTCGCGGGTGCCGGTGTGACCGCCGCACGGGGGGCGCCTCAGGCGCCCACCGCTCCAAATTCTCCGGCCACGGGTATCGAGATCGAACGATGACCTTTCGTCGCTCCGCATTCCTAATACTCATTGTATCACTCCTCGCGCTCCACGGCGGGCCCGTCCTCGCGGACGATCTCGCCGATGAGGCTGATCTCCACTTCAAGATCGCCACGGAGCGCTACGCGGGCCGCGATTATCGAGGCGCCCTCGAGCACTTCCTGGTGTCGAACCGGCTCGTCCCGAATCGCAACGTCATCTTCAACATCGCCCGCACGTACGAGGCGCTCCAGGAGTTCCCGGACGCATTCCGCTACTACGTGCAGGCGCTCGACCTCGAGCCCAATTCGGCGCGCCGGCCCGCCATCGAGGAGGCCATCGCGCGCATCCGGCCGAACGTCGCCGTCATCAACGTGACGACCGATCCGCCCGGCGCGACGGTGTACATCAACCGGCGCGACCTCGGCGGCCGCGGCAGCACGCCGCGCCTGCTCGGGTTCCAGCCGGGCACGTACAAGGTCATCGTCGATCTCGAGGGCTACGAGCCCGCCGAGATGGACGGCGTCGAGGCGAAGGTCGGCGAGCAGCAGAACGTCTCGCTGAAGCTCACGCGCATCGTCGGCACCGTGCGCGTCGTCGGCGAGACGGCGGGCGCCTCGGTGCGCGTCGACGACGCGAGCAGCCAGCCCGCGTGCACCGCGCCCTGCGACCTCACGCTGGCGCCCGGCCGGCACCGGCTCTACCTCTCGCAGGAGGGGTACCAGGCCTCCGAGCAGGACGTGACGGCCACGGCCCGCGAGACGGTCACCGCGCGCTACAAGCTGGCGCCGGTCACCGGCAGCCTCGTCGTCTACACCGACGAGCGCGACGCGCTGGTCGAGGTCGACGGCAAGCCGATGGGCTACACGCCCGCGGTCCTCAACGTGCAGAGCGGCTCGCGCAAGGTCCGTATCTCGCTGCGCGGCTTCCGCACGATCGAGGAGACCGTGAACGTCGTCGCCAACCAGCAGACGCGCATGGACGTCTCCCTCCGCCAGTTCGAGGAGGTCGAGGCCGCGTCCCGAAGCTCCGAGGCCGTCGAGGACGCGCCCGGCTCCGTCACCATCATCCCCTCCGAGGAGCTCCGCGCGTTCGGATACCCGACCGTCGCGGAGGCCCTCCGCGGCACGCGCGGCCTCTACGGCACGTATGACGGCGCCTACACCTTCACGGGCATCCGCGGCGTGAACCTCCCCGGCGACTTCGGGAACCGCGTGCTGACCCTGGTGAACGGCCACTCCATCAACGACAGCTGGGTCGGCCTCTCCTACCACGACTACATGGCCCGCACGGACCTGGAGGACGTGCAGCGCATCGAGGTCGTGAGGGGCCCGGGCTCGGTCCTCTACGGTACGGGCGCGTTCTCCGGCGTCATCAACGTCGTGACCAAGTCGCGCCCGACGAAGGCCGGCGCGGGCATCGGCGTGGGCACCTCGGACAACAGCTTCGTCCGCGGCCGCGGGCAGGTCCAGCTCCCGTTCGGCCGCGACTCCGGCATGTGGATGTCGGTCGCGGGCGGCCGGGGCCTCGGGCGAGACTACGATTTCGAGGATTTCGGCAGCGTGCGCGACACCGACAGCTTCAACGTCGGCACGGTCCAGGGGCAGCTCTGGATCAAGTCGTTCTCCGCGCAGTGGTTCCTGAACTCCCGCTCGAAGACGATCCCGAACGGCGTCGCCGGGACCTCGGTGACGTCCGACAAGACGACCTACCGCGACACCCGCGGGTTCGTCGAGCTCAGCCTCTCGCCGAAGTGGTCCGACAGCTTCGCGACGCTGACCCGCGCGAGCCTCAACTACTACAACTTCCACGACCGGCTGTGGTTCGACCCGTTCCCCGGCGTCACGGAGCTCTTCGACAAGGAGGACTTCAATGACGTCTGGCTGCTCGGCGAGCAGCGGATCGAGTTCAGCCCGATCAAGCAGCTCAAGGTCACCGTCGGCGCCGAGGGCCAGGTGCACTTCCTCGCGGCGCAGCGCGGCGAGGAGACGCTCTGCCTCGCGGACGGCACGTGCAGCAAGGCGCTCTACCTGCCGCTCGGCGGGGACCCCGAGCAGGACGTCTACGACGAGCACCCGTTCCAGATCGGCGCCGGCTACGCGCTCGTCGACATCGTCCCCTCGGACGCGTTCCGCATCTCGGCGGGCGCCCGCCTCGACTACTACTCGACGTTCGGGTCCTCCGGGCCGAGCCCCCGCCTCGCGCTCATCATCAAGCCGTACGACGGCGGCAACCTGAAGCTCATGGGCGGCCGCGCGTTCCGCGCCCCCTCGATCCAGGAGCTCTTCTACGGCTACTTCGATCTGTACGTGACCTCCCCGGACCTCGACGCGGAGCAGGTGTACTCCGGCGAGATCGAGTACACGCACCGGCTCTCCTCGACGGTGTCGCTGCTCGGCGCCGGCTACGTGAACTACCTGACGAACCTCCTCGCGCAGCGCGGCTCGCAGACCGTCGACGACCCGACGCATTACGAGAACACCACGCAGCCGATCACCGTGATCGGCGGCGAGGCCGAGCTGCGCCGCGAGTGGCGCCAGGGGTGGATGGCCGCGGTCAACTACTCGTACGCGCACGCGAAGTACGGCGAGGGCGAGGGCGTGCTGCTGCGCAACGTGCCGAACTCGCCCGAGCACATGGGCTCGATCCGCGGCGCGGTGCCGCTCTTCGGCAAGGGGCTCACGCTCGCGTCGCGCCTGACGATCGAGTCGCCGCGCTATGATCGCAACATCTCCAGCGACAACCCGCTCCCGCAGGAGCAGACCGAGCCGGCCGTGATCTGGGACGTGGTCCTCTCCGGTCAGACCGATCTCGGCGGGCTCCGCTACAACGTCGGCGTCTACAACGCGGGCGACTGGCGCTGGACGGCGCCGACCGCCCCGCAGTACCTCGTCGGCAAGTTCCCCCAGAGCGGCCGCACGTTCCTCGCCTCCGCCAACCTGAACTTCTGAGCGCCGCGGGCGGGCCTCGGGCCCGCCCTGACGGCCTGTCCCCGCCCTGACGGCGCGGGGCCCGCGTCGAGCCGCGCGCCGCATCGCCGTGGCCCTTGCAACGCCTGAAAATTTGGCGAGAATCGGTCCTCGAGCATGGGCGAAGCAAGCACGACCGCTCCGGAGCCTGCGGAGAGGGGCATCCTGTCGCGGCTCCGGGAGTGGCGCGTCTTTCCGGCGCTCGTCTCCGGCGCGGTCTCCGGGACGCTCGTCATCAGCTTCGACATCTCCCTCGCGGCGCTGATCTTCGCCGGCGCGCTCAGCAATCGCCTCTCGTTTGGAATCGGCATATTCCTTATCGGATCCATCATCGTCGGGACGGTCGTATCGCTCGGGAGCTCCTTCAAGCCCGCGATCGCCGCGCCGCAGACCGACGCGAGCGTCATCACCGCGCTGATGGCGCTCGCCATCGCTGGCCAGATCAAGGCGACCGACCCCTCCATCGATCCCTTCCCGACGATCGTCGCCGCGGTGGGGCTCACGTCGCTCGTCACGGGCGGCTTCTTCTTGCTGCTCGGTGTGCGGCGCCTGGGCATCCTCGTCCGATTCATTCCATATCCCGTCGTGGGCGGCTTCCTCGCGGGCGCCGGCTGGCTGCTCCTGCAGGGCACGGTCATCGTGATGCTGGGGATCCCGGTCGGGCTGGACAACGTCGAGGTGATGCTCCAGCCCGCGGCGGCCGCGAAATACGTGCCCGGCCTGGTCTTCGGGATCTTCCTCTCGGCGGTGCTGCGCCGGATCCGCAGCTTCCTGCTCCTGCCGGGCCTCCTGATGGGCGGGATCGCGGTCTTCTACGCCGTCGTGTACTTCGCCGGCTCCTCGGTCGAGGCCGTGAGCGCGGGCGGCTGGCTGCTCGGCCCGCTCCCGGAGGGCAGCCTGTGGCCGCCGATGGGCCTCTCGGACCTCGCCTCCGTGCAGTGGGCGATCCTGTTCCGGAACTCCGGCGACATCGCCGCGGTCGTGGCGATGGCATCCATCACATTGCTGCTCAGCGCCTCCAGCGTGGAGGTGGCGACCGAGCAGGAGATCGATCTCGACCGCGAGCTCCGCTGGACCGGTATCGGCAACATGCTCGCCGCCTTCGCGGGCGGGATGGTCGGCTATCTCTCCCTCGCCGAATCGGCGATGAACTACAAGGCGGGCGCGAACACCCGCCTCACCGGCATCGTGTCGGTGATCTGCTGCGTGCTCGTCGCGATCCTCGGCGCGAGCACGCTCTCGTACCTGCCGCTCCCGGTGCTCGGCGGGCTGCTCTCCTACCTCGGCTACGAGATCCTGATCGATACCGTCTACGAGGACTGGTTCCGGCTCCGCCGCGTCGAGTACGTGGTCGTCATCCTGATCTTGCTCGTGATCGCCTTCCGCGGCTTCCTCACGGGCGTCGTGGTCGGCGGCATCTTCTCGATGTTCCTCTTCGCCGCGAGCTACTCCCGGATCGAGGTCATCCGCAACGAGATCTCCGGCGCGCACCTCCGCAGCAACGTGAGCCGGACCGTGAGCGAGGAGAGCGTGCTCGAGGAGAGGGGCAATCAGGTCTACATCCTGCAGCTCCAGGGCTACATCTTCTTCGGCACCGCGTATCGCCTCCTCACCCGCGCGCAGGAGCGGATCCTGCGGGCCCAGCCGGTGCAGATTCGATACGTCGTCCTCGATTTCCGGCACGTGAGCGGCATCGACTCCTCCGCCGTGGCGAGCTTCCGCCGCCTCCGCCGGCTCGCCGAGAGCAACGGCGTGAAGCTCATCCTCTCCGAGGTGCCGGCGGACGTCCGCACCCACCTCGTCCGATCGGGCGTGATCCTGGAGCGCGGGGACGAGATCTGCCGCCTGTTCCCGGACCTCGATCACGGCCTCGAGCTCTGCGAGAACGAGCTCATCGCCGGCGCGCCGGCCGGCGCCATCTCGCCGCGCGCCCTCTCCCGCGACCTCTGGGAGGCCTTCAGCGGCGCGGGCGACGTGAGCCGCTTCCTGCGCTACCTCGAGCGGGTCGAGGCGCCGGCCGGATATGACCTCTTCCGCCAGGGCGACGCGTCCAAGGACCTCTACATCATCGAGTCGGGCGAGCTCACGGCCTGGTACGAGATCGACGGCAAGAAGACGAAGCGGCTCCGCACGATGGGGGCCGGCTCGGTCGTCGGCGAGTCGGGGCTCTACATGGACGCGACCCGCTCGGCGACCGTCACCACCAACAGCCCCGCGATCCTCTACCGGCTCTCGGTGGACGCGCTCCAGCGGCTCACGCGCGAGGCGCCCGAGCTGGCCGCCGCGTTCCACCAGCTCGTGGCCCGGCTGCTCGCGCAGCGCATCGTCAACACGACGGCGCCGGTGAAATCGCTGTTCAACTGAGGCGCGCGCCGCCCGGCGCGAGCCCGGCCGGCTGGATCACGGTCGGCCGGATCGGCGGCGCGTGCCCGGCCGTCAGTACGGGCGGACGGCGGGGCGCTCGTTGAAAGCGGTGCAGAGGACCGTGTCGTAGAACTTGCCCTGGAAGAAGTAGTTCTGCTTGAGGTACCCCTCCCGCTGGAAGCCGCACCGATCCGCGACGCGGAGCGACCCGCGGTGCTCGGGGTCGATCCCTGCCTCGATCGAGTGCAGATCGAGCTTGTCGAACCCGTATCTCACGATCGCGCGGAGCGCCTCGGTCATGTAGCCGTTGCCGCTGGCGGCGCGGTTCTGCTCGTAGGTGACCTCGGCGCGGTAATGCTGCCGCATGATTCGATAGAACCCCAGGGCCCCGAGCACCTCGTCCTTCCCCCGGAGGGTGATGCCCCAGCGGAGCTGCGCGCGCTCCTGGTAGGACCTGTCGAGCATTGCGATCATGGCCCGCGTGTCGTCGACCGTCCGGTGGACCGGAAAGCCCCAGAGCCTGAGCCACTCGTGATCGGAGCAGACGCGGAACAGGGCCTCCGCGTCATCCATTCTGATCCGGCGCAGGATCAGGCGCTCTGTCTCGAGGACGGGGAATTCGGCGAATGCGAGCTCATAGGGATCATTCATCGCTTGGGGCCGCCTCCGTAGGTAAGAGCAGATCGATGCTACCACCCTTCCCGTGGAGACGGACCGCAAATCTGGGCGTCATGGGGCCGCCGGCGGTGCGCTGATGTGAGCAGTCGAGGGCGGAATCATTCATCAAGGGCTGCCCGGCGCGCGCGAGGCGCGCCGGGGGCCCGGACGGGGCCCGCGGGGCGCCGCTCGCGAACCATCCGGATCGCGACCCGCCAGATGTGCACGAATGTCAACCAATTTCTCGATCCGGCCTCCCGTGTGCCGCCCGGGGGCTCCGGGCGCTTGTCTCCACCTCGGCCGGGTGCTTTGTTGGCATCCTCATGCCCTCGAGGACCGAGCTCGCCGGGACGCGGCGCTTCGAGATCGTCCGCGTCCTCGGGGCAGGTGGGGCGGGGGTCGTCTACGAGGCGTTCGATCGGGAGCGGAGCGTCCGCGTCGCGCTCAAGGTGCTGAGGGCGCTCGACGCGGCGGCGCGGCTCCAGTTCAAGGCCGAGTTCCGCGCGCTGCAGGACCTCCGGCACCCGAACCTCGTGAGCCTGGACGAGATGCACGAGGAGGGCGGGCAGCTCTTCTTCACGATGGAGCTCGTCCGGGGGGTCGATTTCGTCGTCCACTCCCGGATCCACGAGGAGGGGGACGCGCCGGCGATGAGCTCGCGCGCGTCCACGCCGCCCCCGCCGAGCGAGCAGATGCCCTCCAGCCGGCGGGCCACGCCGCGCGCGCAGTCCTATCGGGCGGGGAGCTTCGACGAGCGGCGCCTCCGGGCGGCGCTCGTGCAGCTCGTGCGGGGGCTCTCCGCGATCCACCGCGCCGACAAGGTGCACCGCGACATCAAGCCCTCCAACGTGCTGGTCACCGCCGAGGGGCGGGTGGTGATCCTCGACTTCGGGCTGATCGTGGACACGCACGCGGCGTCGCGCCCGGACGCCGCCGCCGGCACGGCGCACTACGTCGCGCCGGAGCAGGCGGACGGCAAGCCCGTCGGGCCGGCGGCCGATCTCTACAGCGTCGGCGTGATGCTCTACCTGATCCTGACCGGCGCGTACCCGTTCCAGAGCTCGCCGCAGGTGGCGCTCGAGTGGAAGCGGGTCGTGGAGCCGCAGCGGCCCTCGCGGCTCGTGCCCGGGCTGCCGCGCGATCTCGAGGCGCTCTGCGCGGATCTGTTGCGCATCGATCCGGCCGCGCGCCCCGACGCGCGCGAGGTGCTCGCGCGGCTCGGCGCCGAGGAGGCGCTCGACGCGCCGCCGGTGCTCTCGCAGCGGTCCAGCTTCGTCGGCCGCCGCGCCGAGCTCGACGCGCTCGATCAGGCCCTCGCCGCCGCGCGCGCGGGCCGGTCCGTGGTCGAGATCGTCGAGGGGGAGTCGGGCGTGGGCAAGAGCGCGCTGATCCGGCGGTTCCTCGAGCGGATCGCGGGCGAGGCGCTGGTGCTCTCCGGGCGCTGCTACGAGCGCGAGTCGGTCCCGTACAAGGCCGTGGACGACCTGATCGACGCGCTCAGCCTGCACCTCGCGGCGCGGAGCGCCGGCGAGGCGGCGGCGCTCCTGCCGCGCGACGCGGGGCTGCTCGGCGCGGTGTTCCCAGTGCTCCGCGAGGTCCCGGCGATCGCCGCGGCGCCGCCGCAGCGCAAGGTGATCGATCCGCCGGAGCTCCGCTCGCTCGTGTTCGCCGCGCTCCGGCAGCTCTTCGGCCGGCTCGCCGCGGAGCGGCCGCTGGTCCTCGCGATCGACGATCTCCAGTGGGCCGACGCGGACAGCCTCGCGCTGCTCACCGAGGTGATGCGAGCGGCGCCCGACGCGGGCGGGGGCGAGCCGGCGCCGCGGCCGATCCTGCTGCTCGCGGCGATCCGCACCGGCGGCGAGCCCGATCCGGCGCGCCTGCTCCGCAGGCTCGCGCTCCCGCCGGGCTCGGTGCGCCGCGTCCCGCTCCGGAGGCTGCCCGAGAGCGAGGCGCAGGAGCTCTGCGCGATGCTGCTCCGCGGCGCGCGCGTGCGGCGGCCGATCAGCGTCGAGGCGCTCGCGGCGGAGTCGGGCGGGCACCCGCTCTTCATCGACGCGCTGATCCGCTACCGCCTCTCCCACGAGGACGATCGCGCGCCGGTGCGGCTCGACGAGGCGCTCTGGGACCGCATCGCGGGGCTCGAGCCGCGCGCGCGGGAGCTGCTCGAGCTCGCCGCGATCGCGGGCGGGCCGCTGCCGCTCGACGCCGCCGCGATCGCGGCGGGCGCGAGCCTCGGCGAGATCGGCCGGCTCACGTCGATCCTCGTCGCGGCCTACCTCGCCCGCGTGGGCGGCGCGGGGCGCGACGAGCACGTCGAGCCCTACCACAGCCGGATCCGCGAGACCGTGCTGGGGCGGCTCGACGCGGCCGCGGCGAGCGGCTGGCACGGCCGGCTCGCGCGCGCGCTCGAGGCCTCGGGACGCGGCGAGCTCACGGCGCTCGCGGAGCACTGGCGCGCCGCAGGGGACGCCGCGCGCGCGGCCGACTACGCGGCGCGCGCGGCGGAGCAGGCGGAGGGCGCGCTCGCGTTCGAGCGCGCCGCGCTGCTCTACCGGATGGCCGTCGACCTGCGCCCGCACGGCAGCGCGGAGCGCCGCGCGACGCTCGCGCGGCTCGGCGACGCGCTGAGCAGCGCGGGCCAGGGGGCGAAGGCCGCCGAGGCCTTCATGGCCGCGAGCGACGGCGCGCCGGAGGTCGAGGCGCTGGAGCTCGGGCGGCGCGCCGCGGAGGCCCTGCTGCGCGCCGGCTACGTGGAGGCCGGCATGGCGGGCCTGCGCAGGGTGATCGCGGCCGTCCGCCTCGAGACGCCGGCCTCGACGGAGCAGGCGCTCGCCGCGCTGAGGCTCCGGCACGCGTGGATCCGGCTGCGCGGGCTCTGCTTCGACGAGCGCGACGCGGCCTCGATCCCGCCGGCCGAGCTCGTGCGCATCGACGTGTGCTGGTCGGCCGCGCGGAGCCTCGCGATCCTCGATCCGGTCCGCGGCGCGGGCTTCCAGGCGCTGGGCCTCCTGCTCGCGCTCCGGGCGGGCGAGCCCCGCCGCGTCGTGCGCGCCCTCGCGTTCGAGGCCGTGTACGCGGCGGCCACGTCCCCCGCGGGCGAGCGGTCCGAGCCCGCCCGCGTCGCCGAGCTGCTCCGCGCCGCGAGCGAGACGGCCGACAGGGCCGGCGATCCTCACGCGATCGGCCTCGCCCGCCTCGCCGGCGGCATGGCGGCGTGCCTGCTCGGCCGCTTCGGCGAAGCCGCCCGCGACCTCGACCTCGCCGACGCGATGCTCCGGGAGCGCTGCGCCGGCGTCGCCTGGGAGCGCGGCGCGGCCCAGTCGTTCGCGCTCTCCGCGCTCTGGTTCGCGGGCGACGTTCGCGAGTACGCGCGCCGCGTCCCCCTATACCTCCAGGCCGCCGAGGAGCGCGGCGACCGCTACCTCGCCACGCGCCTCCGCTCGGGCCAGAGCAACGCCTACTGGCTGGTGCTCGGCGATCCCGAGGCCGCGCTCCACCACGCGGACGAGGCCATCCGGAGCTGGTCCAAGGCCGGCTATCAGCTCCAGATCTACTTCGATCTGCTGGCCCGCGCGCAGATCGGCCTGTACCGCGGCGAGGGCGAGGCCACCCACCGCCTGCTCGTCGAGCGCTGGCCCGCGCTGGAGGGCTCGCTCGCGCCGAGGATCCACGCGGTCCGCGCGTCGATGATCTACCTGAGGGCGTCGGCCGCGATCGCCGCCGCGCGCGAGCCCGCGGGCGGCGGGGCCCTGCTCGACGAGGCGGCGCGCGCGGCCCGCGAGCTCGGCGTCGGCGGCGCGCCGTGGTCGCTGCCGCTCGGCCTCGCGCTGCGCGCGGCCATCTCGGGCGCGCGCGGCCTGCGCGACGACGCGATCCGGCGGCTGTCGGACGCCGCGCGCGGCTTCGACGCGGCCGGCATGGCGCTCTACGCGGCCGCGGCCCGGCGCCGCCTCGGCGAGATCTCGCCGGACCCCTCGGCCCGCGCGGCCGCGGCCGCCGCCCACGCGTGGATGCGCGAGCAGGGCGTCGCCGATCCCGCGCCCATGGCCGCGGTGCTGATCCCCTCCGCGGCGCCGTGACGCGAGCCGCCCTTTTGTCGGCGCGCGCGCCGCCCTTTTGTCGGCGCGCGCGCGCCGCGCTGAGGTACGATCGGCTCGCAATCGACGAGGGAGCCACATGCAGCAGATCCCGCGCACGCTGACCCATTTCACGATGGATGGTTTCCAGGGCTTTCGCAGCCGCTTCGACGACGTGAAGCTCGTGCAGGAGCTCCTCGAGGAGGTGCCCGCCGTGCTCAAGCTGAAGCCCGTGATGCCGCCCTTCCTCCAGCCCTATTACAACGGCATCGTCGCCGAGGACTGCGGCATCAGCGGCTTCGTCCTGCTCGCCGGCGGACACCTCACGCTGCACACCTTCAGTTTCCGCGAGTGCTTCTTCGCCGACCTGGTCGCCCCGGGCGCGTTCGACACGCAGCGCGCGCAGCTCACGCTCCAGACCACGCTCCCCTGCCGGAGCGTCTTCACCCAGACCGTCGAGCGCGGCGAGGGCGCGGACGCGCGCCGCCCCATCGGCCCGATGTCGATCAACCCCTCGCTCGACTTCGGCCCGCACCTCTTCGTCCGGTTCAGCCCCTACCAGGGCCCGACGACGATGGACGACCTCTTCGATCTCTTCGACCGGCTCCCGCCGCGGATCGGCATGACCCCCATCATGCGCCCCTACGTGATCAAGACCGCCGCCCCGGACGGCGGCCGGTACCTGAGCGCGCTGACGATGATCGCCGAGTCGCACGTCAGCCTGCACGTCTACCCGGACAGCCGCGAGGCGTACTTCGACCTCTTCAGCTGCAAGTTCTTCGACACCGACGCGGTCCTCCGCGTGCTGTTCCAGGACCTCGGCGGCAACGCGGCCGAGCAGGAGCTGATCGCGCGGGGGCAGCGCTACGCGCAGCTCCGCACCGAGCGCAAGCAGGCGCTCTCCCAGACGAACCGCTGGCTCGCCACGACCCACCCCGACCTGCACCAGCTCGTCACCAAGATCCCCTGATCGCCGCCGGATCGACCGATCAGGACAGCTTCACGCGCAGGACCGCCTCGCCCTTCTGCTTGCCGTAGAGCTGCCTGATCTCCAGCTTGTACTCCCCGCCCGCGGAGGCGCTGAACTCCACCGGCGGGGCGCTCTGGGGCTCGCCGGTCGGCAGCTCGCGCAGCACCCGCTCGACGATCACCTTGCCGCCCGGCGAGCGGATCTTGATGTTGAACGGCGGCGTCGCCTCCTCGTAAGCGCGGAAGACGAGCTTGATGACGTCGCCCACCGAGACCGGCGAGGTCTGGCAGACGGTCTCGATGTCGCCGGTGTTGTCGACCGATACAGGCACGCGTCGCTCGTCCGCTCGAGGGATCCGCGCCGGCGGATCCCCTGACCCGGGCCGGGGCGGGTCACCATCCCGGCCTTCGATATCGCATTGTAGGCATGACCGGCCACCCCACGCGAATTTGGAGCGCGGAGGGGTGGCAGCGCGGACACGCCGCGGGCGCCCGCCCCCTGGGCGGGCCGCCGCGCGGCTCCGGGCTCGCGGGGTCAGGCCTTCGATCAGCGCGTCCAGCGCAGGCGGGGCTGGCGCGCCGCCCTCGCCTCGTCCAGCCGGCCGACCACCGTGCTGTGCGGGGCCTGCTTCACGAGATCCGGCGTCGTCCGGGCCTCGGCGAGGATCGCCAGCATCGCGTCCACGAGCTCGTCGAGCGTCTCGCGGGTCTCGGTCTCGGTCGGCTCGATCATCAGCGCGCCCGGGACGACCAGGGGGAAGTACACGGTCGGCGCGTGGAAGCCGTAGTCGAGCAGCCGCTTGGCCACGTCGAGGGTCCTCACGCCGGTCTCGCGCTCGAGCTGCGTGTCGGAGAGCACGACCTCGTGCATGCAGGGCTGCGGCACGGGCGCGCTGTAGTGGTCCTTGAGCCTCGCCCAGAGGTACCGCGCGTTGAGCACGGCGAGCGCGCTCGCCCGGGTCAGCCCCTCGCCGCCCATCTCGCGGATGTACGCGTACGCGCGGATGAACATGCCGAAGTTGCCGGTGAACGCGCGCAGCCGCCCCACGCTCCCGGGCCGGTCGTGGTCCCACCCGAAGCCGTCGCCCTTCCGCACGAGCACCGGCGCGGGCTGGAAGGGCTCCAGGTGCTTCTTGAAGCAGATCGGCCCGGAGCCCGGGCCGCCGCCGCCGTGGGGCGTGGTGAACGTCTTGTGCAGGTTGATGTGGATGACGTCCACGCCCACGTCGCCCGGCCGCGCGTGGCCCATGATCGCGTTCGTGTTCGCGCCGTCGCCGTACACGAGCCCGCCGCGGTCGTGGATGAGCCGGATGATCTCGGGCAGGTGCGTCTCGTAGGCGCCGAGCGTGTTCGGGTTGGTGATCATCAGCCCGCAGACGTCGTCGCCGCCCTCGCGCTCGATGGCCGCGAGCACGTCCTCGGGGTGGGTCACGCCGTCGGCGCTCTTCTCGACCTTCACGGCGACGAGGCCGTTCAGCGCGCAGCTCGCGGGGTTCGTGCCGTGCGCGCTCTCCGGGATGAACACCTTGCGCGGCGAGCGGCCCTTCGACGCGTGATACGCGCGCATCATCATCAGGCCGGCGAGCTCGCCCTGCGCGCCCGCGGAGGGCTGGAGCGAGCAGGCGTCCATGCCGCTCACCTCGCAGAGCATCTCCTGGAGGCGCCACATCACCTCCAGCGAGCCCTGGCAGAGCTCCTCCGGCGCCATCGGGTGGAGCGCCGCGAACGCGGGCACGCGCGCGGCCCACTCGTTGACCTTCGGGTTGTACTTCATCGTGCACGACCCGAGCGGGTACAGCTGCGAGTCGATGCAGAAGTTCCACTGCGAGAGGCGCATGAAATGGCGGAACGCCTCCGGCTCGCTCACCTCGGGGAGGCCGGCCGGGTCCTTGCGGGCGAGCGCGCCGTAGAGCTCGGCCGGATCGACGTCGGGCACGTCGAGCGGCGGGAGGGAGGCGCCGGAGCGCCCCGCGGCGCCGCGCTCGAAGATGGGGGGCTCGCGGAACTGGATGCCTCGCGGCTGGGGCTGCGTCATCTCGGGGCCACGCTCTCGTCAGGGGCTCGGGGGAGCGGCGGGGGCCTCGGGCTCACCTTGCTCCTTGTTCTCGCTGTCCCAGTCGCCGCCGCCGATGTCGCCGGAGCCCGTGCCGCCGATCGACTTGAGATCGGGGTTCACGTTGCGCTGCTTCACCGCCTCCCACGACTCGCCGGTCTCGTCCTCGTTGCGGCCGATCTCGCCGGCGAACGTGTCGTCGACGTTCTCGCCCGGCGGGCGCTTGTACTTGAAGTAGCCCTTGCCCTTGAGCGACGAGCTCGGCCCGACCGCGCCGATCTTGTGCTCGGTCCAGGTGAACCGGACGACGTCGCCGGTGGCGGTGCCGTGCAGCTCGCCCCAGCGATCCTTGACGGGCCGCATCCACCGGCCGTCGATCTGGTTGCCCTCCTGCACCATGTGAAGGTAGCCGTAGAGCTCGCTGTACCAGACGCCGGTCCAGTCGCCGCCCTCGGGCATGTCGCCGGGCGTGACCGAGGCCGTCTTCGCCGAGGTCGTCGAGCCGCACCCGAGCGCCGCGGGCCCGAACAGCAGGGCGCCGGCGGCGGCCACCATCAAAAGCCGTCGCGAAACGTTCATGGCGGCGGAGCCTAGCACAGGGCTCCGTCGCCCTTGTACCCCGCTCCGCGGTCCGGCCCCTGCAAGGCCGCTGCAAGAGCGATACGCCGCCGCCCCGGGGACGAGGGCGCGGCGTCCGGGCGCCCTGATCGCTCGCCCGGCGGCCGTGGCCTGGTAAGCTCCGGGTATGATTTCACGCCATTCTGCATTTTTCTTCAGGCGCTTCGCTTCCTTCAGCGTGACCTTGATCGCGGCGGTCCTCGCGGCCGGCTGCGGCGACGACGACGGCGGCGGCAAGGACAAGAACCCCGTGGGCGGCGGCTCCAAGCCGCTGCCGCCCGCGCCCTCGTGCGACGCCGCGGCCTCCGGCTCCGCCGCGGTCGCCGCCCCGGAGCTCATGCTGCAGCTCGTCGACGACGACGAGAGCGCCTGGCTGGGCTCGCCCGCGGTCGCGGACCTCGACGGCGACGGCTCGAACGAGATCATCATCACCCACAACGGCAACCTCGTCGTCTGGGGCCCGGACGGCGCGCAGAGGTGGCGCTTCGACGAGCCCGGCGAGGTGGGCCGCATCTGGTCGAGCCCCGTCGTGGCGGACTTCCGCGACGACACGCGGCTCGAGATCGTCATCGCCGCGCGCGACCGGATCTGGATGCTCGACGCCGGCGGCAACGTCCTCTCCGGCTGGCCCGTCTCCTGGCGCGACGAGATCCGGAGCCTCGCCGCCGGCGAGATCAACGGCGACGGCCAGCTCGACGTGGTGGCCGCGAGCACCAGCAACGAGCCCGACATCCTGAGCGCGTACACGGCGGGCGGCGATCTGATCGACGGCTTCCCGCCCATCGAGCGCGGCACGATCGGCTGCGACGCGAGCGGCGGCGACAGCGGCAACTGCTGGATCGCGGGCGCCTACGATCAGAACCTCGCGATCGGCGACCTCGACGGCGACGGCCGCCAGGACATCGTCTCGCCGATGGACAACTCGTACGCCGGCTTCTATCACGGCACCGGCGAGGCCTTCGACGCGAACCCGATGTTCGAGGGGCGCCCCAAGACGCCCGGCGTCCGCTACCTGCACGACCTCGAGCTCGCGAAGCAGGGCTTCTCGGACGACGACACGTCGCTTCAGGCCTACTTCAAGGACAGCGCCCCCGCGATCGCGGACGTCGACGGCGACGGCGCGTACGAGGTCGTGATGCTCGCGCTCGGCGAGGACGTCGCCACGACCAACCAGGCGCAGGGCGTCGGCCTCTGGGTCGTGCGCCACGACGCGAGCCGCATCCCCGGCTGGGAGAGCCCGTTCTACGCGCCCGAGTACCTCTCCGGCGCCGAGGACCTCGGCGGCAACATCGTCGCGGCCACCCAGCAGGTCTCGGTCGCCGACATCGACGTCACGCACCCCGGGCCCGAGATGATCTTCGCCGGCGTCGACGGCAGGATCCACGCCGTCTACGCGGACAAGACCGAGTTCTGGGCCGTCACCTACACGAACGATCCGAACGTGCTCACGGGCGGCGTGGTCGTCGGCGACCTCTCCGGCGACGGCATCCCGGAGATCGTGTTCAACACGTACTCGACCGACGAGGGCAAGGGCCGCCTCTTCATCCAGGACGCGGGCGGCCAGATCCTGCACCAGATCGAGCTCCCGCGGCTCGGCGCGATGCCGGTGCCCACGCTCGCGGACGTCGACGGCGACGGCGCCGTGGAGATCGTCGTCTCGCTCCGGAAGATGGAGTGGCAGGGCGCGGATCCCGAGCCCTGCGCCTACGTGTACAAGGTGCCGAGCTCGTCGACGAACTGCCTGCTCTGGCCCACGGCGCGCGGCAACTTCTACCGCAACGGCTGGGTGCTGAACGGCGGCTGAGCCGCGCGAGAGAGAGAACGGAGAGATTTCACAGGGAGGCGGGGAGACGGGGAGAGAGAAGAGAGAGGGAGAAAGATTGATCTTTCAGAATTTTTCTGTCCTCCCGCCTCCCCGCCTCCCTGTGAATCTCTCTCTTTCTCGTCGTTCTCTGCGATAAGACGCTCACCCGTGCCCGCTCCGCCCTCCTCGCGATCCCGCGCGCTCGCTGCCCTCACGCTGGCGGCAGCGTTGCTCGTGGTCGCGAGGGCCGGCGCGGCGCCGCTGCCGAGGCTCGTCGTGCACCGCGCGCCGGCCGCCGCGGACTGCCCCGACGCGGCCGCGCTCGCGGCCGCGGTGGAGCGGCTGATGCAGCGGCCCGCGCTCGATCCGGCCGCCGCCGAGGGCGGGCACGTCCCGCTCTACGAGGTGCAGATCCTCCGCGTCGACGAGGGCTACGCCTCGATCATCCAGGCCGGCGGCCGCACGCGGCAGATCTCCGATCCGGGCGCCACGTGCGCGGAGCTCTCGGAGGCCCTCGCGCTCACGCTCGCGATCCTGCTCGACAGCGACGCGCCGCGCCCCCCGCCCGCGCCGCCGCCCGCGCTCCCGCCGCCGCCCGTCGCCCT
>CAYQYG010000033.1:0-35454 GCA_964421485.1 uncultured Polyangiaceae bacterium | reverse complement strand
CGCGCCCCGGGCGCGGCTACGCGTGATGGAGCGCGGCCCCGGCGCCTCGTCGCGCCGCGCGCTCGCCCGTCACGCCCCCTCTATCGCCGCGCCCGGCGCGAGTGTGACGGCGGCCAGCTCGAGCCGGCGGCCCGCGTCATCCGCGCCGGCGGCGACGGCGATCCTCGACGTCGCCGCGCAGCGGGCCGCCGGGCTCCAGATCGGGCCGCGCGACCGGCGGCGGAGCGACCGGGCCGCCTCAGGCCGGCCGGGCGCGCGAGGCCTCGTGCACGGCCGAGGTCAGGTGCCCCTCCAGCTCGTGCGCGGGCACCTGCGCCGATTCCAGCACGACCAGCTGGCAGCCCGCCTCCGCCGCAAGCAGGTGGAAGCGCTGCGGCGAGCGCTCGTAGAGGTGGCTCGGGACGACGATCGCCAGCGGCCGGAGCCCCACGGCGGTGCGCCACACGGACGCGGAGTCGCACGCGCGGACCAGCAGCCTGCACCTCGCGGCGACCTTGCGGCAGCGCTCCATGAGCGCCGGCGTGCAATCGAGCGCCAGCACGATCGGTATCCGGATCAGGTTCGCGCCGCCCGACTTCGACATGCGTCGATGCTACTCCCATCCTGCGCGACCGCGCAGGGTTCATTCCCGGATATCCGATACGGCGATCCCCTGAAAGAAAAAAGCTACGCATCATCGATGTAAGCGACGATGCGAATTTGGCGTCCAGGTGTTCGCTTGCGTTGCGGCTGACATTCGCAATGCGCTGCGCAGGATATCCATCCATGGTTATCGTCCCGCCCTGAAGGGGCGTGGGGGCGCAGCTGTACAGGGGTCAGTGGATAACCGTGGTGAGATGCGCGGGTGATGGATGATGGGATCGATAATCGTTCTGGAACGGAGAAATTGATCGCGGTCATGGATGCCAGGGCGGAGTGGGCTCATACTGAGCCGCCCGATCCAGTGGCCAGGTCGCCGGCCTCGCATTCAAGGTGCGGATTGTAATCAGGGCCCCCGAGGCGGGGCGGCCTCCTCGCCCCGAGCCGGCTCCGCGGGCGAGCCTCGAAAGGGGGGCCTGCGGCGTGACGCCGCGGAGGGGCCGGTCAGGCTCCCGGGCTGCGCCGAGCGTGCTCGCGCCCGCGCAACCGTAGTAACCTCGGCCGCGTGGGGATGCGGCCGCGGCAGGAGATCAGCGTCGTGGACGCCGGGTGGGAGGAGCCCACCCGCGCCACGCCCCCGCCGCGCGCATCCGAGGACGAGACGAGGACGATCCCCATCGACGAGCTGGACGCGCTCCTGGAGCGCTCGACGGACAGAGCCGACGGCGCCACCGCGGCCCTGTCGGCCGGCGAGATCGATGACCTGCTCGACCCCGCGGCGACGGTCGAGGCGCCGCGGTCCTCGCTCCGCGGCGCCGGCTTCGGGCGGATCAAACCGCCGGCGCCCAGGGCGGCCGCGCCGGACCGGCCGGTGGCATTCGATGACGAGCTCGGGGCCGCATTCGACGCGATGGCGGGGCCGCCGGAGGCCGGCCCCTCGGCGTACGCGGCGATGCCGTACGGCGGCGTCGTCCCGCCGATGCCGCCGTATCCACCGACGGCTCCGGGCCCGGGCTGGGCGCCGGCCGCCTACGACGAGGACGGGCCGACGCGGGACTCGCTGCCGACCGAGCTGGTGCAGCAGCCGGGGCAGGCAGCGCCGGCGAGCCCCGGGCCGGTCGCGGGCATGCCGGCGACCGTGGCCCTCCACGCGTGGGGCCAGGGCGAGCCGGCGACGGTGGACCTGCGGCTGTGGATGGCTGCAGAGGGCGCGCCGGCCCCGACAGCCACGTCCTCCACGCCTCCGGTCGTCCAGCCCGCGAGCGCGTCATGGCCTGTCGCGGCCCCGGCGCCGGCCGCGCCTCCGGCGCCGGGCGCCCCCGCGTCGATGCCCGCGCCCTCCGCGCCGAGCCCCCCCGCGGCCGCGTTCGCGGACCCCCGCGCCGCGGGCGCGCCGCCGAGCGAGGGGATGTCGTCGGGCTCGCGCGCCGGCATGTTCGCCGCGCTCGGCATGAGCTTCGTCACCATCGTGGGGCTCACCGCGTTCCTGCTGCTGCGCTCGCCTGGGGGGGCCGCGCCGAGCGATCCCGCGGAGCCGCAAGCGAAGCCCTCGTCGGCGCCGGCGGTCGCGCCCACCGGCGCCGGCGCGGCAGGGCCGCAGCCGCTGCGCGGCGAGGCGGCGGCGCGCGCGGCGCTCCAGCGGCTCGCCGAGGGGGTGAGGGCCTGCTCGCGCGACGTGATCGGCGCGCTCCCCGGCACCGCGCCCGCCGTGCCGACGACCTTCCGCCTCATGAAGCAGGGCGTGTATACGAGCCTGCCCGGTGACTACCGCTCTCCCGTGTACAGCTGCACGAGCTTCCGGCTGGCCGAGCCGCAGGAGTTCCAGATCCAGTGGCAGGTCTCCAAGGGCGGCGCCGAGGGGATGGCGATCGCGTGGCTCGACGCCGACGCCGACGGGCAGGTCGATCGCGCGCTCGGGATCCGCGCGAAGCTGGTCAAGAAGGGCGAGGTCGAGCTCGGCGAGATCGAGGCCTTGCAGCCGCTGCCGGCCGTCGCGATCACGCGCTGAGGCGCGGGCGATCGTGGAACGCGCCGGGGCGGCGCGGCGTTCTCGAGGCCGTGAGCGCGGCGGGAGCGGCCACCCTGGCTGAGGTGGAGGGCGGCGAGGCGGATCGCGCGGCGACCGGCGGAGGGGACGGCCTCGCCGCGCAGGTCTGGCGGCTCGCGTGGCCGGCGATCACGCACATGCTGCTGCTCACGCTCGTGTTCCTGGTCGGGCGGGCGATGGTCGGGCGGCACTCGACGACGGCGCTCGCCTCGATGCAGATCTGCGGCTCGCTCACGTGGGCGGTGTGCTCGATCTTCACGGCGTCCTCCGCGGGCACGCTCGCGGTCGTCGCGCGCTGCGTGGGCGCAGGCGACAGGGTGGGCGCCGCCGCCGCCGCGCGCGCGTCGCTGCTCTTCGCCGCCGCGATCGGCGTGGTCGTGGTCGCGCCGCTGCTCATCGCGGACGGCGCGCTGCTCGCGCTGCTCTTCCCCAGGGCCGGGGCGGCGGTGATCGCCGAGGCGAACGGCTACCTCCAGATCGTGCTCCCCGCGCTCCCGCTGGCCTTCGTCGAGGCGGTCGCCGCGGCGGCGCTCCAGGGCGCGGGGGACACCAAGACGCCGCTCGCCGCCGCGACGATCGGCAACGTGGTGAACCTCGCGCTCAGCGCCGTGCTCATCTCCGGCCGCCTCGGGCTCCCCGCGCTCGGCCTGCGCGGCGCCGCGATCGGGGCCGCCGCGACCATGGCGATCGAGGGCGCGCTGCTGGTCGCCGCGCTGCTCGCGCGCTCGAGCCCGCTGCCGCTCCGCCCCGCGCCCGCGCGCGACACCTCGCCCGCGCGGCGGGGCCTCGCGCGCGTGCTCCGGGTGTCCGCGCCCGCGTTCGCGGAGCGCGTCGCGTACCAGGCCGGCTACCTCGGCTTCGTGTCCATGATCGGGCTGCTCGGCCCGCAGGCGATGGCCGCCAACCAGGGGCTGATCAGCGTCGAGGCGATCTGCTTCCTCTCGGCCGACGGCTTCGGGATCGCGGCGGGCGCGCTCGTCGCGCAGAAGCTCGGCGCGGGCCGCCCGGCCGAGGCGTCGCGCGCGTGCCGCGTCGCCGCGCTCATGGCCGTGCTCGTGCTGAGCGCGTTCGGCCTCGCCTTCGCGATCGCCCCGCGCGCGCTGATGTCGGCCTTCTCCCGCGATCCCGCGATCCTCGAGCTCGGCGCGCGCTCGCTCTACGTGGCCGCGATCGCCCAGCCGTTCATGGCCTTCGCGATGGTGACCGCGATGGGGCTCCGCGGCGCCGGCGCCACGCGGACCGTGCTCGCGGCGACGCTGGTCTCGACCTTCGCGGTGCGGCTCTTCGCCACCTGGCTCTTCGCGTTCGAGCTCGGCTACGGCCTGGTCGGCGTCTGGATGGGCAGCACGGCCGACTGGATCTGCCGCGGCGCGCTGCTCGGCGCGGCCTGGGCCCGCGGGCGCTGGCGGCGCGTCTCGGTCTGAGCCGCGCGGCGCGCGGCCGTGGAGCGCGCGCGCGCCGGCCCCCTCCGTGGTATAGGCGGCCCATGGCTCAGGTCCACGGCGGCAGGCTCGTCTCGAAGGCGCTCGCGCGGCACGGGGTGACGCACCTCTTCACCCTCTGCGGCGGCCACATCCAGGCCATCTACGACGGCTGCCTCGACGATAACATCCGCGTCGTCGACGTCCGGCATGAGCAGACGGCCGGCCACGCCGCCGACGGCTACGCGCGCGTCACCGGCCGGCCGGGCGTGTGCGCCGTCACCGCCGGCCCCGGCGTGACCGACACCGTCACCGCCGTCGCGAACGCGCAGCGGGCGGGCATCCCCATGATCGTCATCGGCGGCGCCGGCCCGCGCGCGCTCGCCGACATGGGCTCGCTCCAGGACATGAACCACATCGAGCTGATGCGCCCCATCACGAAGTGGAGCGTGGCCGTCCCCTCGACCGATCGCATCCAGGAGTACATCGACTCCGCGTTCCGCGTCGCGCAGGCGAACGTGCCCGGGCCGGTGTTCCTCGAGATCCCGCTCGATCTCCTGATGAACTGGGCGGACGACGCGCCGCCCTTGACGGCCCCGCTCGCGCCGCCGCGCCCGGGCGGCGATCCGGCCGCGATCTCCCGCGCCGCCGCGATGCTGCGCGAGGCCGAGCGCCCGATGCTCATCATCGGCAGCCAGCTCCGCTGGTCCCCCCGCCGCGACGTGGTCCGCCGCTTCGCCGCCGCGATCGAGGCCCCGTACTACCTGAACGGCATGGCCCGCGGCGCGCTCCCGCACGCGCACCCTCGGCTCATGTCGCGCTCGCGCCGCTTCGCGCTCTCCCAGACGGACCTCTGCGTCGTGCTCGGGACGCCCTTCGACTTCCGCCTCGAGTACGGCCGCGCGATCAACCCGGGCGCGAAGGTCATCCAGGTCGACCTCGACGGCGCCGAGCTCGGGAGGAACCGCCGGCTCGATCTCGCGATCGACGGCGACAGCGGGATCGTGCTCGAGCAGCTGCTCGCCGAGGTCGGCGAGAAGAGGGCCGAGGCGTGGCTCGCGGCGGTGCGGGCGTCCGAGGAGAAGTCACGCGCGAAGATGCTCGCCGAGATCGAGAGCGACGCCGATCCGCCGAACCCGCTCCGGGTCTGCGCCGAGCTCGGAAAGCGGCTCGGCAAGGACGACATCGTGATCGGCGACGGCGGCGATTTCGTCGCGACGGCCGCCTACGTGCTCAAGCTCGAGTGGCCGCAGCTCTGGATGGATCCCGGCCCGCTCGGCACGCTCGGCGTCGGCCCCGGCTACGCGATGGCGGCGAAGCTCTGCCGCCCCGAGGCCAACGTGGTCCTCGTGTACGGCGACGGCTCGTTCGGCTTCCACGCCCTCGAGTTCGAGGCGATGGCCCGGCAGGGCATCCCGGTGGTCAGCGTGATCGGCAACGACGCGGCGTGGACGCAGATCCGCCGCGGCCAGGTGGAGCTCTACGGCCCCGCGCGCGCCCCGGCGACGTCGCTCAGCCTCACCCGCTACGAGAAGGTCGTCGAGGCGCTCGGCGGCTTCGGCGCCTTCGTCGAGCGCACGGCGGACCTCGGCCCCGCGCTCGACGAGGCCTTCCGCTGCGGCAAGCCGGCGTGCGTCAACGTGCAGATCGCGCGGAGCGACTTCCGCAAGGGCGCCATCAGCGTCTAGCGGCGGTGGAGCTGCGCTTCGTCTCGCCCGACCTCGGCAGCCTCGACGCGCTCGACGCCGAGGTGCTCGCCTGCTCCGCCTGGAGCGACGCCCGCCCCGCGCACGGCGTCGCGGGCCTCTGCGACTTCCGGCTCGGCGGCCGCATCTCGGCGCTCCAGCGGGGCGGGCTCGTCACCGGCGAGCTCGGCGAGGTCGTGATGCTCCCGGGCAAGCCGCGCATGAGCTTCGACAAGCTGATCCTCTTCGGCGCGGGCCCCCGCGCCTCGTTCGAGGAGGGCGCCTTCCGCGAGGTGGTCGTCCGGATGCTGGCCACCATGAAGGGCCTGTGCGCCCGCGTGGCCGTCGTCGAGCTCCCGGGCCGCCACGAGGGCCTGATCCAGGCTGAGGAGGCCGCGGACGCGCTGCTCGACTGCGCCGGCCGCCACCGCGAGGACGACGTCTGGACCCTGGTCGAGCGCTCGGAGGGCAAGCAGCGCATCACGCAGCACATGATCGAGCAGCGCCGCCGCGTGCGGCGAGTGCTCTGACGCCGCCATGTCGTTTTGGGGTTTCGCTCCGTCGAGAGTCGTTGCTTGATGGACCGGCCGATGGCCACCTCTCCAGGCAGCAGCCCCTCCGCTCAGGAGCTCCCGCCGCCCATCCTGCTCGGGTGCTCGGGGCTCGTGGCGATCACGATCATCGTGATGGGCGCGATCGGCCTGCGCGCGCTCACCTCCAGGTCGTCCTCCGACCTCGATCGCCCGCCGGCGGCCGCCGCGCCCTCCGCGGCGCCGCCCTCCTCCGCGCCGGCGATCGACGCCGGGGACGGCGCGCCCGATGCTCCGCCCCCGAGCGCGCGGGAGCTGCGCGCCCGGCTCGACAAGGACCTCCAGACCGGCCGCTTCGGCGCCTTCATCTCGGGCCTCGACGAGCTGCTCCGCATCGATCCGAGCGCCGCCCAGGACCGCGACATCCGCAACGCGATCGTCGACGTGGTCCTGATGCGGATCATGGTGGGCGGAGGCGACCAGCCCGAGCGCCTCTTCGCCATCCTGACGGAGAAGATGGGGACCACCGGCATCGACATCCTGTACGAGCTCGTGACCACCCGCGGCTCGTCGCGCGCGTCGAAGCGCGCGGGCGAGCTGCTCAAGGACGAGGCCGTCCGCGCGCGCGGCACGCCGGCGATGCGCATCGCCTACGATCTCCGCATGGCGGACTGCGCGTCGAAGCCCGCGCTCTTCGAGCGCGCCAAGGAGGACGGCGACGGCCGCACGCTGGGCCAGCTCCAGGAGCTCAACCGCCAGTGCGGCCGCCGCGGCGGGCCCTGTTGCATGTACAACAACCCCGCGCTGCGCGCGGCGATCGACGGGCTCAAGGCGCGGCTGGGCAGCCCCTGAGCGCTGCGGCCCCGCGCGCGGGCGCCGGCTACTGCCTCTTGCCGCCCTTGGCGCGCAGGATGCTCGCCGCCTCGGAGTACGCGGGCTTGTTCGGGTACTTCTTCGCGAGCTGGTCGTAGAGCTCCGCCGCGCGCGCGAAGGCACCGGCCGCGACGGCGTCGGCGGCCTCGCGCTGGAGCGTCTTGCCGCCGGCCGTCCTCTCGCTCGCCGGCGTGCGCTCCGGCGGGCTCGCCGGCGGGCTGGTATCGACCACGGGGCCCCCGCTGGCGGCGGGCGCCCCGCTGGCGGCGGGCGCCCCGCTGGCCGCCGGAACCGCGGGGTCCGCGGGGCCAGGCGGCGGGCCGTCCAGCTCCGGGTCCGGTATGCCCGAAGGCACCGCGCCGGTCGGCGTGACCGCCACCGAGGCCGGCGGCGCCGCCGAGGCCGGCCCCGCCGGCGCGCTCGTCGAGGTGGCGACAGGCTTGCTGTTCGGCCCCTGCCCGGGCTTCTTCGGGCCGAGCCCCAGCTCCTCGCCCATGAAGATCACCAGCACCGCGGCGACCATCAGCGGCGAGAGCAGGATCAGCATCTTCCGCGGCCCGGACATCTCGCCCCAGGCCGACTTGTTCGAGGGCTCCGAGCGCGCGAGGCCGGTGGTGCTCGTCGGCTCCGTCCGCGAGCCGCCTGCGCCGAGGTTCGTCCCGGCGCCGGTCGGCACGGGCATCGACGGGAACGAGGGCGGCGGCGGGATGTTCGGCGTCGAGGTCGGGGGCGGGCCGAACATCGGGACCGAGGGCGACGGGTCGAACGGCGGCGCGGGCAGCGGCGCGCCCGTGAGGATCTCCGTGCCGCCGAACGCGCCGTCCGCGAGCGTCGACCGGGCGTCCGTCTCGTAGCCGGGCGGCACCGGCGCGGGGCCGCGGCCCAGCGCCGGCGGCGGGCCGAACCCGGGCGGAGCGGGCGGCGGACCGAACCCGGGCATCGTGGGTGGCAGGCCGAAATCGGGCGCCCCGCCGGGGTTGCTCTTCGGCGGCGAGGCCTGCGGGAAGCTGCCCGAGACCTTCATCGGCGAGCCGTCGGGCCGCCTGCCGACCTGCTCGATGGGCTCGATCCGCGTCATCGCGGAGTTATCGGTCCTGCGCGACTGAGACGGGCTCTCGCCGTCCTCATCGGGCGGCGGCACGGCCGGAGGCGACGCCGAGGGCCAGAAGGGCGCGGGCGCCGGGGGCATGGGCGGCGCGGGCGGCAGCGGCGCGAGCGCCGGCGCCGCGGACGACGCGGCCCTGGCGCGCGACACCTCGATCCCGCGCTGCACGAGCGCGCTCATGTCGACGTGCGGCCGCATCTCCGGCTCGGCCACCCTCGTCGCGACGTTGTCGTCGTCCTCGAGCATGCCGGCCCTGGCCGCGGCCCGCGCGCTCGCGTTCGAGGGCGCCGCCGCGAGGTCAGGCCCGAACCAGATGCGCGCAGCGCCGAGCATCACCTCGCACGGCGGCTCGAGCGCGGTCCACGAGCTCGGCACCGGCCGGCCGCCGAGGAGCACCGGCGCGATCGCCGACAGGCTCCGCACGAAGAGCTGCTTGCCGTCGAAGAAGATCTCCGCGTGCTCGGGCGAGACGCCGGCCGCGTCGAGCTGCCACGCGCCCGTGGAGCCGACCGACATGGGCCCGATCGTCTCGCCGGGTCGCACCTTCATCACCGGCGGCTTGCCGGTGCCGGTGCGGACCTCGATCAGATGCTCGCCGGAAAGCTCCGCCATAACTCAGGCGCGATGCGGCTCCTCGTCAACGTGGCGAGGCGCGGGCGCCGGCGCGGCATTGCGCCGATCGGTCTGGGCGATGCTATCCCGGTCGCCTTGCACGGACGAAAAAACCTGCACTGTTGCGCTTGTTAGAGGACGCGGCGCGCTCCGATCCGCGCGCCACGGAGCCGCGAGCATATCGCGCGTGCGGAGCGCTTGCACCGGGATCATGGAATGGTCTTCCAGATCCGCTCCGGCTCCGCGGGGGCCTGCTGCGCGGGCGTCGCGGGCGCGGAGGTCGCGGGCGCGGGCGTCGCGGGCTTCGCCGGCGCATCCTCCACGGGGGTGGTCCGGAGCAGCGAGCCCCTCGCCTCCTCGGCGTGCCGCCCCTGCGGGTCGAGGCGGAGATACTCGCGGAAGTGCGCGTCGGCGCTGACCAGGTCGTGCTCCGCGTCCCGGAGCAGCACGGCCATCGCGTACTGAACCTCTGCATAGTCCGGCTTCGATCTCGCCACCTGCGCGAGGTGCTCGAGCGCGGTGCTTGTCTCACCGATGCTCGCGTGGAGCGACGCCACCAGGAACCGGAGCCGGTAGTCGCTCGGGCGCGCGGTGAGGTGCGGCTCGGCGTAGGCGATCGCGGCCCTGAAGCGGTTCTCGGCGATGCACGCCTTGAGCAGGATCGGCAGCACGACCTCGGGGGGCGCGCCCGCGTTGAGCGCGGCCGAGAGGTACTGCTCCGCGCGGGTGTGATCGCCGACGTTCGCGAACGCGCGCCCGCGCTCGACGAGCTTGTCGGGGGACTGCTCCGCGCGGGCCGCGTTGACGTCTGCCACGACGGCGGCGCCGGGGTCCGCGGCGCAGCCCGAGATCGCGATCGCGGCGAGAACGGCGCGCGCGGCGCGCCGGGTGGTGATGTCCATCATGGTGCAGGTGCCAGCGAGGCGACCGGAGCCCACCCCGTCGCCAGGCCCTCGTTGCCCGCGTAGATGACGAGGGCCCAGCCGCCGGACTCCCGCACGACCTTGACCTTGCCGCCCTTCGCGACGTTGCCGACCGTGGCGCCGTTGCGGTCCCTGAGGACGAGGGCGGTCTTCGCGATCGCGAAGCCGTTCCTGATCGACGCGGCGGTCTGCGTCGGCGCCGGCCCTGCGGGCTCGCGGCCCTGCGCCGTGGCCGGGGGCGCGTCCACCGTCGGCGAGGGCGCGAAATCCACGCCGATGATCGGCTCGGTCGGGGTCGGCGCGGCGGTCGCCGTGGTCTGCGCGGGCTGGGCGCTCGCGGTCGGGACCGGCGTGACGCCCTCGACCTGCCGCTCCACGGCGGGCGTGCTGCTGCTCTTCCCGAGCCCCAGGTAGATCGCGATCATCACGACCACGGCGGCCAGGGCGACGGCGGCCGCCTGGATCGCGACCATCGGCGGCCTGCGCTTGAGCTGCGGCGGCGCGGTCCACGCGCCCCGCGTCATCAGCGTCGCCGCCTGCGGCTCGGTCGTCGCGTTCGACAGGAGCGTCGAGGGCTGGCTCGGGAGCTCGCCCGGCCCGGGCATGAGCAGGAGCTGCGCGCCGCCGGCGATGATCGGCGCCGTCTGGGTGGTCTTCGCCTGGATCTGAGCCGCGCCCGTGGGCGCGAACGGGCGCAGCGCGGCCGCGAACGTCGCGACGTCCGGCATGCGCTTGTCCCGATCCTTCTCGAGGCAGCGGTTCACCACGTCCTGCAGCGCGATCGGCACGTCCGGCCGCAGCGACGTCAGCGGGGCCGGCT
This sequence comes from uncultured Polyangiaceae bacterium, assembly GCA_964421485.1. Lineage (GTDB taxonomy): Bacteria > Myxococcota_A > Polyangia > Polyangiales > Polyangiaceae > CAYQYG01. Next base: position 24,859 of record CAYQYG010000033.1, on the reverse strand, counting down.
TCTCCACCGCGATCGCCAGGCAGAGCGCCGACATCGAGTCGGCCTCGAACGGGCGGCGGCCGGTGAGCATGTAATAGAGGATCACGCCCATCGCCCAGATGTCGGTCCGGTGGTCGACGTTCTTCGAGCTCCGGAGCTGCTCGGGCGAGGCGTACTGCGGCGAGCCCATGATCATGTTCGTCGCCGTCAGCATCTCCCCGTCGGCCCCGGCGGCCTCGCCGGAGGCCATCTTCGAGATGCCGAAATCGAGCACCTTGAGCACCGAGGTGCCGTTCGGCCGCTTCGTGATGAACATGTTCCCCGGCTTGAGATCGCGGTGCACGATGCCGAGGGTGTGGGCCTCGCCGATCGCGTCGCAGGCCTGGAGCATGTAGTCGACGGCCTCCTCGATCGGCAGCGGCGCCCGCGTCCGGATCACGCGCGAGAGCGGGGATCCGTCGAGGTACTCCATCACCATGAACGGGTCGCCGGAGGGCAGCGTGCTGACGTCGAGCACGCGCGCGACGTGCTCGCTGCGGAGCGCCGCGGCCGCCTGCGCCTCGCGCAGGAAGCGCTTGAGCGGCTCGTTCTTCATCGCGGCCTGCGGGTGCAGGAACTTCACCGCGACGGGCTGGTTGAGCAGGAGGTGCCGCGCGAGGACCACGACGCCCATGCCGCCCGCGCCGATCACCTTCTCGACCTGATACTTGCCGGCGATCACCTCACCGGCGTGCGGCAGGCCTTCCAGCTCGACGACGTCGCTGGGTTTCGCCTGGCCGCTCGGCATAGGCCTGCCAGTCTATCGGGTGCGCGCCGGTCGTACAACTAATGCCTCGGTCTTCTTCCATGCGCGCACGCGCGCGGTCACGCTCCTGGCGTGGCGTGGCGCGGCCTGGATCCGTCGAGGCTCAGCCCTGGTGATGGGGTCCCGCGGCGCGGCGCTGCTCCACCGCCTGGTAGATCGCCTGCGGTAGATCCGTGCCGTGCTCCTGGAGTTGAGGCAGGCAGCGAGGCAGGACGCCTGTCGGGACGAGCTGGCTCAGCACCTCGCCGCGGCCGCCGATCCCATGGTAGGCGCGCACGAAGATGTCCTGCGTGACGTAGTTCGAGGCCGCGACATCGAACCCGAGCACCTCGGTGATGTGCGTGATCTTGCGGGTGCCGTCCTGCAGGCGCGAGACCTGGACGAGGATGTTCACGCCGGACGCGAGCTGCAGGCGCAGGGCGACGAGCGGCATGTCGATGTCGCTCATCATGGCCATCGTCTCGAGGCGCGTGAGCGTGTCGCGCGGGTAGGTCGCGTGCACGGTCGTGAGGCAGCCGCCGTGGCCGCTGGTCATGGCCTGGATGAGATCGAGCGCCTCGCCGCCCCTGACCTCGCCGACGACGATGCGGTCCGGGCGAAGGCGGAGGGTCGCCTTGAACAGCTCGCGGATGGTCACGGCGCCGCGGCCCCGCGGGTCCGGCGGGCGCGCCTCGAGCTGGACCACGTGCGTGCGCTGGAGCGAGAGCTCGCGCGAGTCCTCGATCACGACGACGCGCTCGCCCTCCGGCACGTAGGACGAGAGCGCGTTGAGCATGCTCGTCTTGCCGCTGCCCGTGCCGCCGGCGACCACGATGTTGAGCTTCGCGACGACGAGCGCCTGGAGCGCCGCCGCCGCGTCCGGCGTCATCGCGTCGAACTGCACGAGCCGGTCGACCGTCAGCGTCTCGCGCGAGAAGCGGCGGATGGAGATGTGCGGCCCGTCGGGCGCCGCGGGCGGCAGGATCGCCTCGATGCGGGAGCCGTCGGGCAGCCGGCCCTCGAGGATCGGGTGCTCCTCGTCGACGTGCTTGCCCACGAACTGCGCGGCGTTGCGCAGCGCGGCCGTGAGCGCGTCGCGGCTCGCGAACTTCGCCTCGGTCAGGTAGAGGAGGCCCTTGCGCTCCACGAACACCTGCGAGGGGCCGTTGATCATGATGTCGCTGACCGACGGATCCTCGAGGAATGGCCGGATCGGCGCGAAGAAATGGAGCAGCGTCTCTTCGAATACCTCGCGCGGGATCATCGGGGAGCGCTCCTAGCTCTTCCGCGTCGGGCTCGTCTTGCCGAACTTGATCTTGAGGCGCCGCTCCAGGTTGGAGAGCCAGACGACGTACGGATCGCTCTTGCCCTGGAGCATGTCGAGCAGCACGCGGATCTCCTTGTAGGCGGTCTTGAGGTCCTTCACGTCGAGGGCGTGCTCGAGCCGCATCCTGTGGGCGAGGTAGTCCTCCTCCAGCTGCTTCTTCAGCTTGTCGGCGGCGGCGCTCATCTCGCCGGCGCGGGCCGTGTCGCCGCCGACCTGGAAGCAGGCGCTCGCCTGGAGGAAGAGCGGCACGGCCGCGACGCCGTCGCGCACGTCGAACGGGCTGCGCTCGCGCTTGCCCTCCGCGACGAGCTTCCGGTTGAAGGCCATGCCGAGCGCCTGGTCCTTCGCGGCCTGCGGGCAGGTCGTCGGGGCGGAGTCCCAGAGCACCGGCACGTCCTTGGGCATGCCGCTCGCCACGTCGTCGGGCGGCTCGTAGAAGAGCACGAAGTACCCGAGCGGGATCATGAGCACCGCGAGCACGTAGGTGAACGGGCTCGTCGGCTCCGACTTCTTGATCGAGACGTTGGCCTGGTCGGCGATCTCGACGATCGAGACGGTGATCTCGGAGCGGCCGATCTGGAGCACCGAGTTCGGCTGCAGCGGCGCCTCGGTGAACGGGGCCCCGTTGAGCAGCGGCGGCGGCTGGAGCGCCCGCGCCTTCGCGTACATGTGGCCGCCGAGGAAGTTGATCTCGACGTGCTCGGACGCGGCCAGATCGCCGGGGAGCCGGATCTCGCAATGGGCGCCGCTCCCGATGAGCACCCGATCCGAGTCGACGAGGAGCTGCTGCGGCCCCCCCTCCGGCATCTGGATGCGGAACTGGAGGCCGGTCAGGGTCTGGGTTTGCTGGGTCGTGCTCACGCGTACACCTCGCCGCTCACTGCAAGCTCAGCGAGAGGACCATGGGCCCCATCACCAGCAGCATGATACACGCGAAGAGGAGGAAGAGCGGGCCGATCATCTTGACGGCGGCCTTGGCGGCGGCCTCCTCGGCCTTCACGGTCCGGCGCATGCGCGTCACGCCCGCCTGGATCTGGAGCACCTCGGCGACCGGGTTGCCGCGCTCCTCGGCCTGGATGAGGGCGGCGACGAACTCGGTCACCGGGCCCGTGGGCGCGCGGAGGCAGAAATCGCTGAGGGCCTGCTTGCGGGTCCGGCCGAGCTGCAGCTCCTGCAGGATGCGCTTGAGCTCGACGATCAGCGCGTCGGACGGGTTCGAGGACTTCTCGACGACCTGCCGGATCGCGCCGGGGAAATCGAGCCCGGCGCTCATCGCGAGCGCCATCAGGTCGATCACGTACGGCAGGCCGTCGTTGATCTCGCGGAGCCGCTTCTGCGCCTCACCCGAGGTCTGGAGGTAAGGCACCATCGCGCCGAGCATGAGCCCGATGATCGCGAACAGGCCGATGTTGCCGTCGCCGAGCAAGGCGCCCAGGACGCCGAAGGCCAGGCCCCCGATGGAGCTCAGCACGCTGAGCGAGACGAACTCGTCGGGCGTGAGCCCCAGGTAGTCGCCGGCGAGCGCGATCTGGGCGTCGATGCTCGCGCGGGCGGAGTCGCTCAGGATCCCGCTCAGGCGCACGCCGAGCCAGCGGACGATGGGCTCGATCGAGGCCCAGCCGGGGTTGCCCTCGACGGCCCATCGCCGCTTGAGGCCGCGCATGCCGAGGCGAGAGGCGACGCGCGTCGGCGCGCTGGCCACGGCGTAGACCAGCGCGACCAGCGTGACGGCCGCGGCGATCAGGAAGGCGTAGCGCGCGACGATGTAGTTGATCATCATACGTCAACGCTCACGATCTTGCGGGCCATCACGAGCGAGGCCATCCAGCACAGGCCGGCCACGGCGATGATCGCGTAGCCGGTGAGGCTCTGGGTCAGCGGGTCGAAGTAGTGCTCCTTCACCGCGTTGAAGGCCACGATGAGCAGCCCCGGGAAGACGGAGAGCAGCGCGAGCTGGGCCTTGCCCTCCGCGGTCTTCGTGCGGACGACGGCCTCCAGGCGGGCCATCTCGCGGAGGCTCGCGGACGTGCCCTCGAGGATCTTGGGCAGGTTGCCGCCGACCTGGCGGCCGATGAGGAGCGCGGAGATCGCGGAGTCGACCTGGCGGCTCCCGATGCGGCTCGCCATGAAGAGGAGCGCCTGCTCGAGCGTGCTGCCGACGCGCATCTCCTTGATCGCGAGCTCGACCTCCTGCTGGAGCGGCGGGCGGATGAGCTGCTGGACCGAGATGAACGCGTCGCCCAGGCTCGGCGTGGCCTTCAGCGCGTTCGCGATCGCGAGGATGAAGCCGTCGAGCTGCTTCTCGATCTCGGCGACGCGCTGCCGCCGGAGCACCTCGATGTAGACCGGCGGCCCGGCCAGCACCATCGCGACGAAGAGGTACCAGCCCGGGATGCCGAGGAGCAGGCAGATCGCGATCGTGAAGAACAGCGCGATGCCCTGGCCGGCCGCGATCCGGTCCCCCGGCGTCCAGATGAACAGGACCTTCAGCTTGCGCTCGAGGTACGCGCAATACTGCGCCCAGTAGCGCCTCGGCAGCCCCTCCGCGTCGAGCACCACCGCCCAGAAGAGGATGAGCAGGCCGATGAAGATGAGCCCGATGGCGACCCACTTGAAGCCCTGCGAGGCGATGATCTTCTGCACCAGCTCCTGGTCCACGGCTCGTCGCTCCCTGCTCTGCTCTCTTCATCCTCCGCCCGGCGCGCGGGTCCGGAGGTGGGGCGCGAGCCCCCCTCGTCGAGGCTAAATATACGGCTCCCCCTTGCGAATGAGGCCCGCCACGATGAACGCGTCGAGGAACGAGGGGAGGTAGCCGGTGGCGCGGTGCTCGCCGATCACCTTCCCTCCGGGGCCGGTCCCCGTGCGCACGAACTCGAAGATCGGGCGGATCGAGATCTGCCCGTCGTCCTCGATGCCCGACACCTCGCTGATCGCGGCGATGCGCCGGCTCCCGTCGGAGAACCGGGTCTGCTGCACGACGAGGTGGATGCTCGCCGCGATCTGCTCGCGGATCGCGCGCGAGGGCAGGTCGAGCCCGCCCATCAGCGCCAGCGTCTCGAGGCGCGCGATCGCCTCGGGGGGCGAGTTCGCGTGCGTCGTGGTGAGCGATCCGTCGTGGCCCGTGTTCATGGCCTGGAGCATGTCGAGCGCCTCGCCGCCGCGGCACTCGCCGACGACGATGCGGTCGGGGCGCATGCGGAGCGCGTTCCGGACGAGGTCGCGGATCGTGTACTCGCCGCGGCCCTCCATGTTCGGCGGGCGCGACTCGAGGCCGACCACGTGCGGCTGGGTGAGCTGGAGCTCCGCGGCGTCCTCGATCGTGACGATGCGCTCGTCGGCCGGGATCGCGGCCGAGAGCACGTTGAGCAGCGTCGTCTTGCCGCTGCCGGTGCCGCCGGAGATCACGATGTTCTTCTTCACCACGACGGCCCGCTCGAGGAAGCGCGCCATCCTCGGCGTGAGCGCGCCGAAGGAGACGAGCTTCTCGACCGTCAGCGGGACCTTCGCGAACTTGCGGATCGTGATGCACGAGCCCCGCAGCGCGAGGGGGCGGATCACGGCGTTCACGCGCGAGCCGTCCTTGAGGCGCGCGTCGACCAGCGGCGACGACTCGTCGATGCGGCGGCCGAGCGGGGTCACGATCCGCTCGATGACCGCGCGCACGCGCTCGTCGTCCGTGAAGCGGGCGTCGGCCTTCACGAGCTTGCCGCCCTGCTCGATGTAGATGGTGTTCGGATCGACGACCATCACCTCGCTGATCGTCGGGTCGGAGAGGAACCGCTCGAGCGGCCCGAGGCCGAGCGCCTCGTCCGCGAGCTCGCCGACGAGCGCGTCCTTGTCCGTGCCCGGCTCCAGGCGCGCCGCGAGCTGCGTGACGATCCGGCGGAGCGCGACGAGCACGCGCGGCCGCATCGAGGGATCGTCGAGCTTCGCGGCGTCGAGCTTCGCGAGATCGAGGTTCTCGAGCAGCTTCGCGTGGATCTCCCGGCGCAGCGCGACCTGCTCGTCGATCGCGGCCTTCGTCGGCGGCGGGGCCGGCTCCGGCATGGCGGGCGCGGAGGGCGGCGGCTCCGGCACCCGGGCGAGCGAGCCCAGGATCACCTTCTCGGCGGGCACCGGCGGCGGCGCGCTCGGCTTGACCGTGCCCGCGTCGTGCACCTGCGCCTGCGGCGGCGGGATCGGCCGGGGCGGCCTCATCCGCGGCGGCGGCGGCGGAGGCGGCGGCCCGAACGTCAGCCCGGGGGGCGGCTCGAGCGCGGTCGCGTCGCCCACCTGAGCCTCCACGTCCCCGGGCGGCACGCGCGTGATCGGCGGCGGCGGCGGCGGGAGCGGCAGCCCCTGCAGGGCGGCGAGGCCGGGGGCGATCGGCAGCCCCACGCTCGTCTCCGCGAAGTGGCCGGGCATCGGCTCGCGCATCCCCGGCGGCGGCAGCGGCGGCGGCCCGAACGCCGGCGCCGCGACCGCCGGCTTCACGTAGAGCGTGTACGGGCCGATCACGATGGGCGTCCCGTAGATCGCCTCGGCCGCCTCGTGCCGGAGCAGGCGGTCGCCGACGACGGTCCCGTTGCTCGAGCGGTCCTCGATCCAGAACCCGTCCGCCCGGACCTCCATGACCGCGTGCGTCCGCGAGACGCGGTCGCCGTCGAGGTAGAGGACGCATTTCGAGTGACGGCCGATCGTGATCTGGCCGTCGGCGGTCAGGCGCTCGGCGCGCGGGAGGCCCTGCTCCGACTCGATGTAGACGTCGAGCTCCATCGCGCCGTCACTTCTTCTTCGCGCCGCCCGCCTCGCCGCCGTAGGCCGGCGGCGCCTTGGAGAACGTGTTCACGTCGTCGATGTCGCCCGAGTACTGCTCGTACTGATCCATGGCCTCCTTGACCATGTCATACGTGGTCTTCGGCACCGACTCGACGACGCTCGGGATGATGAAGATGGCCCCCTCGACCTCCTCCTCGGCGTCCGAGTGGCTGCCGAAGAAGACGCCGAGCACCGGGATGCGGCTGAGCAGCGGCAGGCCGGTGATGGCGTGCCGCTGGGTGTTCGTCTTGATCCCCGAGAGGACCAGCGCCTCGCCCATCTTGAGGAAGACGAGCGTCTCGGTCGACGCGAGCTGCCGTCCCGGGAGGGGGGTGCCGGTCGACGGCGGCGTGAGATCCGAGAACTCGGCGCTCAGCTTGACCTCGATGTTGCCGGAGCGGGGATCGAAGCGCGGCTGCACCTTGAGGTGCGCGCCGAACTCGATGCGCTCGAGCTTGGCGTTGACGCCGCTCGAGATCGGGACATTGACCTCGCCGCCGCTGTTGAAGAGGGCCTCGTTCCCGTTGGTGGTGATCACCGCCGACTGCTTGAACACCTTCGCCCAGCCATGGGTGGACGCGATGTCGAGGCCCGGCAGCGGCTGATTCACGATCGCCGCCTGCGCCGTCGGCGCGCGCGTCACGAAGTCGTAGCCGAAGGTCGAGGTGATCGTCTCGCCGCCGATGCGCGAGGGCCACGAGAGGCCGACGCCGTAGGACGAGTTCTTGTTGTACTGGACGAAGAACAGGTCGACGCGGATGTTGAGGTTGCGATCGACGGCGCCCGTGCCGACGGTCACGAGCGACTCGACCTGGCCGGGGTAGAGGTCCGCGATCTGCTTGATCCGGTCCAGATCGGCCTCGGTCTGGACGCCGCCCTCGATGAAGAGCCGCGACCCGATCTTCCGCACGCGGATGCCGGTGTAGCCCTGGAGGAGCTGCCCGAGCTCGTTCTCCACCTCGTCGGGCGCCTGCGAGTAGACCTTGATGGTCCAGTTGATCTGGCCGCCGTCGTTCTTGATGAGCAGGAGCGACGTCGTCCCGGCCTTCTGGCCCACGATGATGAACTTCTTGCCGTCGGGCGTGAGCTTGATGTCGGCGATGCCGGCCGTGCCCTCGGAGTATTGCTTGACGTCGTTCGCCGGGATCGTCTTGCTCTCGCCGACGCCCAGGCCGAGCGCCTTCTCCTCGGTCTTGCCGGCCTCGGCCTTCGGCGCCTTCGGATCCTTCGGCTGGGCCAGCGCGGCGGGCACGGCCGCCGTCAGCATCATCGCCCCGAGCAGGAGCCCCGCGAGGAGCCCTCCAGTCCGCCTCATCGCTCGCCTCCCTCGATCTTGACGGGGCCCGTCTTGCGGACTCCCTGGACCACGCCGCGCGTCTGCACGTCGGAGAGCGCGGTAGAGCTGAGATCGCTGATGCCCTCGGTCACGCGCACGTCGTCCGGGTTGCGCAGCGCGACGGTGAGCTTGCCCTTCTCGGTCGCGAGCGCGAGGAGCTGCGCCTCCTGCAGCGTGACGCTCACGCTGAGCAGGAGCTCGCTCCTGTCGCTCGTCTTGCGGTCGGGCGCCTCGAGGTTCGTGTCCGTGCCGACCGCGAGCACGAGCACGTTCTGGAGGAGCACGACCGAGCTCTGCTGCGAGTCGTCCTTGGGGTTCGGCACCGTCGCGACCACGTCGATGCGGTCGCCGGGGTGGATGAGCAGGTAGCTCTTCTCCCCGCGGCTCGACGCGCTGATCGTGAACGCGCGCATGCCTGGCTGCACGAGCGAGCTCAGGTTGCGGCGCTCCTCCATCGCGATCGCGAGGTCGGTCCACATCAGCGTCTGCTGCGCCTGGATAGTCTGCCCCATCCGGAGCCCGACGATCTTCTCGCGGTCGCGCGCGAGGATCGCCCGGTCCTCCACGTAGGCGCGGGGCACCACGCGGGTGGCGAGCATGTCGTCCGTGATCAGCGTCCCGCCCTGGATCGGCTTCAGGGCGGTGAGGAGCTGGACCGGCTCACCGCCGGATTTCTCCTGCTCGTAGCGGCGCATGTACACGGCGAGCAGTGCGGCCCCCATGAGGGCGACGATCAGCGCGATGAAGAGTGCACGGCGGTTCATCAGCGTCCCGAGACTACCTCAGCGTTCCGGAAAAGAGCAGATAGAGCTGGAGGGGGAGGATTGGATGGTGGGCCGGCGGCTCGGCCCACGTCCGGCCTCACCGGCCGGGCATCTGGATGAGCGTGACCATCGTCCGCTCGCGGTCCCGCGACGGGATCACGTAGAGCTGGACGCCGGGGTGATCGTAGACGGCGACGGGGTGGTCGGCTGTGCCACCCATCACCTTCTGCCAGCCCCTCCGCGCGAGGTCCTGATCGTACTGCGCGAGCACCTCGCCGGGGCTCGAGGGCGCGTCGTAGATCCGCAGGCTGTAGGGGACCTTGTCGATCGTCGCCGTGAGCAGCCGCGTCGCGCCGTTCGGCCGCGGGACGCCGTCGAGGTCGCTGCCGGGCGCGTCGCCGCCGGCCTGCGGCAGCATGCTGTAGAGGTTGAACGACCCGTCGGTCCACGCGGTCACCACGTGCGTCCTGCCGTTCGCGGTCGGCTCCGCGAACACGTAGCGCACGTTGCCGAGCTTGCTGAGGTCGCCCGTCTCGGCCACGGCCGCGATGCGCCGGATGGTGTCGGCCATCCCGCTCATGCTCCCCACGCTCGAGGACGCGTCGCTGCGCATGAAGCACGCGACCATGCCCTTGCCGCCGCCCTGGTGGCGGATGATGCCCGCCGACGACCGCGACGCGAGCTTCGTCTCGAGCAGCGCGCGCGCCTCGGCCGGCAGCTTCGGCAGCTCGGCCGCGATGCCGATCGGGTTCTCCCTGCAGCGCGCCTCGACGCGGTCGAGCAGCTCGTCGACCTTCACGTCGTCGACCGCGCTCGCGACGAAGATCGGCTCGCCGTTCAGGAGGATCGGGCGGCTGGAGCCCGCGCCGTCGAGCTTGCCGAGCTCGGAGCCGAGCTCGAGCGTCGCGTCCTTCACGCTGCCGTACGCGGAGCCGAGCGCGAGCCCGATCCCGAGCGCGCCGACGGTGATGCAGTACGCGCCGAGCCGGAGCAGCTTCCGGAGCTTCGAGTCCTTGCGAGGCGTGCTGGTGTCCCTGGCGCTCATGGCTGGATCTCCCCCTCCTCGGGCCCGAACAGGCCCCAGAGGAAGTCGACGGCCCCGTTGAAGTCGCCGGTCTCGGGCACCTCGTTGCAGAGGACGGCGGTGCTCGTGCCCGCGCTCGCGTTCTTGCCGCCGATCAGGTTCGACGCCTTCACGGACGCCTCCTTCGTGCTCTGGAGCTTGCCGAACTCCTTGTCGCAGAGCGCCATGCCGGGCGCCTCCTTGACCTCGCCCCAGTCGACGGCCTCGGTGCCCGGCAGCGGCGACAGCGCGGCGGCGCCGTTGCAGCCCAGGTTCGAGTTCATCCAGACCTCGGCGAGCGAGTCCTGGCTCGTCTTCAGCTTGTTCTTGTAGAGGTTCCCGATGAAGACGATCGACGCGAAGATGATGATGAAGAACGGGATCACGACGAGCGCCTCGACCATCACGGCGCCGCGCCGCGCGCCGCGCCTTCGGCTCGCCGCCGCCCTCGTCCCCCCGCGCTGAGCTCTGTGTTCCATGACCGCTCTCCTCGCCGGGTCCATCAGGGGTTCAGGATCTCGTTCAAGCCGTTGATCTTGTAGTTCGTCAGCTTGCCCGGGACGCCGGCCTGGATCGCCTCGCCGAATACGTCGAGGTATTGGTCGGGCGTGTAGCTCGGGTCGACGTCCGGGTTCTCCACGAGCCCGCCGCCGAGCACGTTGACGTCCACGTTCGTCGGCTCGCGGAAGTACCGGAGGCGCGCGCGCCAGCGCAGGTTCCAGAGGGCGTTGGGCTCGTAGTCGGGCCACGACATGCCGGCGTTCTTCTTCTGGTACACGTCCTCTTTCGACGCGTCGGGCGTCTGGTCGTAATAGAACTCGGCCTGGGAGAGCCCGTACTTCTCGAGCCCCTCGGTGATGGGGGGCGCCGCGCCGCCGGCGGCGATGAACACGCCCGTGTCGGGCGCGCGCAGGCGCTCGGTGTTGCCCTCCACGATCGCGTAGACCTGGAAGTAGTCGCTGCCGTTCCGCGCCCAGGGGATGATCTCCTTGGCCGTCTTCGACTGAGGCTGGGGCACCTCCTCGAGGCCCTCGGTGGGGTCGACGTCGGGGATCTTCTCCTCCTTCTCCGTCTCGTCCATCTTGTCAGGATCGACCTTGTTCTCCTCGATGCACTTGTCCCAATCGAACTCCTCGCCGCCGCCGCCGTGGTGCCCGTGGCCGCCGTGCTCCTCCTCCCACTTCTCTTTCTTCTCCTTGCAGACGTCCTTCTCGTCGAAGACGTTGAAGTCGCCGCCGGTGAAGGTCCCCTCGCCGCAGTAGGTCGGCGAGAAGTCAGCCGTCAGGCCCTCGAGCGAGCCGACCATGCCGACGTACTCGAGGTAGGCGGGCGGGATCATGTCGTCGACCATGTCGGGCGCGAGGTCGGTGCCGCGCTTGCAGGTCACGGCCCAGTCCTCGTCCCGGATCGGCAGGCCGAGGCGGCCGTTCGCCGGCACCATCGAGGGGCTGACCGCGCCGCCGCTGACGATGATGGGCGCGTAGTCCGCCCCGAGGTTCGTGCTCTCGGTGGCCGCGACCCACGGCGCCGTCGCCGCGATCTCGCGCTGCGCCGTGCTGATGCTGGCCATCAGCCCGCCCTCGTTCGCCTCGATCGAGTCGATGATCAGCGACAGCTTCTCCATCGTGCTCGCGGCGTCCTTGGCCACGTTGCACGACTCCGGATCCTCGCCGCCGGCGAGCTTCGCGAGGTAGCACATGTACTTCGCGGTCGCGTAGACGATCCCGATCACGAACTTGAGCGCCTTCGCGACGATGATGATCGCGAGCGTCGCCACCAGGATCAGGTTGAGCATCGCGATCATGTTCATGCCGCGCGCGTGGTACACGGCGGCGCCGAACGAGATGGCGTCCGAGCCCGCGTCGAGGCGGGCGCGGTAGAGCGCCGCGTCGCCGATCCCGATGAGGTACCAGAGGGACCCCACGAGGAAGATGGACATGAACAGCCCCATCACGACGACGGCCCCGCGGCGATCGCCGAGGGGGGCGGGCTGGCCGAACGATCTCTCGCGCATCGCGGTCCTCCTCCCTCAGTAGATGAAATCGGCGCCCTGGTTCGGGAATGACGCCGTCGCCCAGAGGGCCTTGGTCCCGCCGGCGCCGCAGACGACGAAGCGCCCGAGCGGCACGCGGCACAGGTACGTGTAGTCGACGCGGAGGTTGATCATCTCGTCGCGCCCGTAGCCGTTGTTCAGCGTCACCGTCGCGGAGCTCGGGTTGCCGAGCGCCGCGAGCGGCAGCTTCGCCGCGTCCTCGATCATCTCGCGCCGCTTGCCCGCGACCGAGCCCTGCGCGACGCCGTAGAGCGCCGGGTTGTCGTGGATCACCACCGCCGCCACCCGCACCGCCTTCTGCGCGGACTGCTGCATGATGACCGACGCCGTCTGCAGGAAGGAGAACTGCACGAGCGACAGGAACATCGTGAAGATCGGGAAGAAGACCGCGAGGAACTCGACGTAGACCGCGCCGCGCCTGTCGCGGGCGGGCGCGCCGTCCTCCAGGCTCCGTCGCAACCACAGGATCTTCACGGGGTCCTCCAGTTCGTGAGCGCGGCGCCGCAGGTGCCCACGAAGATCGCGGGGCCGAAGCGCAGCCTTGTCAACATCTCGGGCGTGAGCTGCCGGCGGCGGTGCTTCGGCAGGAACACGTTGAGCGTGAGCGCCGCGGTGTTGCCGAGCATGCGCAGGAGCCGCCCCTCGTATGCGAGCTGCGCGCACCCGATCACGATGCCCGCCAGGATCGCGTAGAACTCCGCCTCGACGCCCGCGAGCGGCCGCAGGATCGCCCCGATCGCGGCGAGCAGCTTGACGTCGCCGCCGAGCATCCCCTCGACCCTGAAGAGCATCAGCGGCACGACCGCGCACGCGGCCGCGCCGAGGATCGAGAAGCCGGCGGCCTCGATCGCGTGGCTCATGGACCTGGTCTGATGGAGATGGAACCCGAGGTGCGCGAGCGGAGCCGCGCAGAGCGGCCCCAGCGTGATCCAGTCGGGGATCTCGCCGGTCCGCCAGTCGTGCCAGGCGGCGATCGCCGAGACCGCGATCGCGAACGCCATGAAATAGGGCACCCCGAGCATATCGACACCTCGCAGGGTGCGGCCGAATGCCGGACCGGGCACGCGGAGGCCCCCCGCCGGGCAAGGGTCTCCCGCCGTGCCGTCCCCGGCACCACCGCGTCGCGACGCCGGAGGATCGCCCCCCACGTCGGACAGTGAGGCAAAGGGCCGCCTCTCGGCGTCCTTCGCCTCAGATCCCGGGAGGGCGACCCGTCACTGACCGACGCCGTTGATCGCGTTCACCGAGTTGGACTGCTCGTTGACCTTGTCCGTCACGCTCGTCCCGAAGAGCTTGAAGCCCGCCAGGGCGATGAGGGCCACGACGCCGACGAGGATGATGTACTCGACGAGGTTCGCGCCGCGGGTGTCCTTCACGAAAGACGGAGTGGCCAGGGTCATCTTGTCCATGATCGTAATCTCCTCGCTCACCAGGGGTGCAGCCGCGCCAGGTCTACAGGGGGTTTCGCGGCATGGATCTCCTCACGGCGAGGCGATGATGCTACGCGTCTGGACGTAGCTTGCTACCAACCCGGGGCCGAGGGCGAACAGGGCGGCCGCCAGACCGAGGGCCACGGTCCCGACCAGGACCAGGTACTCGGTCGACACGGCGCCGCGCCTGTCGGCCGCGAGCTTCCGGATCAGAGCCTTCATCGTGGGAGCGATCATCGTGCGAAAGCCGATGCTACGGCCCGGCCGCCCGGCGCCGCAATCGGCTTGCGGGCCGTGCCCGAGGAAAAGTGGGCCCCTCATGTGGGACAAGGTGGGGCCATTGTGGGTGGGGAGTGAACTTTTCGCTTGAGCGCGCTCGAGCGCGGCGGCTCGGACGGTGCGGCCCGGGCGATCGCGGGGCTCAGCGGGGGATCTTGACAGGACCCTTCGGAGCGGCGGGGCCCCTGTACATTCGCTTGACCTCCTCATCGAATTTCTGATCGAAGGTGAAGATGTCGTCGCGCTGGCCGACGACGAAGCTCGCGACGGGGTTCTGCGGGCGCATGCTCTGCCGCTCGCTCGTGTTGAGCGCGAGGTCGAACTGATCGCCGGGCTGGAGCTTGAGCACGACGTGCGCGGCGCCGGCCTCGTCGGTGCGCGCGACCTCACGGCCGAGGTAGGTGACCGGCAGGTTGGGCCCGTTGTCGGCGCGCACCGCGACCACGATCGTGCGCGTGCTCGGCGGGCACGAGACCGCGTACTCGGGGCTCTTCCCGTCGGCGAGGCGCTTCAGGATCACCTGCACCGGCTTCTCCGGCGACGCGTGGCCCGGCGGGCAGGCCACCGTGATGTCGAACGCGTCGCCGTCCCGCCCGCCGAGCTTGAGCTGGCCGAGCCCGTCGGCGTCCGTGCTGGCGATCTTCTTCCCATTGAAGAGCAGATCGGCGTTGGCGAGCGGCTTGCCGGGGTCGCTGCTCACCCGGACGTTGATGATCTGCGGCGGCGGGGGCGGCGGCTCGAGCGCCTTGCAGCCGGAGGAGGCCGCGGCGAGGGCGAGCAGAGGCAAGACGCGCATGCGCGGATCATATCGGAGCGCGCCGCGCGCGGGCAATCAGCCAGCGCCCTCCGCCCCGAGCCCCGCCTCGGCGCGGATCAGCGCCTCCGCCGGCCCGCCGGCCCGGACCCAGCGGCGGAGCTCGGCGACCCCGGCGTCCTCGACGACGCGCCGGAGCTCGGCGCGCGCGCCCGCCTCGTCCCCCTTCGCGGCGAGCGCGTGCGCCCGCGCGACGCGGTAGCGATCCCGCACGAACGGCGGCTCGCCGAGCTCGCCGTCCCTGCGCCCCACGAGGTCGAGCGCGCCCTCCACGTCGCCCTCGCGCACCAGCACCGCCGCGCGCGCGCCGCGCACGATGGGCCGCACCGCGGGCAGCGCCGTCGCCTCGTCGATGGCGTCGAGCGCGGCGCGCGCCCCCTCGACGTCGCCGGCGCAGAGGCGCCAGTGCGACAGGTTGCTGAGCATCAGCGGCCGCATCGGCGCGGGCATCCACGCGGGCGGCACCGCCCCGAGCGAGGCGATCGCCTCGTCGTACCGCGCGTCCTGCGCGTGCGCGTACGCGGCCACCTGCGCGGCGTACGCATAGACCGCGCGCGCGTCGCCCGGGTGCGAGGGCCCCTCCGCCCCCTCCGGATCCACCCCCCGCGCGGCCTCGCGCGCCCTGTCGCGGATCTCCACGGCGCGCCTCAGCGCGGCCGGCCGCCGCGCGTCGACCTCGGCCTCGTTCTCGAGGCGCTCGAGCTCGAAGATCAGCCGCTCCCGCCCGACGCCCGCGAGGAAGAGCATCAGCGCGGGCGCCCACGCGCCGGCGAACCCGAGCGCCCAGGGGTGCGCCCCGCCCGCCGCGGCCGCCCCGGCGAGGAAGCCGAGCATGCCCGCGCCGAGCGAGATCGCGACCCGATCGCGGCGCCGCAGCTCGCGCAGGATCCCGTGCGTCGCGAGCGCCGCGCACCCCGCCCCGAGCGCCGCCGGGCTGTAGCGGGACGGGGGCAGCCAGCCCTCCGCGAGCAGGAGCGCCGCGGCGCCGCCTGCGGCGAGGAGCGTGGCGACGAGCGTCGGCCTGCCGATCACGCGCGCATGGTATCGCGAATCGACCCGGCGCTCCCCTGTAGCGAGCGCGGCCGGCCGGGTGGTAAGCTCGCCCCACCATGAGGTCCCGTCGATCGTCCATCAGCCTCCTCACGCTCGTGGCGCTGGGCGCCCTCTCCGGCGCCGCGGGCTGCTCGCCCTCCATGGAAACCTACATGGGTTACGAGAAGGGCCTCGGCTCGACCAAGTTCAATACGACCGAGAACGAGATCCACTGCATCGTCTACCTGACGGGCGGCGATCAGAGCACCCGCCTCACGTTCAACATCAAGGGACCTGCCGGCGGCATCCAGCTCTCCGATCAGGAGATCTACCCGCGCCCGAGCGCGGACGAGCTGGGGGGCCCCGCGACCATCGACGTCCAGCTCCTCTCGAACCTGGACCCTGCCAACCCGGGCGCCACCGACGGCCCGTGGCCGGCGGGCAAGTACCACATGTTCGTGACCCTCGAGGACGCGGACTCCGGCGACCTGATCGAGGAAGCGGATCTCCCGTTCGAGGTCCGCTAGCGACCCCCGGCGCCGGGCGGCCGCCCCGCCGCCCACATCCCGGCTGTCAACGGAAATTCGCCCCTCCCGGGACGATCATTCGTAGACGACGAGGTACGACGTCAGGACGATGTCACCGGAATCGTCCGGCGGATCCATTCCATTGAACAGCCCGCGGTAGGAGACGGTGGCGGTCTGGCCGGCCGTCACGTCGGCGGTCACGTCGACGACCCAGGGCTCGACCTGCTGGCCGGGGCACCAGCCGCCGCGGCCGAACCACCACGTGCCCGCCTGGTTCGGGGTCATTCCGTGCTCGATCTGGCCGATGCACCCCTCGTTCGTGGCCGCCTCGGGGTGGTCCTTCACGTGGACCGCGCCGTCGATCGTGATCTCGTGCGCGTGGTCGCAGAACTCCGAGCAGTAATTGCTGGCCGCCCCGTGCCCCGTCACGATCGACCAGAGCTCCACCCGCTGCGCCCCGGCGGGGATGGGCACGTCCACCGGGGCGTGCAGCGTGTTGTAGGCCGAGTTGAACGGCCCGCCGGACCAGAGGAACGTGGCCTGGGTGGGCGTCATCCCCTTCGCCTTGTTCGAGAACCGCAGCGACAGGCGGGTGGCCGTCGGCTGGGTGTTCCACGACGGCGCGAAGGACCAGCGGAACGTGCGCAGCCCGCCCTCGCGCAGCAGCGCGAGCATCGGCGTCGCGTCGACCACCCAGCGCGCCTCGCGGTGATAGCTCGTGATGAACCGCGCGAGCTCCACCATGTTGCCCCCCGCGTCCTGGACGAAGAGGTTCGCGATGTAATCCCATGCCCCGCAGTTGCCGAGCTCGATCTCGTCGGGGTCGGGGCATTGCTGCGCCACCTCGATCTCGAGGGTATCGAACGCGGCCATCTCCGCCGCCGCGGGCAGCGTCACGTCCGTGTCCTGGTACTCCTCGAGGATCTCGCCGTCGAACAGCGGCACGACCGTGACCTCCTCGGCCTCGAGCCGCGCGTCGACGGCGGCCTGAGCATTGAAGTAATGCGGCTCGTGGGCGGCGTAGGCGAGGTTCGATTCGAACGGCCACGCGCCCGCGGCCTCGAGCTGCGAGCTGTAGCGATTGACGTCGGAGAGGTACCCCGCGCCGCGGACGCGCTGCCCGCGGTCGATCCCGAAGCCGATGCGGCCGTGCGACGAGAGCACGTCGCCGATCCAGCTCTGGAGCTCGCCCGCGCTCGCGGCGAGCACGTGCAGGCGCGCCCTCCAGTGCGCCGCGTCCGCCGCCTCGAGCGTGGCGAGCAGCCCGTCGACGCGCGCCTGCATCCCCTGGACGCTGGCGGCGGCCGCCTCCCCCGAATACCGCGACACGAAGAAGTAGTGCACGTTCCGCGGCGAGCGCTCGACCAGGCTCGCGAGGTCGGCGTCGCTCTCCCAGATGGACGTGTCGTCGAGGTCGGAGACGGGCAGCCGGTCCGGCACGAACACGTAGCTCTCGCACCCCGAGAACCGATCGCGCAGGCTCCATTGCGTGCCGTCCGCGAGGTCGACCGTGAAATCGTCCGCGATCTCGCCCCGGTGGACCCCGTACGGCCCCTCCGAGAACGCCCGCGCCGGCAGCGACAGCTCCTCGCAGATCGCGGTCGGATCCGGCACCCCGCCCCCGGCCCCGCCGGCGCCTCCGCCCGCGCCGCCCGTGCCCGTGGACGTCGACGACGGCGCCGGCTCGTCGTCCGAGGAGCACGCGGCCAGGGAGCACGCGGCGACGAAGGGGACGGCGACAGCCGTGAAGGACCAGAGGCGAGGCAAGCGCATCGTCTTGCCATATCGGACCCATGCCGGGGGATCAAGCGCGACGCGCCGCGTGTGCGCGCTCGTGCCGCGCGCACACCTGCCGCGCGCGGCCGGCGGTTTCACATCTTCACATCGTCAACGACTGGCTCACACCTGGCCCACCGGGTCGCGCTCCTCGTCGCGCGCCCCCCGCGGCCGCATTACACTGCGCGCATGCCCGCGACCACCGAGCCCCAGACGCCCAGGACCCGCAAGGCCCCCGCCGCGAAGAAGCCGGCGGGGGCCCCGTCAGCCCGCCCCCGGCGCAAGAAGGAGCCGTCCCCCCCTCGGGCGCGCGGCCTCGACGCGCGCGAGCTCGCGGCCGCCCAGCCGCCCCCCGAGGTCGCCGAGCTCTGCCGGCGGATCGAGGCCGACGGCGGCTCCGTGCTGGGCGCCTATCGCGAGCCGATCGGCGGCACCTGGGCGGTGCTCGCCGGCCTGCCCCTCGACAAGGTCGTCCCCACGCCATTCCAGCGAGACCTCTCCGAGGGCCACGTGACGCGCCTCCGCGAGGTGATCGACAGGATCGATCGCTACCTCGACCCCATCATCGCGGTGCGCACCGCCGAGGGCGTCTACTGGACCCCGAACGGCAACCACCGCCGCGGCGCCCTGGAGCGCCTCGGCGCGAGATCGATCGTCGCCCTGGTCCTCCCCGACGAGCGCATCGCCTATCGCATCCTCGCGCTGAACACCGAGAAGGCCCACAACGTCCGCGAGAAGGCCCTGGAGGTGATCCGGATGGCGCGCTCCTTGGCGGAGATCGATCCGAGCCAGCCGGAGGGCGCCTATGCGCTCGAGTTCGAGGAGCCGCCGCTCCTCACCCTGGGGCTCTGCTACGAGGCCCGCCCCCGCTTCTCGGGCGGCGCTTACCATTCGATCCTGCGCCACGTCGAGAGGTTCATGGACGACCCTTTGCCAGAGGCCCTCGAGGCGAGGAAGAGGCGCGCGGCCCTCCTGCTCCAGCTCGACGACGCGGTCACGAGGGCGGTGCAGGCATTGAAGGAGCACGGGCTCGAGAGCCCTTATCTGAAGGCGTTCGTGGTGGCCCGGGTGAATCCATTGCGATTCCACCGCGGCGAGCCGCCCCCCGCCGAAGCGCTGCTCGAGAAGATGCTCGCCTCGGCCCAGCGCTTCGACCCCTCCGCGATCCGGCCCGACCACGTCGCCCGGGCCTCGGGGCCGCCGCCGGAGGAGTGAGCTGACAGGATCCCATCAGGAGCTGCTCGGGTCGTCCTCCGGGGCGACCATGCCGAGCCGCTTCATCAAGCGATAGAGGACGAACCGGTTCTTCAATCCCAGCTCGCGCGCGGCCTCGGTGATGCTGCCGCCCACGGCGGCCAGCGCGGCCTCGATCTCGGCGCGCCCGACCGTCCTCGGATCGGTGGAGGGCGCGCTGGCGCGCTCCGGCGCGGTCTCGTCGATCTTCATCGCGGCGCGGAGCTCCGGCGTGAGCGTCAGGACGTCGCCCGGGCTGGTGCCCAGGGCCACCCACATCAGGCGCTCCAGCTCGCGTGTGTGCAGGGAGAATCGATGCTGGAGCAGCGCCTCGACGAGGTGACCATCCACGCGCGCCTCGGCGACGCCGCCTGCGCGCTGCTCGAAATAGCGCGCGGCCAGGGCCGGCGTCGCGCGCGCGACGCGGGCGAGCAGGTGCTGGAGCAAGAGGGGCACGTCCTCGCGCCGCTGCCCGAGGCCGGGCACCTCGACCCGGAGGGTGAACCGCGCGCAGAGATCGTGCTTGAGGGCGTCGGCGGGCCGATTGGTCGCCGCCACCAGCCGGAAGCTCGATCGGCGCGTGCGTGCCTCGCCGAGGCGCTGGTATTCGCCCCCGCGGTCGAGCACGCGCAGGAGGTGGACCTGGAGCTGCGGCGGCAGCTCGCCGATCTCGTCGAGGAAGAGCGTCCCCCCGTCCGCCTCGGCGATGAGCCCGCGCCGCTCGGGGCTGCCCGCGTTGGGGAAGCCTCTGGCGGTGCCGAAGAGCTCGGCGTCGACCAGCCCCTCGGGGAACGTCGCCGCGTTGCGCGCCACGAAGGGCCCGCCGCATTGCGGGGAGAGCGCGTGAATGGCGCGCGCGGCGAGCTCCTTGCCGACCCCGCTCTCGCCGAGCACCAGCACGTGCTTTCCGGAGCTCGCGGCGAACGCGATCGCCTCGCGCAGCGCCCACGCGGCGGAGCTCTCTCCGACGATACCGTAGGCGTCGGCCTCGCCGAATGGAAACACGGGCACCGGCGAGCAGATGGGGAGCGTCGGCCGGCGACACCTCCGCTGCACCACGAGCAGCACCAGCACGTCCTGCACCGTCACCGTATCCCCTGGCCGCACCACCCCGCGCTCCACGATCTCGCCGTGCAGGATCAACGGGCGACGACTCAACGAGCGCACCTTGAGCGTGCCGTCCCGCAGCGGCGTCAGCTCGAGCTGGCGCCGGGAGACGTGCGGTCCATCGAGCGGCGCCATCCGGCCCGGCTCGACGGGACGTTGCTGGTGGAACAAGGTGCGCGGCACCGAGTCGTCGGACGGCGGCAGGCCGCGGCCGAGGATGCACGGCTCCATGATCGCCGCCACCTCGCCGATGCGGCGCGGCTCGTCGCACGACCAGGCGATCGCAAGGTGAAGCACGTCCCGATCGATCTTCTGGCGGTACTGTCCCCAGCTCAGGAGGGGATTGCTCTGCGTGTCCGAATTGGACTTGGACATGGGCGGAAGGTGGCCGATGCTACCACAGCGCGCCCGGGTCGGCGGGTGCGCGTTCGCGTGCGGGGGGCGTGCGCGCACGTGCGGGGGGCGTGCGCGGGTAGTGGCCTGGACGGGTCCGGTACCGGCCACGTATAGGCCACCATACCGGCCACTATGGCGCGGTGATGCCATGACGGGAGATGCCCGATCCGCCTCGTTTGGATGTTGACAGCGCGGTGTGATTGTGGAGTGGGTGGCCTCAGCGGCGACCTTGGCGCTCGCGCTTGCGGCGGTTGCGCTCCCGACGTGCATCGTCTGGCGTGATTGACGCGACGGTGGGCTCTCGCAAGACCCGCCGCACGTTTGCGTAGCGTTCGCGCAGCGCCGAGACACTCGTGGCCAGCCCAATGGCCCCGCCCACCTCGACCGCCACACCCCACAGGCCTTGCTCGTGCATTGGAAAGCGATCCATGTACTCGCCAAGGTTCATGCGCGCGACCAAGCTCGCATCCGCATCGAGCCCTCGCCGAGAACCCGCCCCGTACACAAAAACTGCTGGCATCCCATTGTAGATGTGCCTGCTTGCCATAACGGGCGCCAGCGCTGTGCCCGGCGGTTCAGGACAGGCGATGGCCACGTCGTAGACCTCGGCATCGATCTCGATCCAGGAATGGGAAACGTCGCCGACGTTGCCGATGCAGAGCACAGCATTCACGTCTTGTTCTCTGAGCAGCACGAATGCGACCGTCGAGGCCATGTGGCATGTGCCGCGCAGATTCGTGGCAGCCAGGAACTCGTACAGTGCCGCGAACGTCCGAGCGGTCGTAGGCGCATGCGCGCGGTCTGCCAGCACCGCCAGAGCAGCATCTTCGAACTCGGAACGGGTGGGCATGCCTCAGCATACACCAGCGCCATCGCCGAACGCAGCTATGACATTCGCTGTCACAGCGGCGCGCTTGGATGCTGAACGTCGGATCCGGCGCGTGGTACAGATGGGCCCACGACGTAGAAGCGCCCCGCCCTCGGCTGGCACCGGGAGCGGGGCTGCGGAACGCCGGACGGTGGGCCCGTCCAACGCACGTCGCACCGCGAAGGATGCCCCCCGCTCCGGAGGAAGGCAAGGGTCGGCGATGCCGCTTCCTCTCCCGATGGACGTGCGCGCGCAGATCATCGGCGCGCTGATCGAGGGCAACAGCATCCGCGCGACGGCGCGCATGGTGGGCGCGAACCGCGGCACGGTGGCGAGCTTCGCGCTCCGGGCTGGCGACGGGTGCGCCCGGCTGCATGACCGCATGGTGCGGGGCGTCGCGGCGACGCTGATCGAGTGCGACGAGCTGTGGAGCTTCGTCCAGAAGAAGCAGGCGCGGGTCACGGAGGCGGACCCCGCCGAATGGGGCGACGCGTACACGTACCTGGCGCTCGACCGGACGACGCGGCTGATCATCTCGTGGCACGTCGGGAAGCGGGACGACGCGCACACCCGGGCGTTCATCGATGACCTGCGCGCGCGGCTCACGGTGGTGCCGCAGCTCTCCACGGACGGCTTCCCATCGTACGCCGATGCGGTCGCGCGGGCGTTTCGCGGCGCGGTCGACTACGGCCAGGTGATCAAGAACTACAAGGGCGGCGCGGGCGCGGCCCGGGGCGCTGGGGACAGCTTCGACAAGTACGAGCCCCCGCGGGACGTCTTCATGACGAAGGGGGCGACGAGCGGGGCGCCGGACATGGACCTCGTGAGCACCTCGCACGTCGAGCGGCTCAACGGGACGATGCGGCACATGGTCGGCCGGAAGCGCCGCCGCTGCCTGGCGTTCAGCAAGACGCTGCGCGGCCACCGCGCCGCCGTGGCGCTGGTCGTCGCGGCCTACAACCTGGTCCGGGTGCATGAGACGCTCGGCACGACCCCGGCCGTCATCGCGGGGCTCGCATCGCGCCCGTGGACGGTGGGGGATCTCGTGGCCGCTGCGCTCGAGGAACCCGAGACGGCGGCGCCGCGCGCGGTGGCGCTCGCCCCGCGGCCCGGGGCAGGGCCGGCCCGGCAGACCGGGACGGGGCGCGTGCTCCGCCTGGTCCACGGGGGCAGCGCGCGCCAGGCGGAACCGGTGCCAGCGGCGCCAGCGGCCGCTGCGGCGGCTCCCGAGGAGTCCGCGGGGCCGGTGCAGTTCGACCTGCTCTCGTGGCGTCCGAGGCCCACGCCGCCGCGGCCGATGGTACAGCTCGACCTGTTTGACGGCGACTAGCGCAGAACCATGCGCGCTTGCACAGTCGCATCGGACTGTCAAGGCCACGGCTGGCTCTACACGGTTTCCATGTAATAATATTGAACAATTCCGACATGTTGGGGTGGCCATGACATATCCGTTCAGTGTCCGGTTGCCAGCGGCGATCCGGCGGATAGTATCTGTCAAGTGGAAGGCGGGACCCAGAAGCGGCCGTTGTGGCGGGCGATCCGCGAACTACGCGCGCGCGACGACCGTCCCCACCACGTCGCGAACGTGGTCCTCCGACTGATGGGAGTCACCAAGCCGCCCGTCGACGTCGAGAGCATCGCTACACGGCTGGGAGTGAAGGTCGTCAGACTGCACTCACCAGGCTACGTTGGATCCATCGATTCTACAGTCGAACCAGCGACTATCCGCATCGACTGTGACAACGCGCCTGTGCGGATAAGGTTCACGTTGGCCCATGAGCTTGGCCATCTGCTGCTGCATCCAACTGGCAGGATGATGCGCGATTCGACGTTCGCCCGCGTGGGTGACATTCGAGAGGAGGAGGCTAATGACTTTGCAGCGGCGCTACTAATGCCACTGTGGTTGCTGGAGCCGATAATAACTGGATCCAAGCGCAGCGCGTTCGAGTTGGCAAACTTGTTCGACGTTTCGCATGGCGCTTTGTCG
This sequence comes from uncultured Polyangiaceae bacterium, assembly GCA_964421485.1. Taxonomy (GTDB): domain Bacteria; phylum Myxococcota_A; class Polyangia; order Polyangiales; family Polyangiaceae; genus CAYQYG01. The sequence continues at coordinate 1,307 of CAYQYG010000033.1, read as the reverse complement.
CTACAACTTCGCAAGCTAACGTAACATGTCCAGGACCAAGCTGGCCGTATCGCAGAGGGAGCCGGAGAAGGAACCGGAGAAGGACGAATTTGATCAGCCTGTTGCCGTAACAATAGGCGTCGCCGATGAGCTGAATAAGGAGGTAAGAAGCGAAGCGTCGCTGCGCCGATGGGCAGGCACCATTGCGGGCATACTCGGTACCGTGATCGTTACCGTGGTCCTGCTGTACTCCACGTTTGCGATCGACGATATCGCCGCGAAGGTCAAGCCAGAAACAGAGCGGGTCGTGTTTCTGCTGCTGATCGTGCATGGCGTCATCTCGATTGCGGCGGTGTACTTTGGCTACTCGATGTTGCGCGTGTCGGAGCGGATGTTTGTGCCTCGCCGCCTCCTAAACGACGCGAAGGATGTCGAGGTAATACGCGCGATTCTGGGCGTGAGCACCCCGGCGAGAGCAGTCGCAGCGCAACTGAGGGCGGCTTCTGGCGAAGTGCAAGCACTCGCGAAGACTGCCACAGAGGTAATCAAGGCTGCGCACGGCGATAGCGCAAAGGACGGGAAGTCCGAATAGCACAGATGCGCGCGTCCGCCGTGTCGCAGCGAATTTATTGCGTAATTGCGAGGAGCACGATGACGGCGCCGTCGGCCTCGCGGGCGACGTCGAGCGGGGCGCCGCCGTCGTGCATGTCGACGCGGATCGGCGCGGGCCCGTCGCACAGCTCGGGCATGGTCGAGATGACCAGCACGATGGCGCGGAGCCCCGCGACGCCGTGCGCCTGCATGACCGCGGGCGTCACGTAGAGCCGCATCTCGAAACCCTGCTCGCACGCGATGTCCGTCGCGTCGATGAGGGCGCCGCTCGCGACGGCTTCGGCCATGACCTCTTCACCCGTGGGCCAGCGGGTCGTCATGTACTTGATGGCCATGGCTCAGCCCTCCCCGCGCATGGCGCGCTCGATGGCGGCGAGGAGCCGGGCGAACGCCTGAGCGATCGACGCGTCGATCATCTCCTGCACCTCGCGGCGTGCCCGCGGTTGAAGCGGCCGGCCCTGGCACTGGTGCGCGTCCCGCTGGTCTGGCTTGAGCCATTCGTCGCAGTCGGCGCACTGGACGTTTCGCAATGCGCGGGCCTCCGACTCCGTGATGAAGCGCCGTGTCAGGGGCACGGGCTCCGGGACGTGGATCTTCTTCCCGGCCATGGCTCACCCCCTCCCTTCCGCGATGGCGGCGAGGAGCTTCCGGACCTCATCCAGGGTAACCGTTCGGCGACCTGCATGCTGTCCGGGGGCCTCGGCGGCGGGTAGAGA